>CAZGXC010000007.1:0-19031 GCA_964529535.1 uncultured Hyphomicrobiales bacterium | reverse complement strand
TACATGGTGAGAGAATATTAATAAGAATATCCAAAATGGCAAATTCATTAGGATTTTTAAAACAATGTTTTGTGTGATTTTACTTTTCATAAGTTATCCATATTTTTTTGTGAAACATAATTTACAAGTGCAAAATTAGGCTTTAATATTCTTATCATAAAAAGTAATCCATAAATGTGCTTTTTTTATCTGTGGAATGGGGAATTCTCCTCTTAATATTCTATCTTCTCCTTGAAGTTAATCCAACTGTCGAAGGTCTTATTAGCGTGATCTCTATCGTGTTGCTCGCTTGGGATAGCCCTTTTATCTTTTGGGAGGCTTAATTCCCGATAAATAAAGGCATCATCGAAGCCGGCATTTGCCGCATCGGAGCTTTCTGCTGCATAATAAATTTTCTCAATTCGCGCCCAAGTGATTGCACCGAAGCACATGGGGCAGGGCTCGCAACTGGTATAAATTACGCAAGCATCGAGCTTGAAGGTGTTTAGATTGGCGCAGGCATCGCGAATTGCATTCACTTCGGCATGGGCAGTTGGATCGTTGTTAATTGTAACTTGATTGCGCCCTCTTCCTACGATTTCGTTATCTCGGACGACTACAGCCCCGAAGGGACCGCCATTTTTGACTTCTATTGCCTGATTTGCTAAATTAATAGCTTCAAGCATAAATTTTGAATTATATGAATGTTGCATGATAATTACACTATATCTAAACCGGCATATTTAATAAGTAATTTTTTCTTTCCGACGGATTTGAAGAGAATAACTGCTTGCTTGTTATCGGCAATGCCGGATAATTCCTCCACCCTGCCGAGACCGAACAGCTTATGATTGACGATGTCGCCCTTTTTGATCCTCAGGAAAACAGGGATTTTATTCGATGTGTTGTTACTTGGTGCAGAGCTTGAAGCTGTTTCTTTCTTCCGAATTGGCAAATCTCCAAAGTCATCATTTTGATTGGGGTTTATCTGACTGTAATTATCAGAAAACAGCTGCTTCTTTTCGATCCTTCTGTCGATTTTCTTTTCTTCTATATCAAGGTATTTTGTGTCGATCTCATTGATAAAACGAGATTTCTTGTTGATGATTACGTCGCCGAATTTGAATCTTTTTAAGCAATATGATAGTTCTAATTCTTGCTCTGCGCGGGTAATGCCGACGTAAAGCAATCTGCGTTCTTCTTCTAAATCTTCTGGGGATTCATCGGAAAATCCGAGAGGGAAGAGTCCTTGCTCCAGACCGACGATGAAGACGTATGGGAACTCCAAACCCTTCGATGAGTGAATTGTCATCAGCTTGATGCTTTTATCTTTCAGATCTTTTTGGTCAGCATCGGTGATAAGAGATGCCATTTGCAAATATTCTTCGAGAGATGGATTTTCGTTGCTAATGAAATGATGCTCTATATCGCTCAATAGCTGATTTATGTTGTTTAAGCGATCTTCTACGTCGTCCGTAGTCATTTCGCTGTATGTTTCTCTTACTTTCGTCGCTTCAATATAATCAATAATATCATCGAGCGGATTAGAGGAATTTACTATTCCCGAATAATGCTCAATAAATTGTGCGAAATCTTGAATTGATTTGATTTTATTCTTTTGCAGAGCAGTTACCTCTTCGCAGCGCATAATTGCTTCTAATAAAGAGATATTTTGCTCATTTGCGAAATTCTGTAAGTGATTAAGCGATGTATTTCCTATCCCGCGCATTGGGAAATTGATAATGCGATTAAGTGATTCGCTATCTTTGGGATTGACTAATATTCGCAAATAGGCGAGAATATCTTTTACCTCTTTGCGTGAGTAGAAGGAAACTCCGCCAACGATTTGGCATTGGAGACCTTCATTTTTCAGAGCTTTCTCCAAACTCAAAGACTGGGCATTTGTGCGGTAAAGAATTGCAAAATCATTAATGTTATAACGATTCCTTTTAATTAGCGCAGAGATTCTTTTTGCAATTACGTCGCTTTCCTCGAAATCCGATTCGTATTTATTTAGCTTGATTTTTTTGCCTTCATCGTTATTCGTCCATAATTTCTTTTGAATTTGGGAACGATTGTGCTTAATCAAGCTGTCGGCAGCTCCGATAATATTTTTCGTGGAGCGGTAATTTTGCTCTAATTTTACGATGTTTGCCGATGGATATTCAGATTTAAAATCGAGGATATTTCGGATATCAGCTCCGCGCCATTTATAGATGCTTTGGGAGTCGTCGCCCACCACGCAAATATTCTGGTGTCCCTTCGCTAATAGAGTAATAATCAAGTATTGCGCTCTGTTTGTATCTTGATATTCATCTACCAAAATGTATTGGAATCTATTTCTGTATTTTTCCAAGACCTCTTCATTTTGTAGCAATTTAATCATATAGAGGAGCAAATCATCGAAATCCATTGCGTTATTTTGGAGGAGTCTGCGCGAGTATTCTTCATAAATATATGCAATCGTTTCATTTACGCGAGAATTTGCGGACATCCTGAATTGATTTGCCGAAATCATCTGGTTCTTTGCCCAAGAGATTTTGGAGCGCGCGCCCTGCGGCGTGATTTCCTTATCCTTAATATTATAATCTTTTATAATTTGCTTTACGATTTTAAGAGAGTCGTCAGCATCGTAGATGGTGAAGTTGCCGTTAAAACCTATGTGTGTGGCTTCTATCCGCAGGATTCTGGCAAAAATTGAGTGGAAAGTTCCAGCGGCGATTTGATTTGCTTTTTCTTCGCCAATCATTTTCCCAATTCTTTCCTTCATCTCTCCAGCTGCTTTATTTGTGAATGTCAGCGAGAGGATTTTCCAGGGTTTTACATCGTTTCTGATTAGGTTGGCGATGCGGTGGGTAAGTGCTTTGGTTTTGCCACTTCCCGCTCCTGCAATGATCAATAAAGGACCATTTAAGGAGCAGACAGCTTCGGCTTGTCTATCATTTAAAGACTCGAAAATACTATTTTCGTTTATTTCTTCAGGATACATATTTACTTTATCAATTTTTGGATTTAGAATAATGGAATAGAAAATGGGGAAGATGCTTCCTATTTTTCAAATTCTACTTCCATGATATTCAATACTCCGCTAATTCTTGAAGTTTCGTTGCGGAAGAGATTTGCCGCTTGATTGCTTGCCTCAAATGGCTGATTAAAGATAATAGTATCGATTGCATTTGCACGGATTTTATCTGTATATGAAAATTCCATTGGTTCGAGTTGCACCTGTTGCTCTGAACCTTCGGGACGGTAAAAGAATAGAACTTCGCCAGCTAAGCGTTTGATTGGCTTATTATATTTGTTGTTGAAGATGAAATATAGGCGATTATAATCTTTATTCGCTTGGTCTACTGCTTTTACTACTCCGTAGAAATTATTTGTTGTATTCAGCTTTAAAATAGAAATATCCGCAGTTTTTGCTAAATCTTTGTTAGCATAATCATGCACCCAAGCTTTTTCTGATAGGATTACTTCTTTTACGGTCTTGCCCACGATTGAGTCTTTAAAAAATGACAATCTCTTCAAGCCATTGTTTAGATAAGTGATGTTTTCGGCTGAAATATCTCTGTCTGCCTTTACCTTCTCGACAATCTCTGTGAAATTGTTGATGGTGAATTTTTCGTTAAATAATGCAGATGAATATTCATCTTTACTGCAAGCAAACATCATAGCCGCAACAAGTGCTAATAAAATGTAGTTCTTCATTGTGTTATTATAATATATTGTTAAAAATTGTTTCTTAATCAACCCAAGAATTTCTCAATAATGGGGAATACAAAAATAAGGAGTAAGTGAATAAAAACAAAAGAATACTAAAAATAAAAAGAGCTTGCAATCGCTTGCAAGCTCTTTTCCTCTTGTCGGGGCGAGAGGATTCGAACCTCCGACCCTCTGGTCCCAAACCAGATGCGCTACCGGGCTGCGCTACGCCCCGTCCCTAAAAGAGAATACAAAATTACGGCTTTTTTCTTAAATAACCAAACAAAATCTTAACTTTTTTCAAAAAAATCATATTTTTTATTCTTTTTTTTCTAATTTCCAGCGAGAAAAGCCTTCGCTTCGCTAATTACTCCCTCTTCATCCTTGCTTCTTGGGTTGTTCGATGCTGGGAATACTTCCTCGAATTTATCAAGCAAACTTTGGACTTTGGATTTATCGGCTTGTCGCTTTGTATTATACATTATTGCCTGCATAAACGCTGTTTTATATTCTTCTATTATAAATGCGAAATCTCTATCATCGCGCTTGCTGGCATTCTTATATTTATAACTTTCTAATAAATTCTTTAGTAGTTTATCATTATTTACTAATTCTTTTCCGTCT
Source organism: uncultured Hyphomicrobiales bacterium (assembly GCA_964529535.1). Taxonomy (GTDB): domain Bacteria; phylum Bacteroidota; class Ignavibacteria; order Kapaibacteriales; family UBA2268; genus CALLXS01. The sequence goes on along the minus strand of CAZGXC010000007.1, from coordinate 14,729 downwards.
GGCACTACTTTAAATACTAATCCCTCGGAGATAATATTTTGATTTAATCCGAGCAAACCGGGATATAGCGATGCTATTGGTTGGCTGAAATAGATTGAGCGTTTTGCTGCATTGAATTTTATTATTTCAAGCATTACGGATTGAGCTGCCGACAAATAACCATTGCTATTGAAACCATTCACCTTTATTTTGGCTACGAAATTATCGATGCGGAAATTTTGCGAGCCATCATATCGAAGCGAATCGCCCTTAAACAACATATCCAAAAAGCTATCGCTACAATTGGTGTTAGTCGGTTGGGTGAGGTTCGGAAGGAAGTTGATCCACTTGGCATACCAATGGAAACCCAATAGATTTGCGGATACTAATGAGACATCAATTCGGATATTTTCCTCGCATTGAATAAACATATAATTATAGAGTTCTATTGAAGACGATACAAATAATATCGCATTTGGCTCGAGAGAATTAAGGACGTTGCGACAATATTCTAAATTCGCATCTGGAAATCCGCCTTCGCGCTTACCCTCGAGGAAGGCGTAATCCGCTGAGTCAGGCACTCCCTTAATCACATAATTCACGGCTAAATTGCCCCAAATTTGCGTTAATTTACTGTATTGGCTATATTTATAGTCTGGATGAAAATCCTTCGCCTTAGTTAATTTGCTGAAGATTTGGGATATTCTCTGCGTATTCTCTAAACTTATATTGCTAAAATTCAGTAAGTTGTCGCCTCCATTTAGCTTGTCTCCAAGCGCAAATCCATAATAATACAGAGCGTTATAATTATCTTTATTCTGCTCTATCTCTGTTTTCAGAGAATTTACGATGGTATCCAAAGTGTTTTGGAATTGCGGCTTCTCCGAGTTAGGGATAGCATCATATTCAATATATTTTTGAATAGCAACTGTATAATCCACGATGCCGTTGCCCTGAGTTTTGCAAGCTACAAAAGAAAGGAAAAGTGCGGCAAGGAGTAGCGCATTAATTGAAATTTTTGTCTGCATTGTTAATCTGAACTTTTTCATTGTTGATTTCATCACAATATTTATCATTTATTTTGTTTTACTATTTATCTTTATTACTTGTAATTTAAATTACTTGTTATCTTTATCATCGCGTGTTCGGATATTTCCCTTTTCCGCATATTTTGCGATAAGAATACTAATTTCATATAGTATTAAAAGTGGAGCTGCAAAAATCGATTGAGTTATTGGGTCGGGCGTGGGTGTGAGAACAGCCGCAAGTATCAATATCACTACTATCGAATGCCGGCGGTATTTGCGAAGAAAACTAACATTCACTATCCCGAATTTTGTGAGGACAAAAATCGCCATCGGCATTTCAAACATTATTCCCGATGCTAATAATAACATGATGAAAAAGCCAAAATAAGCATTGATGTCTATTATATTTTGTATTGTGGTAGAACCAAATTTATTAGCAAATCCCAGCATCGATGGCACCATCACATAATATGAAAATCCCACCCCGGCAAAGAAGCACAGAGAGGTAAAAAAAGTGATCTTTCCTGCCCATTTGCGTTCATTATCATATAACCCCGGTGATACAAATCGCCAAATTTGATAAAGTATAAATGGAGTGGAAATAATCAATCCGCAGACCAATATAGTCTTGAAATATAAAAATGGTTGCCCGAAGGGTTGCAAGTTTTGTAAAGGTAAATGTGCATCAAAAGCGGGTTTCAGCAGGATTTTATCCATAATAAAATCAATGAATACGCCCGATAATATAGAGCCGATAATGACTCCAACAAGGGAATAAACTATTCGCTTGCGCAGTTCGCCCAAATGATCCCAGAAACTCATTTCCTTGGTATTTGTAGCGTCATTCTCGTCTGCTTGGCTGTTATTTGCTTCTTGTTGCATTTTGCCCTATATATTTAAATATTATGGTGCTTCCGTTATCGCAAACAATATGGATGATATTCATTTGCGGTATATTCATTTGCTGGAAATTCATCTGGTCGGATATTTTCCGGCTATCAATTTTAATGAACGGCGAATTTGGCTCATCTTCATATTGGCATTCTCCCAAGATGTTATATATCTTTATTTTGGAGATATTGAATTTACAAGAAATATCAATATATGATCCATCGCTTATGATGCTATATAATTTCTCTTGGGTATTGTCAAAATCATCGACAGAAGAGTTATCTATTAGTATTGAATCTGATTTTTCAGAAATGCAACCTTGGCTATTCTTTCCTCTCAGAGAATAATATCCGGGCAAAGTTGGCACCAATGTTTTCTGGTTTGCTCCTTGGATTGCTATTCCATTTAAATACCATTGAATACCCATGTTTAAATTAGTATATAAGATATTATTTTCATAGTAAATAAATGGTTTTTTAGGAACCGGTAAGACGTTGATATAAGCTGTATCAGAGCCTGTGCAAAGACCGTTTTTGCTGGAATATGAGTAAGTAATTAAATGTTTGCCTACTCCGGCAAATGCGATATTGAAATATCCATCGCGCACGTAATATCCGCCCCCGTAGACTCCGCCTTCGGGTGTGCCACCGGTTAATTTTAGCATTTCTCCGGCGACGCATATATCTGGGAATGGCTTAAGTTTCGTATTCGGCACGTCGTTAATTACTATAGGGAGCCTGTAGATTTGGGTGCATTCTGTTAATTTATTGAAAACCTTCAATGATAAAATATCCGTGCAGGGTTCATCCCAATGGACACCGACTTCTTCTCTTTGATTGCTCCCAAAAATATGCCCTTTCTCGCAAGACCATTCATAAGTATCATTCACTGCGTATTCCACGCTATAAAGCTCAAATTCCTTTTTGCAGATCTGCGTTCTGCCCCATATTTTAAGGTTTGGCGGAGTAACAACATTGATTAACATAGTATCAGGTAAATAGCATAAATCCGCATTTGTATTCGATAGAATTACCTTTCCTATCCCTAGATAGTTCCATTCTACTTGCAGGATTTTGTCATTCGGCTGGGAGATCATAGTCCCATTAATTACTTTCCACAAAGGCTTAAAATCAGATTTTGGGAAGGAATATGAATATTTGTTGATTCCATTAGCGCAAGCGATAGATTTCCCTTCAATAAATGGTTTAGTTTTTTGGAATACGCTTACATTTAGGACAAATGAGTCCAAAGTCCCCTTGCCAGGATTAAGATATTTGTATGTTACTTTGTTGATATTTGCGTCGCGCCATTGGACGTCGATTGAATCATTGTAATTCTTGATGATTGTGCCGCCCTTTACCTCCCATAAGCTATAACTTGCTTTGATAGATTTGTATCTATCAAGCTCTCCGACGCAACTTTTAGCTTTGCCCGTAATTTGAGCATTGGCAATTAGCGAGGCACTGATTAGCGAGGCATTGACTAAGATTATCAATGCTATCAGGGAGCGAATTAAATGTTTTATTTTATATTTTCTATTCAATTTATTCTTTAATCAATAAAGTGCAAAAAACAGATCTGCAATTTATGAAAAAAAAAAGTCAAAATAAAATATATATGGAAAAATCCTAATACCTTGCTTGAAAATTCTATTGTAAATTAAAAATTATATGCCAGACCGCAATTGATTCCAATTTTTGATGATTGATTGATTTCCCCAGCTAATTTATAAGCCAGTGTGGAATATTCAACCCCTAAATTAAGAGTTAAGTTAGAGAAAGTGCGCACGTAGCAACCCGCGCTTACTCTGCCGACGAAGCCCTCTTGATTCCTACCGAAAAGGATTTGAGCAGTAGGCTTGAAATTTTTGCTAACATTTGCCCAATCATATTTAAGGGATAGACCAATCGTAGTCGTGGGGACATCCTCGCTTTTATATTGTGGGACGTAGCTTTCTGTATTAGAATCGAAATAAGACTTGCTTTCAGTCCGCTCCAACAATGGCAGATATGCTTGCGTCGAAGGCTTGCGGAATGCTTCATCTCTAATATCAATACCCATGCTCAAATTTTCAATAAACCTGTAATATAGAGTTACCCCAATATTCGCTAAATTTGTATGGATTTCATTATTTGCTTGATTAAAATAAACTGTATTTTTTATTTCCAAAGTAAATCTATTTGATGGCAATGAGAAATTTACCATATTGAAATTCCCATACGGGAACGAAGAATTTAAGTCCGGTAGCTCGCTGTAATAATTTACTGGCACTTGCGAATAGCTATTTGCATATTCTTCGCCATAATAATTATCATAATTATTATCAGAATCATCATTATAATCATTACTATTACTGTTTTTATTTTTAGCATAAGTATCAATGCCGCCCGTATTGCTACTCGGATACGCATTTACTCTATTATTAAGAGCAAATTCTCCCGAATTAATATTGTTCCTATCTACATTTTCCGCATCTTTGCTATTTGATGAATATACTGGAATATCGCTAACTCTGCTTATTTCATTAATTTTGCTGTAATTGCCTTCAAAACTATTATCTACATTGTTATCTACATTTTTAGTATTTGTTTCATCTTGCGCGTATGCCAAGCTCGAACTCATATTCGCGCGATAATGCGTATTTGCGAAATCATTATTTGTTTGATCTGATTTGCCATTCGTTTTAAGTATCTTCGTTGCGTGGTCTTCCTCGTTATTTGCTTTGGCAGAGGTCAGTTCCTTACTATTTTCCTGTTGCTGAGCCTCGTTTCTCTGATGCGCAAATTTATTTTGCAAATACAAATCACCGTCATTGAATTGATTTATAGCGAATAGCAGTAGCACTGCTGCCGCCGTAGCAACATACCTGAATATGCGGAAATTAATTGGGATAATTTTCTTATCTTGAGTGATTGGCTGTTCATTAACTTCCATACCCAGAGAAGCAAAGACTTTTTGCGTCAGTTCAACAGATGGAGCATAATCTTCCTTGCTCTCATCGATTGAACCGAATATAGCTTTTAGATTTTTATATTCGGCAAATAGTGCTTTATCCACCGATAATTGATAGTGCATAGCCCTTTCCTCTTCTGGCGAGAGAAGCCCATCAATAAAATCCGGTAATAATTCATTGTAATCCATTTTATTTATTTCCTATTTCATTATTTTCAATATTAATATAATCTTTGATATGCGGTGCTAAGATATCCCTTACCATTTTGGTAGCTCTGCTTACCCTTTGTTTCGCAGTGCTTAGGGAGATGTTCATAAATTTAGATATTTCTTCGAGGGATAGATCATCATATCTTTTCAATATAAAGGCTTCTTTATATTTATCATCTAAGCAATTTACAGCCGCTTGAATTAGCTCTCCGAGTTCATTACATTCCACGGGATTGATACTCGTTTTCTCGGCAATTTCTTCGAGCATTTCTGGCTCCGTCATATCTACGATGTGAGTCGTCCTGGTTTTTGTAGCGCGGAAATAATCAATCACTAAATTCTTAGCAATGCTTAGCAAGAATGGCAAGACGCATTCTAATTGCTTGCCTCCGGCTACTGAATTGAAGAAGCGGATCCAAGTCTGCTGGAAGATCTCTTCTGCCTCCATCTGATTATGCACTTTGAATAAACAAAATGAATTGAGTCGAGCTGAATATCGGGTATATATAACCTGAAAAGCCCTATCGCAGATGGGTTTTGGCTTGGAGAACATCTCCATTAATTCTACATCACTATATTTCTTGAAATTTTCCAAAAAAATTATATTTTGTTGCATAAAAACCGCACTATAATATAATACATTTTTCTGTAAAAAAAGTGACAAATATTTTTAAAAAAATAATTTAATTTATTTGAAACTTTGTAATTTTGTATTCGTATTTAGAACGTAATTTGAAATTTAAGCGTGATAATGTAACAATAGATCGAACGAAACGTTATTATTGTATATATTATAACTATTAAACAGATAATATAGTTTTTAATAAATTAACTCATTTTTTTATAATTTTTAAATTAAGGTGTAATATGAAATTACAATCATTAGCAGCATTAGTAATCGCAGCTGCATTAACAACTGGCACTATGTTCGCTCAAGCTCCAGCGAAAATTGAAAAAGCAGGTAAAAAACCAGCAACTGCAAAAGTAGAGAAACAAGCAGAGAAAAAAGCTGACAAAAAAGAAGCTTGCGACATAAAAGAATGCAAAGACAAAAAAGGTTGCTGCGACAAGAAAAAAACTGAAAAGAAATAATTTCAGTTGATTTCGTAGGAAATTTGAGAGAGAGTATTATTCAAATACTCTCTTTTTTTACAAATAAAGAAAAAAAATTTAAAAAAAATAAAAAAATAGTTAGAAATTAAATAAATTTGCTTATTTTTGCGTTTGTAAGCGGATTTCTAAGAGAGAAAAGGTAGCGATTATCAATGATATCAAAATAATTAATATCTTCCTCGGCGAAATTACTTCAAATAAACAATATATTAAAATCATTATCAAAAGGTGTAACATGAAACTAAGATCATTGGCAGTGTTACTAATCGTTGCTGGTTTAACTACCGGTACTGCTTTCGCTCAAACTCAAACAATGGAAAAGAAAGGCAAGCGCGCTGCTACTGCTAAAGTTGAAAGAGAAGAAGAAAAAACTAAAGAGTCTAAAGACGGAAAAGACTCTAAAGATGCAAAGAATGTAAAAGAAGCAAAATCAAAGAACAACGAAAAATGTGAAGACAAAGATTGCAAAAATCCAAATTGCAAAGTGCATAACAAAAAATAATGTGTAGCAGGTTTTGGCTAAATTACATTTTTGGACATCACACTAAAAATAGAGAGAGAAAGATATAAGTATCTTCCTCTCTTTTTTGTTTATTTTCAAAATAAAGAAAATTGTCTAAGCATTATTTACAGATAAAAGTATAAGAAAATAGGCTGACTTTGATTAAAGTCAGCCTATTTTGTCCATCTAAAAAATTCAAAAAATATATTTTATCTTCTAAAATTTCTTCTGTCGCGCTGTGGACGATCTTCGCGTGCTTGAGCTTCATTTACTTGTAAATTTCTGCCGTTGACTTCGCGGTCATTAAGAGTATTGATGGCATTTCTGCCAGCTTCGTCTTCCATTTCAACGAAACCAAAGCCACGGAAGCGGCCTGTGTCGCGATCACTAATCATTTTGACCGCTGATACTTCGCCAAACTCTTCGAATAAATCGCGAATTTGGTCTTCTGATGTGCTGTAAGCGATGTTACCTACAAATATGTTCATATTCTCTCCGAAAAAAAATAAAAAAAACAATGCAACAGCAGAGAGATGCTGCTGAAGCACCAAAATAAAAATCTAAATTATAATCAAGTCCGTTGAAATTTACCCGAAAATGGGCGGGGAAAGAGCAAAAGGAACCGCTATTGTTTAATGTTTATCTAAACTATTCTATTGAATGCACTATTTACGTCTGCAAGTTACGACTAATATTTCAAATAAAAAAATATATTTCAATTAATTTTCAATTAATTTTTATTCTATCACGATTGGATAAATCAACGGATCTACCAAGATGGCGATGAACAACGAAAGCGCAGTCAAAACTATCAAACCTAATGCAATAAATAAACTTATGTTGATTGTTCTATTGTTGAGTAAGTTTAATTTCTTCACCGCACGGAAGACATAAGCCGCAAGTGGAATGTTGAGTAATATACCCGTCCCCATCCCGGGAATGTAGCGACGAAGGTAAATAGCTCCGCCAATATAGCAAAGCAATGCTAGAACTAACATAAAATGCAGCAAGCCGAGATTGAATTGCAGGGAATATTCTCCGAGCTTTATTTTTTCCGATAAACGATACAATGTGATGACGAAAACAGTCAGCAATACAGCTGCTATGGAAAATGTGGTGTAGGTGAAGTCTGTGGATTCGTAAAGCGGAGTAAACTTCTTTGCGAATAGCAGGATCTCCATCATATTCAAAATAAAGAATATGGGGATCAAAATCGTATTCTTGGAACTGAATTTAATTGAATTGCCTATCATCTGGTTCATAATTTTACTTTATTTATTTTCTTATTGATTAAATGTCTTATTGAATTAATAATTTTCTATTTCGCTTATTAATCGGCTAATTATCTCGTTCTCGGGGACTTTCGCTAATAATTCGCCTTTGCGGAAGATTATCCCTGCGCCTTTGCCGCAAGCCACGCCTAAATCGGCTTCTTTTGCCTCGCCCGGACCATTTACTACGCAACCCATAATGGCGACCTTCATGCTTTTATCTATGTTCTTGGTAGCGGCTTCCACGGCGTTTGCTATTTCAAAGAGATTTACCTCTAACCTACCGCAAGTGGGACAGGAAATAATCTCTATTTTGCTTTCGCGCAAGCCCAAGACCTTCAGAATATCCTCGCCGAAAGTTACTTCTTTCTCGGGTTCATCTGTTAATGATACTCTAATTGTATCGCCAATGCCTTCGCTTAGCAAAGTGCCGATTCCAATAGCTGATTTCAGTGTTCCCATTCGGTAAGTGCCTGCTTCCGTTACCCCCAAATGAAGTGGATAATCTGTTTTCTCTGAAAGCAAGCGGTATGCGTCTATCATCAAAGGAACGTTAGTCGATTTAACAGAAATCACCAAATCATCAAAGCCCATGCTGTTACTTATTTCAATATGCCGCATCGCGCTATCATAAAGGGCTTCGGCTACGGGATATTTATATTTTTCAAGAATATCTTTTTCAAGCGAACCGCTATTGACGCCAATTCTAATTGGAATATTATTTGATTTTGCTGCATCAAGGACTGCCTGGATTCTATCATTCGAGCCGATATTCCCCGGGTTGATGCGCACTTTGCTCACTCCTGCCTCAATTGCTTTCAGGGCAAAGATATGATTAAAATGAATATCTGCCACGATTGGAATAAACTTGGTGCATTCGCTGCATATCTCGGACATTGCGTCGGCTGCGGCTTCGTCATTCACGGTAATGCGGACAATATCCGCGCCTGCGTTCTTGCAGAGTTTGACTTGATTAACCGTCGCCTCCACGTTTGCAGTTTTTGTTTTTGTCATCGTCTGGACGCTAATCGGCGCATCGCCACCGATGGGGACATTCCCCACCATTACTTTTTTTGTTAGTTTCCTTATCATCGCAAATTTTTGCTCAGTTCTACTAATATTTTTTTCTCGCGTTCGCTTAGTCCTGCATATCCATTGGCGCTGATTTTATCCAGAATTTCGTCAATAGTTTTCTGGGTAATATCTTCCCCATCTACCACCATTTTACCATTGTTTATCGTTGAGCTTGTGGAGCTATTATGCCCCTGCGCAGGATAGACATTCTCGTTCCTATCCTCTCTTTCCTTTTGCCAATATTTAGTAGTAGTTGTATTTGAAGAATAGATTTTATCCTCGTAAGCATTATATCTATTATCACGTGAGAGATTGCGGTATATTTTCACCATATCACCAAAACGAGCTATCAAGAAACCTGTCAAAGCACCGCCGAGGTGGGCGAAATGCGCTACGTTCCCGCTATCAGTTAGCCCAAGAATTAAATCGAATGCTATCATTAAGCTAACCATTACTTTGGATTTAATTGGAATAGGTATAGGAATTATCATCACGCGACGGTCGGGATTCAGAACAGCAAAAGCCACGAGAACGCCATAAACAGCACCGGAAGCACCAACTGTTGCCCCGAAAGTGCCAGCAATTGAAGTCGTAGCTAATTGAATCAAGCCTGCACCAATTCCAGAAAGCAAGAAGAACACAAGGAACTTCTTTGAACCCATGTGATATTCCACTTCGGAGCCGAACATCCACAGGGAGAAAAGATTAAAAAACAAGTGCGAAAAGCTCGCATGCATAAATTGATACGTGATTAATTGCCACGGGAAAAACGTGGAATAGGGATTGCCATCGCCCAATGGGAAAAGCGCAAAGTATTTATACATAAAGGCAGCTGGATAAAAGCTACCGATTGAATAATCTGATAATAAAAAGCTGAATATGAAAAACACAGCATTAATTATCATAATTACTTTTATAGCTGGGGAGATGATGGAGGCACGCCCAGAACCAGAATTATTAAACATTTATTGTCAATCTATCTTAATTTCTAAATTTGTAGAGAGGTAGACGATAAATTGTGATTTGTATTGATAATGGAGATTTTGATTTCTTCCATTCCCCTCATTGAGGGGAATATAAAAAAATCAAGCACCTTCTCTTCACGGAGGGACGGCATCTTGCCGTCCATAGATAACAATGATACGGACGGCTGGAAGCCGTCCCTCCCTAGGTTTATGAGAATAATAAATTAATTATGCAATGCTATTATTAATTATTCGTTATTATCACTATAAATGTTGAAAGATGATTTCCAATTTTCTGAATCAATGTTTATTTTTCAAATCAAAAGAAATTTAATTGGGTCAATAATGTCGACAACACCATATAATTTAGCCTCCTTTGAAGCAAATAATGAGAAGCCAAATAGCAATAAATACTATAAAGTAGTAGCAGATTTATCCGACAGGTTAATCCTTGATGCGGAGAAAAACTTCGCTGGGATAATTAATGGTTACGAACAGTATATCGCTGCTAACTCCATCGAAAATAAACGCCACAGAAGTGAGTATTTAGTAGATTTGCTGGCTATTGGAGTGCTCTGGAATGTTTATATAAGCAATGCTATGGCTGCAAAGTTTATCGTTAATAAATTTTCTCATGCCCTCGCACAATTAAAGCCCGAAGACCCGCATACAGAGGCTGCAGTCGGCAAGCTACGAAGCCAAATCATCAATGAATATCTTTTGGAGCATTCAGATGAGCCACCGGTAGCGGATATTGACAACTATAAATTATTGTTGGATTGGCTGATTTCGGCAAGTTGCTTCAGCGAAGAAGTGATGAGAATGATGAAATGGGAGGGATATTTTTCTTCTTTGGAAGAGCAAAAACTCTCTTCGACCCTTAATAATATTATTAACTATGCTTTTGATTTTAGCGATAATGCTTTCCCTGTTTTGCATAATTTCACGAATGGCTTGCTGGACTTCTTGGAATCAAGTTTTAGCAAAGAGGATTATTCCGACGATATTATTATGCAAATCCGTAGCGAAGAAGAATATCATTTTAATATGATTGCTAATCATCTTATTAATAAGACACAGAAAGAGGCATTTAAATCTCGGAAAAAGAAGATTGTGCTATTGCCATCGTGCTTAAGCCCGGAAATTAGCCCTGATGAAAATGATAAATTCCACCAAAAATGCCGTGATTCAAAATGCAATTCTGGTAAAATCAACAAGATAATTAATGATTTGGGAAATGAAAATATCGAGGTGCGCACTGTGCCGCATAGATTCTTCTCCAAAATTTTTCTGGAATTTGCCAACAGCGAGGACACCGCTATCTTAGCTATCGTTTGCTCTCTTGGTTTATATGCCACTGCTTTGGAGATGCGTCGCTTAAATATCCCATGCCAAGTAATGCCTTTAGATCATGCAAGTTGCGCGAAATATTGGGATAAAGATGGATATGCCACGGAGTTGAACACCGAGCAATTACTGAAAATATTAATGTAAATACTTCTTGTCGCAATCGCTCACCCTCCCACCCCGAAGGACGAGCTTGATTTTTCCAAGCTACTGCTTCAGCTGTGGGGAAAGATCCGATAATAGCTATTATTTAATTAAAATCACGAAAACATTTGTTCATGAAAAAACGAATCATTGAATACAATGAGCAGATAATCGAGTATTATTACGCATACAAAAACAATAAACGCCTCTATCTGCGCATTGACGAGGACTGCCAGCTAAACGTAACCGCTCCAAAATCGACCAAAATAGATGATATTGATACCTTCGTAGCATCAAATATTAATTGGATAAACAAGAAGATTGAGAAGATACAGAAAAAGAAGGAATCCAGCATAGACGAAGATATTAAATGGATTTATCACCTTGGCAAAAAATATCCAATCCAAATAAAAAGCACGGAAAAGACCAATATTCGCATCAGCGACGCAGCTTTAGAAATGAACGTAGCCATGCCATTAGAGAAATTAAACATCTCGGCGACGGTTTCCGCATGGAGGAGATTCACAGCATTTTATGTCTATAACTCAGTGCTTCGGCGGATTTTCCCAATTATTGCCCATCAAATAGATAAATACCCGAATTTAAAGATTCGGATTACTAAGTCCCGTTGGGGTTCTTATTCCTCTCGCACCAACACAGTAATGATTAATTCCGAGCTTATCAAATATCCAATCGAGTGCATAGAATACGTCATTATGCACGAGTTATGCCATATCAAATTTATGGATCATAGTAGTAATTTTTATGCTTTATTGGCAGAAGTTATGCCAGATCATCAAGCCAGAGAAAAGCAAATAAAAGATTTCAGGAAATAATTACTGAAAGTGAATCGTATTATTCATTTCCAAATATTTTTTCTATTATCTTGCAATTATTAAATGTTTTTTTTATATATTTGCAACTTAACTGTATTTTTACAAAATTTATAGAGAAAATATGAAAAAACAAATTATTTACCCATTAGTAGCATTGTTAATAATGCAAAGTTTGAGCTTGTTTGCTCAAACATCAAATCCCTTTATGGAATACAGGTGGATAAACCCTACCATTTCATCGAACTCCTTGCACACTATTGATTGTGATGGCGACATGGTTATGGTCGGTGGGGATAATGGCTTTGTATCTATGAATAAATATTTGGGATTTTCTTACCCTGGCACAATAAATACTGCCCACGATATTATCGGAATATTTTTTGGGTCTAACAATAGCAATGCTTGTATTTTTGATGAAGATGGTAATGTTTTTTTTCCTGCTATGAACGATCCAAAGAAAATTGGCGTCCCGAATGTTGAATATAATAAAGTAGCATTCGACAAAGTCAAAAATCAATATTGGATGGTGGGAGAAAAAGGCAACTATTCCAAGGGAGTAGAACAAACTTGGCAGAAAGCTAAAATAACTGGTCTTGATGAAGATCTTACTGCTGCTTTTTTCATAAATGGTATGGGTTACTTCGGAACCGATAAGGGGACAATCTGCGTTACAGATGGATCTTCTTGGACAAAACAAACCGTAATAGCCGATAAAAAGATACATGATATAGCATTTGCTGATGAAAATCACGGTTTCGCAGTATGCGAATACGGCAATATACTTATTTACAATTCAAGTAGCAAAACATGGGCTACTAAAAACTTAGGAATCACTGAGCATCTAAATGCTATTTATTTCCTCGATGCGAACAATGGGTATATAGTTGGAGATATGGGAACAATCTTCATGACAAAAGATGCTGGCACCACTTGGACAAATGTGGACAATCCAGATGTATCCACCAACCTCTATGCCGTCAAAAGCAATGCAGCAGGCGATGTCTACATCGCTGGTGCTTATGGCACATTATTAGTAATTGAAAAGGCAAATTCAAAAATAAATATTCTTTCAAAATCAGTTACTTCCACGAATATCAATAGCATTACTTCCTCTAATAGCACTGCTGGAATTGATAATTTCATTGCAGTTGGAAATAACAATACGATTCTCTACAGAAAGTACAATGATAATACGCTCTATAAAACAAAATTAGCGGATAAAGGATCTTCTTTAAAGATCAATACAGTAGCAGCTATTTCGGAGCAGGTTGCATTCCTCGGAACAGATGATGGACAAGTATACAAAACTTTAAACGGTGGAGAAACTTGGGCAAACATTGGAATAGATAATAAACGCTCCATAAAAAACATGAAGTTTAAGAAAGATCTAAATTCTGAAGCATATATGGGAATATTCGTTGGCGACAAAAACTTGATATACACAACTCATAATAGCGGAAAGAATTGGGTTGCTACATCAGCAAATATTAATAAAGATATTAATGCTGTTGATTTCCATGGCGATATTGCTGTGGCAGTTGGCGACAAAGGTCATATAATTGTATCGAGCAACAAAGGCGAAACTTGGATGTCTATTTCAGAGCAAATCAATGCTCCTATCGACATAACTACTGTTGATTTCAATGCAGTAGCCTTTGCAAATATTGGTAACTTGATTTATGTTGGTGGTGATAAGGGTATCCTAGCCCAATTTAATATGGCAACAAACGAAATTAAAATAATAGACCTACAAACCACAAAAGATATTACAAGCATTGAATTTGATGTATTTGGTTCAAAAGGCAGCATAACTACCGAAGGCGGAGAAGTTTATGTGACCCATAATGGCGGCAATACTTGGCAGAAGGCAAATAGTTACACCTCTACAAGTATAAACGCAGCTTGCATCAAGGCTTACGACCACAATACTATTATTTATTTATGCGGTAATATGGGAAATATTATGTCATATACACTTATTTCCGGTAGCGTAGAAGGCAATGATCTATTGCCAATGAATACTATAAGTTTCTATCCAAATCCAGCAAGCGAGATTTTAAATATCGAAAAAACAGACATCAGCAAAGCAGAGATTTATGATATTAATTACAAGCTATTAGCATCTCCGGCTGTTCAATCCAACGGCAACACTTCTTTTATCAATATTCAAAATATAGCTTCTGGTTCATATATTTTAAAGCTCATCTCTTCCGAGGGCGGAGCAGAATATATTAAATTCATCAAGCAATAAATCGTTTTCATAGTTTTCCTTTCTTGATATCCCCCACTCGTTTTTTGGCAAGTGGGGGATTGATTTATGTTCTTAATACAGAACACCCACAGTGGAAGCAGTAGGTTGAGAAGAGGTTTTTCCAATTCCCCTCGTTGAGGGGTGGCAGGCGACAGCCTGACGGGGG
>CAZGXC010000006.1:27156-43113 GCA_964529535.1 uncultured Hyphomicrobiales bacterium | reverse complement strand
GGTATGCAATTCGACAGAGGATACCTCTCTCCATATTTCGTTACAGATACAGAATCTATGTCTGCTATCCTCGAAAATCCATACATCTTAGTTCACGACAAAAAAATATCTGCAATCAAAGATCTATTGCCGATATTAGAAAAAGTATCTCAAAGCGGTCGTTCATTATTAATTATTTCTGAAGACTTAGAGGGCGAAGCTCTTGCTACTTTGGTGGTTAATAAGCTCCGTGGCACTCTTCGCGTTGCTGCTGTAAAAGCTCCAGGATTCGGAGACAGACGCAAAGCTATGCTCGAAGATATCGCTGTCCTTACTAACGCTACTGTAATAAGCGAAGAAAAAGGTTTCAAACTTGATAACGCTTCAGTTGGATACCTCGGAACTGCAAAAACAGTTACTATCGACAAAGACAATACTACTATCGTAGAGGGCGCAGGCTCATCTGAAGATATTAAGAAGAGAATTAACGAAATCAAAACTCAAGTAGAAAAAACTACTTCTGATTATGATAGAGAAAAATTACAAGAACGCCTCGCTAAATTAAGCGGTGGTGTAGCTGTTCTAAAAATCGGTGCTTCTACTGAAGTAGAGATGAAAGAAAAGAAAATGAGAGTAGAAGATGCTCTTCACGCTACTCGCGCTGCCGTAGAAGAAGGTATCGTCCCAGGTGGCGGCGTTGCTTACCTACGCGCATTAAAAGAATTAGATAATATCGTAACAGAGAATGATGACCAAAAAACTGGTATTCAAATCATTCGCAAAGCAATCGAAGAACCTATCCGCCAAATAGTTACTAATGCAGGGCTTGAAGCATCTGTAATAGTAAATAAAATCAAAGAAAACACTGGCGCTTATGGATTCAATGCTTATACTGAGACTTACGAAGACCTATTCGAAGCAGGCGTAATTGACCCAACTAAGGTCAGCCGCGTAGCTCTCGAAAATGCAGCTTCTGTTTCTGGATTATTATTAACTACTGAAGTAACAATCGTAGATAAACCAGCGAAAGAATCTGCTATGCCAGCAATGCCAGGCGGAATGCCAGGTATGGGCGGAATGGATTATTAATAGATCCTATTCGATGTAGAAAAATAAATCAACCCACTGCTTTAGCGGTGGGTTGATTTCTTCCATTCCCCTCATTGAAGGAGATATTGAAAATTCTTTGCATAAATATTAGATTTTTTCCTTATTTTTGTAAACTTTTTGTTTTTATAAAATTTACTCGAATTTCATTAACACTTAATATATAAAAAATAGTAAAGGAATTAAAAATTATGGCAGTATTTCGCCCATTCAAGGCATACAGACCCAAACCAGAATTTGCTCAAGAAGTAGCATCTAAACCATACGACGTCCTAAACTCTGAGGAAGCTCGCAAAGAAGCTCAGGGGCATCCGAACTCTTTCCTACACGTAGGCAAGCCAGAGATAGACCTCGACCCATCTATCGATATTCATTCAGCTGAAGTATATGCTAAAGCTAAAGAGAATTTACATAAACTGATAGAGCGCGGCGTCATCGTAGAAGATCCAGAAGCATACCTATACGTTTATGCTCAAACTATGGACGGCAGAACTCAATATGGTCTCGTGGGCTGTGCCTCGGTAGAGGAATATTGGAACGACACAATTAAAAAGCACGAGAAAACTCGCGCCGATAAAGAAGAAGACCGTTGCAACCACGTGCGCGTTACTAATTCTCATTCTGGTCCTATCTTCCTAACTTATCGCGATATTGATGAGATCAACAAGATAGTTGAAGAAGCTGTAAAAGCTACTCCAGACAATGATTTAGTAGCTGCTGATGGTATTCGCCACCAATCTTGGGTGATAAGAGATAAGGAAATGGCTAAGAAAATCGAAGATAGATTAGCTAAAGTAGATTATTTCTATATTGCAGATGGGCACCACCGTTCTGCTTCTGCAGCAAGAGTCGGTAAAGAACGTCGCGAAGCTAATCCAAATCACCGTGGCGACGAAGAATACAACTTCTTCCTCGCAGTGCTATTCCCAGCAAGCCATTTATATATTATGGATTACAATAGATTAGTAAAAGATCTAAATGGTAATAGCGAAGCTCAATTCTTTGATAAAGTTAAGAAAATCTACGACGTGCAGGAAGTCGGCAAAGAACAATATAAACCTAAAGCAAAAGGCGAATTAGGCTTGTATATGGACCGAGTATGGTATAAATTAACTGCAAAACCAGAAATTATGAACGTAGCAGATCCTGTGGATAGCCTCGACGTAGCAATTTTACAAAAACACGTATTGGATCCAATTCTCGGCATCGAAGACCCACGCACAAGCAACAGAATAGATTTCGTTGGCGGTATTCGCGGTCTTGGTGAATTAGAGAAGAGAGTAAATTCAGGCGAGATGAAATTAGCTATCTCAATGTATGCTACTTCAATCGAGGAATTAATGGCAATAGCAGATGCTGGCAAAATTATGCCACCAAAATCTACTTGGTTCGAGCCAAAACTCCGCGATGGAATGTTCGTACATTTCTTGGATTAATAATATTTAGATATTTAAATAATGGCAGCTTACATCAAAATAAGCTGCCATTTTGTTTATTTTGTAATTCTTCCGATTTACCTTGCTTTTTACGTAAATTTTCAATATTTTTGCGATATTATTTATAATATTATTGACTAAATTCAAAGATTTACAATGGACTCTATTTCAATGATTATTGGTTTGCTTGTCGGTATTGCTATTGCTTATATAATAGTTAGCCTTCTGCACAAGTCAAAGAACGTATCAAGAACAATTTTTGACGACCTAAATAATAAATTCAACGAGGCAAACACTCAGTTGAGGATTCGCGATGAAAAGCTTTCTATCTTATCGCAATCAAATTCCGAGCTTAATAATAATTATTCAGAAAGCCAGCACTTGGTGCGAGAATTATCATCGCAAAATTCTTCATTGCAGACAAGCATTGCAAATAATGAAGCAAAGATTTCCGAACTAAGCGATGAACTCTTGCGCCAAAATCAGCAATCCGTCGCCTTACAAAACGATGTCAATAAGTTATTGCAAAGCCTTTCGGAAGTAAATGCGAATAACAATTCCTTAGCTGATAGCTTAGCCGAAGCAAAAGAGAAAATTGCTAAGCTCGAGACAAATATTAATGAAACAACTCATCTAAACAATGAGCTAAACAAGAAAAATAGCACTCTAATCGCTAACAATCAATCTCTCGAAGAAAAACTAAGCACCCAAAAAGAGGAAATTCTGCAAATCCAAAGGACTTCGCAGCTCCAATTCGAGCAAATTGCCAATAAAATCCTCGAAGAGAAATCCGGGAAGTTTACAGAAGTCAATAAAGCGAATATTGAAGCAATTCTGAAACCATTAGGCGAAAACATCTCTAACTTCAAACAAAAAGTGGAAGATACATATAATAACGAAGCAAGAGAGCGATTTTCCCTCGGAGAAAGAGTAAAAGAATTAATGGAGCAAACGAACAAAGTAAGCGCCGAGGCGAACAACTTAGCCAGCGCATTAAAGGGTAGCTCCAAAACTCAAGGAAATTGGGGAGAGATGATCCTCGAAAGCATTCTCGACCATTCGGGATTAACCAAAGGCAGAGAATACCTAACTCAATCAAGCGATAGAGATGAAGATGGTAAAATCAAGCGTCCGGACGTAAAAATTATCCTTCCGAAACAAGACAATGACCCGAATCAACGCATAATCATCATTGATTCAAAGGTCTCCCTAACGGCTTACGAAAGATATTCCTCTTCCGACGATCCAGAAGAGCAAGCGATTCAATTAAAAGCTCATATCAATTCAATTTATGCTCACGTAAATGAATTGAGCAATAAGAAATATGACGACAATGAGGAAGCACTTGATTTCGTGATGATGTTCATCCCAATTGAGCCAGCGTATTTACTCGCCATCAATAATGATTCTGATTTGTGGAGCAAGGCTTACGACAAGCGTATCGTCCTAATTAGTCCAAGCAATTTAATCGTATCCCTCAAATTGGTGGAACAGCTCTGGAAGCGCGAATTGCAAAGCAAAAACGCCAAAGATATAGTAAAGCGAGGCGAAGCACTTTATGACAAATTCGTCGGCTTTACCACCACTTTTGAATCCATAGGCAAAAGCATTGAGAGCATTCAAAAGAATTACGATGCCGCCTCCAAGCAGCTAAATAGCGGTAATGGTAACCTCGTCCGTCAAGCGCAGATGTTAAAAGAATTAGGTTTAAAGACAAACAAAGAAATTACCGGCAAGTTGCTTCCGTTAGATGAAGATAATGATACTGAACAGAAATTATTCGATAATTAATTTTTAGAAAACAAATATATTGATATTAGCTCATCAGAGTAAATATTATTATTGCTCCGAGCACGATTCTATAAATTACAAATGGGTAAGTCGTGTTCTTCTTTAAGAATCGCATTAGGAAGGCAATTGCTGCATAGCCACTAATTGCAGCGGCGATAGTAGCAACGCTAACTGCCACTAAATCAGAGTATTGCAAGTATTTTAAGCTCTGGACAAATTCCAGCATTCCGCTACCAAATACAGCTGGGATACTAAGAAGAAATGAAAATTTAGCAGCTGTATCTCGCTTTAAGCCTAAGAATAGCCCTGCAGTCATCGTTGTGCCGGAGCGAGAAGCTCCCGGAACGAGTGCCAAGCATTGTGCTGCTCCGATTAGAATTGCATCTTTTATTGTTATTTTCGAAGAATCTTTGCTGAACTTCCCGTATTTCTCTGCGAAGAATAATATTATTGCCAGTATAATTAAACTAAGTGCTATCACGAGGGGATCTTTGGTAAATTCGCCTTCTATTACCTTTTTCATTAGCAGAGCAACTATTACTATTGGCACGCTACCGAGGATAATAAACCAGCCCATTCGGGAATTTTCTGATTGCTGAGCTAAGGCTTGCCTCTTGCCGCGAAAATTTTCTTTCAGAAAAGCAGTCGGAATATCAATAATATCCCGCGCATAATATAGCAGCACAGCGATAAGGGTGCCCATTTGAATTGTTGCGATGAATGCCGTCCATCGTTCGGGATTAGTAGCATCAAGCACGCCGAACAGGTGCCCTGCGAGCGTCAAATGCGCAGTTGAGCTAATTGGCAGGAATTCGGATAATCCCTGAATAATTCCTAAAACTATTGCTTCAAATATTCCCATTTTAATTATTATTTCTTATTTGGAATAAATTCTAATTTGTAAATATTTTTCGTGAGAGAACTGATTTTAAAATCATTGCTCATTCGCTTCCCTACCACCCACACGATTTCTGTTTTGGTAGATATTACTAAAATACTTTGCTTTTCGATAAGTGATACTTTTTGATTGGTCAGGAAGTCGCTAATTTTCATCGTTCCCTCCATACCAAGTGGTTTGAATGAATCGCCCTGTTCCCAATTCCTAACATTTAGAATTGCTGGGAGCAAATCGCCATCAATATATTCCACGTTGGGGTCGCGCGTATATTCTACTTTTCCTTTCGGCATCAAGCTGATTCGCAATTTTCCGGCTGGGAGTTCCGTTTCGCTAAGTTTTTTTATAAATTGATTTACAGTATCTGTGCCATTTCTTAAAGCAAATATCAATCGGCTTCTATCCTTCAGGACGTAAATCTGCTTATTGATGTTATAAATCGAGCCTATCGGCGAATCAATCAATGCCAATATCCTGTCTATTACTTTTAGACCAAAGGGTAGAGTTTTGAACACGAGGGCAAGCAATGCTTGGATTAGCTCGCTCTGAATGTATTCGGAATAGGTTTGAAGCTGAGGGATAGATATATGGAATCTATCTTTGCGACGGTCTTTGATAAGAGATTCCGCAGCATTATTGACATATTCGCCAATAAAAGCATCGGCACCATTAATCAGTCTCGAAGTGCGGTTTATTAATTCAAATATCGCTGGGGAGAACTCCTTCTTTATTAATGGGAGCAATTCCAAACGAATTTTGTTGCGTGTATAATTTGCTAATGAATTGCTCTCGTCCTCGTGCCAAGTGAGTTGGCGCAAGCGCGCATAGTTAATCAACTCTGCTTTGCTTAAATTCAAGAGCGGACGAATTAGATACGTGGTTTTGATCAGTATCCTTTGCTTTGGAATACCAGACAATCCAGTCAATCCAGTTCCACGCATTAAATTAAGGAAAAATGTCTCTACAGAATCATCGGAAGTATGTGCAGTAGCTACGTAATCGAGCTTCAAATTTCCGGCTAATCTTTCGAACATTTTATATCTATTAATTCGAGCTGCTTGCTCAATAGATACTCCGTTTTCGCTTGCGTATTTATAAATATTTTCACTACTTACGTAGCACTTAATTCCATATTCGTCGCATATTCTCTTCACGGCTGCTTCGTCTCTATCGCTTGAAGCACCGCGTAAATTATGATTAAAATGCGCAACGTATATATTATATTTTTTGATTTCTGCAATTTGCGCGAAAATATCAAGCAAAGCAATGGAATCCACGCCTCCGCTTACGGCGAGCATGATTTTGCAACCTTCATCAGCAGAAAATTGATCATCCATCTCCTGCATTACCCTATCAAGCATCGCCTTTATCTCGGGGTTCATATTCTCAGAGAAATAGAGTTTCTTCTCTGGATTGATACTTGTAAATCGCGCTTTTTCTCTCTTGGATTTTTCTCTTGCTTTGTCGCGCTCTGCCTCTAATTCGGGGAAGGTATATTTTATATAATCTTCTGGCGGAAGGACAAAGACTTCATTTTTGAGTGCATTTGCCTCCTCCTCGTATTTATTCTTTTTCTTTGGCTTTGGTTTCTCTGCTGGCTCTTCCTTGATTGGGGCTTCTGTTGGAGTAGCAACCTTGGGAGCTTTCCCCTTGGGGGCTGGCTTGCTATGAGAAATGTTTTTGGAAATTAATTTAACACCAAAGACATCATTTTTTAGTGTGATATCGCTTAAATCAACAGTTCCGGCTGTATCATTGCCTTCGATATCTATCTTGGGTTCTTTGTATCTGTTTATTGCAATTTTGGGAAGCAAAGATCCGAATTTAAATGATGGATTCGGGATAATCCGTTTCTGATACAAGAGGGAAGAGCGACGCATATCGATATAATTATATCGAGCATAATAATTGCGAACTCTACTGAAATTATTTTGCTGTTCTCCATCTTCGATTACTTGAGGGACCTCGCTATCATATCCATACACCTGCTTAACTTTATTCAGGAATACTTGATTAACGCTTTTGGGTGCCATCACTTGGAATGTGAAAAGCATTGTCTTTCTCTTCTCAACAAAGCGTTTATTATTGGTCTTGCTATTGTTTTGCTTATTGGGAGTTTGCTTGCTGTTAGTTTGCTTATTATTTTGCTTTTGGCTCTTCTTCTGGTTTTGCTTATTGCCATTAGCTTCCTCTGGCTTATTCGCTGGAACAGAATCGATAGCTTCAACTTTCTTTTCAACTGGAGCTTGCTGTTTAGCATTGTCAGCTTGTTTCTGAGTTTGTTGTTTTGGTGCTTGTTGCTTCTGCGCCTGTTGCTTTGGAGGATTATTTTCCTGCTTTTTGGCATTATCAGCTTGCTTTGGTGCTTGTTGCTTAGGAGGATTATTTTCCTGTTTCTTGGCATTATCCGCCTGCTTCTGTGCTTGCTGTTTTGGAGGATTATTTTCCTGCTTTTTGGCATTATCCGCCTGCTTTGGTGCTTGCTGTTTGGGAGGATTGCTCTCTTGCTTTTTAGCATTATCCGCCTGCTTAGGTGCTTGCTGTTTGGGCGCGTTATTTTGCTTTTGATTTGCCTGTTTATTCTGTGGAATTATTTTCCCTTCATTTTTGGCAGGAGCAGGTGCTTGCGTATCAGCTTTTTTTACAATTTTAGCAATAGATTTGCTTTCAACCTCGGCTTTGGGCTGGGGATTTGTATTTTTTGGATTTGAGCTCTTTGTATCTTTTTTATTAGCTGTAGAGTTAGCTATTTTATTTTTTTGATTAACCGAAATTTCATTTTTTACCGATTTTGTAGCATTGGCAGCATTATCCTTATTGGTATTATTTCCAGTAGCCTTCGCGCTTGTGGATTTACCAGTATTTACATTCTTCTCTTTTGCTTCTGCTGTAGCATTTGATTTTGCTACTTTGTTGTCAACTTTTTTCTCATTCTTCTGAATTTGATTTTTCCCAGCATTCTGCGTTTTTTTTGCTGGGGCGACTTTATTTTTTGCGGTATTTTTCTCTAAATTTTCGGCTGTATTTTGGGTTTGTTTATTATCAGCCATAAGTTATAATAGTTTTTATAAAAAGTGTAGCGGGATAAATCCCTGCTATTCCTTTATTTTATCATCTTCTCGATGGAAAGTAATCTAATCCATCAAAAAGAATTATACATTTTCAGACTGCAATTTACGAAATAAAATCCAGCTATTAAAATAAAAATCAAATTGCAAACTAAAAAGGAATTATTATCATATTATTTTTTAAATTATTTGGTTAAATAAATAAAATAAGTTATTTTTGTAACCGATACTAGGATATAGGATTTTCAAGACGTTAATTGAGCAACATTAAAGTTAGTTAGCTACGGATAACAAAGAGAAACGGATGTTTTTGATTTCGACGAAATTCAGCAATAAAATTATTATGTTTCACAATATAAATGACGAGGTCATTAATGAAAAAGGTTACTTTTCTAAGCATAGCTGTAGCAGTAGCTCTATTAATTGCTACATTTTCAATATCATTATTGATTAGCACGCCTGCGAAAGCAGAGACCAAGGATATCCTGCTCGGTGGAGGTATTGGTTATGCCACAGACATTGAGACAGTTGGCATATTCGCCAAGGGAGTTTACAAAATCGATAAGAATTGGCAAATTGCTCCGCATTTGGTTTATTATTTCGAGAAAAACAACGTTACGTGGATTGATATTTTCGTAAACGCTAATTACAACTTTTATTCTGTTACCAATGTGGACTTTTATGCTACGGGTGGACTTGCCCATTGTCGCTATTCAGTAAGTATTCCTGGATATGGAAGCAGCAGTGATAGCAGAACGCACCTAAATCTTGGAGCCGGGCTTGATTTTTCCATAAAATCAAACATTAACTTAAACTTTGAAGCAAAATATATGTTCGGCGATGCCGACCATCTATTTATGGGTTTGGGAGTAATGTTTGCGCTATAATTAACAAGATAATATACCCCTCCATTCTGCAATAATCAATTGGAGGGGTATGTCTTGCACAATCGAAGTTACTGAGGAAGAATTTAACGAATCATTTGAATAACACAAGCAGAAACAACAAGTAAAGAATAGAGATTAATAATATTTAGAAATTTTCTAACCATCTTTTTTTATAAAGGGCTTATATCGTGAAACTCAGACTAAACAAAATCGCTCATATTATATCGAGCTGCGCAATTATTATTTTGCTCCAAGCATGTGAAAAAGAACCCAGCAATGTAATTAAGCAAGATCCGTCGGAGACACCTAAAGAATACAAAATTACATTAACTACGGCAAAATCTATAGGCGAGAAAATTGGTATTACAATGACTTGTGAATCTGATACATGGATAGACATTAATAACAACAATGCAAAAGATGCAGGCGAAGAAGCTAAAATAGGTGTCAATATTTTTACATTAGTATCACAAACATTTGCTATTCACGGTAAAGTAAGTCAATTAAATTGCCCGATGCAAAAAATAACTAATCTTGATTTGAGTAATAAAAATGTGATTACTCATTTAGTATGTAAAAATAACGAACTGAGCAGCATAGATATTAGTAATTGCTCGAATATGTATACATTTGACTGTAGCAGCAATAAAATAAGTGTCTTAGATGTGAGTAAAAATATCGGATTAGCTAATTTTGATTGTCATAATAACAAATTAAGAACAATTGATATTAGCAGGAATACCATGTTAACAGAGTTGAGTTGTGATAGCAATCAGCTCACGACATTAAATGTCAGCAAAAACACAAAATTAGTTGCCTTGGGATGTAGCTATAATCAATTGTCAACATTAGATTTAAATGCTAATACAGAATTGCTCGGTTTGAATTGCAGCAACAATCAAATAACTACCTTAATTTATACCACATTAAGTAATTTAGATTGCAGCAGTAATCAATTAAAATCACTAAATTTAAAGAATGTCAGTGGAGTCATTAATGTATCAAACAATCCAATTAATGGTGCTGAAATGACGAGTTTAGTAGAATCCTTGCAAAAATATTCATCTCCGAGTGCTAGTGTGGGCAGTCTTACCTTAGTTCATAAAGCAAACACCAATAATTGGGCTACTAAAGCTGATGTGAAAATTGCGAATAGCAAAAATTGGCTTGTATATGATAGCGAGGGTAATGAATACAAAGGTCAATGATCAATCTAATTTAACGATAAGAATTAAATAAACGAAAGGAATCATTCAAATGAAACTCAAACTAAACAAAATCGCTCATATTATTTTGAGCTGTGCTGTTATCCTAACGCTCCAAGCGTGCGGAGATTCTAATAAACCTGACCCGAACCAAATCGCTGGCGATGGGAATCTACCTCAAAACAAAGTAGGTGCGGAATACGGTGCCGATGTAACGATTGACGGGATTTCCCCTAATGTATCATTCTCAATTAAAGACTCCATAAGAGTAACCAAAAACAATAATGGCAATCTGGAAGTTATTGCTAAAATTACATTCTCGAGCAAGGATTATCTGGCTTTGGATACGGCACTGGGATTATCCACTATGCCGATACCTGCGAAAATCGTATTGCTCGATACATACAAAAAGAAATATGGCTTTAACTTGGATTCTACTGACCACAATCGTATTACTGTAGATTATAAAATCAAAGGGAAAATGACTACGGAAGGCATTCAAGATTATGTAATCAGCAGAGGCGACGAATCTAAACCATTCACGATAATTAAATACGGTGCAAAAGTAGGAGATAAATATACATTTAAAGATGTTGATGGAGAAGAATTTATCAGAACTGTTACACATATAGATACTGATAACACCTTTCCATTGGTATTCCTAAAAATTAAAATCACTAAGACGGAGCAAGTATCTGATAATCCTTTGACTTCTAAAATTGTATATTATACAAATCATAAATTCGGCTTGGTAAAGATTGAGGTACACTTAAAGACAGGCAAAGTAATAAACCTAAAACTTGTTCCTTGGGCGAACCCGGGGCTTTAAATAGTAATGCATAATTCATAATTTTCAATTACGAATTACGAATGAGGGTTATCAAATTTCCAATGGAAATTTGATACTCATTAAAAAAATGAAATCAACCCCGCCCTAAAAGACGAGGTTGATTTCTTCTTAATTATGCATTGTGAATTGTGAATTATGAATTAATTTACTATTAGCTTTCTGCTGATCTTCCTGCCGTCATTTGTGATGATTTGAACTTGATATAATCCCTTTGTAAGTCCTGCTACATTTGCTTCAAGGCTTTGCTGCCCAATTTCTAATGAGACATTATTTGCAATCGTCTTGATTACGTTGCCGGTGCTACTTGCCAAGAAAACAGTAACAGTTGCTTTTTCGCTTAGGTTAAATACAATACTGACTGAATTACTGGAATTTGTAGGGTTGGGGAACATCTTCAGATCTTGGAATAGCGATGTAGCTTCGTCGCACAATCCGAAAAATGATGTCTCGCCTTGCAGGGCTTCGCAAATTTCGTCTGATCTCATTTCTCCACGGGTTACTTTGCCCATAATTTCTAATTCTTTTTCAAGAGGCTTTCTGTATTTCTCTGGAAGTTTTGCCGTAAAGTTATAATCTACGTAATACCAGAAAATATATGTGGTTTTCATAGAATCGCCGGAAGTGCTCTTCCAATAATATGAGTATTCAATTGGGATCACATTCTTCCTATTTGAATAAAAGGCATACCCTGAAGAATCAGTAGAGAAATGGAATTGAATATTGTCATATCTTTCTTTGATTCTTTCAGAACCAGTAAAGAAGGCATTGGCGTAAGAATCCAAAATTGATAGGCTTCTCATATTTATTTCTCGTCTCATAGAGAAGAGCAAGCCCAATTCTGGTGCTAACTTATGCTTATCTAACTCTTCCTTATTTAAAAGTTCTACAGATTGACAATTGGTATCCATCTTAAAGGTAAGACTCTCCATCAAACTTAGGATATAGCTATTATAAGGGATATCATATTTCTTCTCGCTTATATATTCGGCTAATTCTGGTATTATGCGTTGCATTTTTTCCTTATCTATTCTTTCCGTATAATTTGGCAATTCCTTCCGAAGCTCCAATGAATCATAATGGAAAAACAAATGAGAGTAAAAATTCTCTGGTTTATTTTTTATTATATCGATAGTTCGGTCTATTATCTCATTATATGGCTGCAGTATAGTTGAATATGCAGACATATTATGCTTGTTAATGATTGAAATTGTCGCTTGAGTCGTGTCGTAATTATGCTCAGCAAAGTTTTTCATCCTCTGCTCATTGATCTTTCTTTTGTCAATATTATTTTTTCTGTCGTATATACATACTACTTTTTCATTCTCGACGTAAATCCCAAGTTTTTCAAGTGTTTCCTTATCCAAACTCAAATATTTGAATCCAGCCAGAGGTTCTACTTTTTGTTTATTGCTATAATCAAAGGAGGAAGTATTTGGTTTGCGGCATAGATTCGTAGCCGAAGAATATGTTGTTGCCACTTTTTGATTAAACTTCTCCAAACCGTATTCCTTGTCCATATTGGTATAGATTTCATCATATACTTTGATATTGTGATAGCGGCTCGGTAGCATCGCTCTAAAATGAGATGTCGCAGGATAAAGCAGGACTAAGTATTCATACATATTATTCCCTTTTATTTTTACTAATACAGGGATATAGTATTTAATTACTTTGTATTCTTCATGGTTTGGGTCATAGAATACTTTAATCCTTTGGGGATTTCGGAATGAGGCATCAGGGTAATCTCTCATGATGTTCGCAAATTCAGTGTTTAATTTGGATCCAGTGTTCATGAAAAAGAGATTGCTTCGATACTTATCTGTTTCTAATCCAGAGGCAGAAGAGAATTGCCAGCTCGGGTCAAGCTGATTACCTTCGGTAAAGTATCCACAGTATTCTGGGAAAATCCCCAAAGATTTACTCATATCCCACTTATCATATTTGATCATATCACCCTTCGATATGAAGCCATTAATGCAGTTGGTAAATGCGGGCATCTGTCCCGAAGCGGGATAGCCAGCAGCCAAGATTTCATCTTTATTTTTGATGTGTTCGTAAAACAGATCATAATCTTCGAGGCATAGCATCGAGAATCCGCAATTCGTCTTGAAGATATTTATCGCATTCATTTCATTTTCATTTAGGATTACGAAGTCTATGCTTTCCTTTGCTTTATCCTTTTCTCCAAGGAATACAGAGACCTTCTTAATAATCTTCTTCTGCGATGATTCTTCAGGTTTTGCTTCATTGTCGCCAATTTTATTAACATCAACCCTTACGCTTCCGTCAGTCGAAAAATCTAATTCATAGTCCCTCGTTCGAGGCTGGCGAATTAAATGCCAATCCCCTGCTCGAGAAGCGCCTGTGCTAATATCGATTATACGGCTTCTGACAGGTATAGTGATAGAGTCGGAGGCTGTTTTATTGTCATTATTTGAATTTGTAGCAACTCCCGTTATTTGTTTCTGTTGCTTTGGGCTTTCCTTTTGAATATCCGGCGTCTGATTAGTTGTAAGCATAAAGATACCGGTTATTAAGGATATAATTGCTGCTGCGATACCCATAATTTTAGTTCCTGTAAGTTGTTTGAAAAAATTATTTGTTTTTGGCACTTCCTTAAAAGCGGCGAAGTTCCGGATATCATCGTCGGCGAAAGGAAATCCCTCTATATTTTGCTTTTTAGCATTTTCGAATATTTTATCTAAATTTTTCATAATACTTTTTTTATTCTTTATTGTTCTTTATTATTTCTTGGGGCTTGGGGTTCATCAGCTCTCGCAGCATTTCTTTGCCGCGGTAGAGTCGCTTTCTGATGGCATCGATAGTGATGCCCTGTATATCGGCTGCATCGCTGTGCGACAGCCCCATTAATTCAATTAAAACAATCGCTTCTTTGTATTCGTATTTCATCGTGTCGAGGCATTGATACATTATTTGAATGTCTATTCTATCTTCTGGCGAAGCCTCGCTACTAATTAGCGATTCAATTAGATCTTCGCTTATTGGGCAATATGCTTTTGCCTGCTCGAGCATTCGGTAATTTAATCGCGACGCTATTGTAAATAAATAGCTTAGAAATGCTTCCGGCGAAACAAGTTGCTCATATTTCTGGAACGCCACTTCGATAGTATCCTGCAAGAGGTCTTGGGCGTTCTCTCGCGTGCGACTAATAGATAAGCAGAACCTCCACAATTTACTCTTATGTGGGGCGAATAGCTCAAGGAATCTATCTGCTTTTTTCTTCATTCTTCTATTGTTGATCGTCTATTTTTCGCTGATATTTCTATTTCAATTTTGTCTTCAAATAGTAAGTGCGTAAAAATATGAAAAGTAGGACAAAATAATATCATTTTTGTTGAAAAAATATAATTTCATTCAACATCTCCATAAAACTCCTTGTTTCTCCTAATAATATCAATGGGATCAGCTTTGTAGCTAACACCAATTCTAAATAATTATCATAATTCTAATTATCGCAATTTTGATACTATAATCATTAATATTTTATTTAATTTTTGCTTGCTAATTCTAATCCATAGCCACTACTCTTAGCATCATAATATTTAAGCATAAATGCGAAGAACAGCCCAAGAATACCCAAGATAGCAAAAATCAATATTGTTACAGTGTAATCTAACTTTCCACTATCGGGGGCAATGCCTTGATTTGTAATATCCAAGACGTAACCTGCTAATATTGGGAAACCCCAAAGCCCCAAATTCTGAATAGCCGTCATAAAGCCATAAGCCGTGCCGAGACGCTTCTCATCTACAATCAAAGCGACGGATGGCCACATTGCCGCAGGCACTAAGGAGAATGCTATCCCAAGAGTAAACATTGGAATATATGGGCTTAAGCTCGTCATACTTAATATTAAATGGGATATAATTAATAACACAGAGCCAAAAACCATCAAGCTGGCTCTCTTGCCTTTCTTGTCCACAAATGAGCCAAACAGAGGAGTAAAGACTATCGTCCCCCAAGTAATTAAGCTCGATAATATTCCGCTAAATTCAATATCTAATCCGAATTTGTTATGTAGCAAATCAGGGCAATATGCTTGGAATGGGAATACAGCCGAATAAAACGTAACGCATAGCAAGCAAATAAAAATAAATGATTTATTCTTTATTAGCTCTGTAATATCACTTAAATGGAATTCTTCGTCTGCTGCTAATTTAGCAGAAGTATCATCTTTGGGACTATATTTAGCATCGAAAGATACATAAATAAGGAAGGTGATGAATCCGACTAACATTAATATGGCTGCAATCCAAATGGCATAATACCAAGTAGATGGGTTGGAAGAAAATTGAGGAGAAAGAATTAATGCTGCGGCTGTGCCTAATCGAGAGATAGCGATATTTGTTCCGAAAGCTAAAGCAAGTTCCTTGCCCTTAAACCATTTAGCGATTATCTTGTTAATGACAATAATACTTGTTTCGGCACCCAAGCCAAAGAATAGTCGCCCAATCATTAACATTTTTAGTTGGGGAGAGTATTCAGGGAGAAAGCTGCTGAGCAAATTATGGTCAAAGTTCCCAGCGGCAAAATATGGAGATGCTCCGTATGCGGAGATAAGCACGCCAAGCACACATAAGCCTACAAACAGGATACCAGTCTTCTTAATGCCCCATTTATCGAGGATTATTCCGCCGAAAATACTCATCAAGAGAAAAGTATTTGGGAAGGAATAGAAGGACATTAGCAAGCCGTATTGAGCATTGCTGAAGCCAAGC
>CAZGXC010000006.1:3590-27146 GCA_964529535.1 uncultured Hyphomicrobiales bacterium | reverse complement strand
TGCATAATAGATTTTATCGCAGAGAAAGCATCATAAACATAGTAATTAGTAGCTATCGTGGAGCCAACCAATAATAATATCACCCATCGCACCCAAGGGCTGATTTGTATTTTATTCTGAATGTTTTCTGTAAGGGTCATCGCGTTAATCTCATATTTAATTTCATAATTGATTTCTTAATAATTACATAATAATTACATTACATAAATCATAAACGTCAAAAATACATATTTTTTTGCGAATAATAACGAAATAAAAATGCTAAATATAAAAATATTGAAAATAAAAAAAGAAGAAAGCCAAAATTTCAGTATTTTTGTGTTCTTTTAATTTCTAATTGGTAGGTAAAGATGCTCTCGATTTGGGATGCGAATTTCATAGTAATAGACGTAGAGACTACGGGCGGGAATCCACTAAGCAATCGCTTGATGGATATTGCTTGCGTGGCTACTTCTGGCGGAATAGCGGTCGAGAAGTTCCAATCGCTAATTAATCCACATCAGTTTATTCCAATTTATATTCAGCAGATGACGCGAATTTCCAACGAAATGGTCTTCACTGCTCCAGAGGCAATAGACATTCTGCCTATTGTTCGGGATTTCTTAGTGAAAAAAGATGCCGTATTTACCGCGCATAATGTCAATTTTGATTATAAATTCGTTCGCACAGCATTTGAGGAAAACGAAATAGATTTCCCGAAAATTCCAAAGCTATGCACAGTAAAGCTATCTCGCCGATTGCTTCGGAAAGATATGAAGAAAAACGTCGGCGCCTTAGCGGAATATTTCGGAATTAAAGTAACTCATCGCCATAGCGCATTGGGAGATGCTTATGCCACAAGTCAGATTTTATGCGAATTATTAGAAATCGCCGAGGACGAGCATAGCATCAAAAGCGTCGAGGAATTGCTGGAATTTCAGAATAAGAAAATCAAGAACTTTGTTCCACAATCTGCTACGCAAAAACGCTTACAAGAAAAGCTCGACCAACTCCCAAGCAATTCTGGAGTGTATTACTTCATGAACAAAGAGAAAGAAGTGCATTACGTCGGTAAAGCAAAGAACCTAAGCGAGAGAGTGATGAGTTATTTCACATTCGGGAATATCACCTCGCGCAAAATTTCCGCTATGCTGCGCAAAACATATCATTTAGATTGGGAAAATACAAATTCAGAGCTTTCAGCATTAATTCACGAATCGCGAAAGATCAAAGAATTAATGCCATATTACAACACTTTGGAGAAGTCCATCAGGCGATTCCCATTCATTAGGCTAACTATCGCAGAGGATTTCCCGCGGGTAGAATTGGTCAGCCAAATAGAAAATGATGGTTCCGAATATTTCGGACCATTCCGCTCGAGATATTTAGCTGAAATATTAGTCGATAATATTTCTCGCCAATTCAAATTGAGAAAGTGCGAAACTCCCATCCACCCAAAGAAAGGGAAACGCCCATGCTTTTATTATCATATCGATAGATGCTCGGCTCCTTGCGCTATGATGATTGACAAAGAGGGATACATGAGCCATTTGGAGGAAACCCGTTATTACCTAACGAATTATGCGGGGGGAATAATATCCCAATTGGAAAGCAAAATGTATGAGTTCTCTGATAAGCTACAATTTGAGCAAGCGGCGGAAATTAAAAATCAAATAAAAGAACTAAAAACCTTGCTCGATAAGCAAGATAACATCCCGACGGCGCTGAATAGAGACAACTTCATCATGATATTTCCAAGCGAAAATAAAGGGAAGTTATTGCAAATATTGCTCATTCGATGCGGAAAACTCGAACGCGAATTTACTATTGATAGGAAAACTCCTCTCGATGAAATATCGCAAGCAATAAATGAATTGTATTTTGATGATGATTCAAATATCGATATTTCTGAATATAATCAACTCGATATAAATGACTTAAGTATCATTAACTCTTGGATTTTCCGCAATAAAGATAAAGCAGAGATTTTATATTTAAATAATATTAAATTTCAAGATGCAATCGATGAAATTACAAATATTATCCAAGTTATATAAATTATCTATTTCCTTCCTTCACATAAATACAAAAAAACTCGCCTCATTTTGAATTGATGGGGCGAGTTTTGTATAAATACTGATTATTTATTTTTAGTCAGCTCTTAATTATCGACTGCTCTTAATTATTGCTTTGTCCAAGTAATATTTACATTTCTTGCAGCGAGCGCATCATTTAATCTTCTCAATGGAGTAGATTGAGGCGAATTAAGCACTAAATCTAAATTATCTTCTACTTCTTTTGCGATTTTCTTCATAGTATCAGCAAATTCATCAAGTGTTTCTTTAGTCTCAGTTTCTGTTGGCTCAATCAGCATAGCTTCATGAACAATCAGAGGGAAATAAACTGTCGGAGCGTGATAATTATAATCGAGTAATCTCTTAGTCATATCTTTTGTAGAAGCTCCTAATTTCTTTTGTCTATCGCCTGAGAGGACAAATTCGTGCATACAATATTCATCATAAGGCACATCGAAAGTATCCTTCATAAGAGTAAACAAATAGTTTGCGTTAAGTATCGCAGTTTCGCTTGCTTCGCGAAGACCTTTGCCACCGAGCATTCTGATATAAGTATAAGCGCGAACCAACACCCCGAAGTTTCCGAAGAAGCTATGGACTTTGCCCATAGAAGTTGGGATATCTGATTTTAAATCATATTTATCGCCATTTTTCACTATCTGCGGAACAGGTAGGAATGGGATTAATTTTTCGCTTACGCAAATTGGACCAGAACCCGGACCGCCACCGCCGTGCGGAGTAGAGAAAGTCTTGTGCAAATTAGTATGCACGCAATCGAATCCCATTTCGCCTGGGCGAGTTAGTCCCATAAGAGCATTTAAGTTTGCTCCGTCCATATACATCAATCCGCCGCATCCGTGGATTAATTTCTCGATTTCAATGATTTGATCTTCAAAGAGACCAATTGTATTTGGATTGGTTAGCATAAATCCAGCAGTTTCATCATTACATTTAGCTGCTAAATCGCTTAAATCCACTCTACCATTTGCTTGAGATTTAATTGTAATAATATCATATCCCGCGATAGTCGCAGACGAAGGGTTCGTGCCGTGAGCCGAATCAGGGATTAAGATTTTAGTTCTTTTGACATCGTTGCGACTTTGGTGATAGGCACGGAAAACCATGATACCAGTAAATTCACCGTGAGAACCTGCAGCTGGTTGCAGAGAAATGCCCGGCAATCCAAAAATTTCCTTCAAGCATTCGCCGAGTTCATACATTAACCTTAAAGCGCCTTGGGCATCTTCTGGGTTAGTCAATGGGTGCAAATGAGCAAATCCTGGCATGTTTGCCGTTACTTCATTCACTTTTGGATTATACTTCATTGTGCAGCTGCCAAGCGGATAAAATCCAGTATCGAGGCAGTAGTTTAGTTGCGATAGATTAAAGAAATGTCGAGATACTTCATTCTCGCTCATTTCTGGCATCATCGGTGCTTCCTTGCGGAGCAAATCCGCTGGGATAACATCCTTTGTATTTACTTGGGGAACGTCTAATTCCGGCAGAGAGTATGCGCGTCTGCCTGGTTTACTTTTTTCTATTAATAGCTTGCTCATATTAAATTCCAAACTGTTATTTTCTAATAATTTCAGACTACTGAAATTGTATCATTTATATTTTAAAATAGATATTATTTCAGACAACAAATATATGAAAATCTTTTCTGATTATCAAACTCTTGTGTCCGAAAACTCAATTCGTTCTTATAACTCAAATTATTGTTATTACCACTTGAGGGTGCTTGCTTCGTCGACGTAAACCGTCTCTTTCTTGCGGAATAGAGCTATTACGATAGCTAATCCAACAGCTGACTCCGTCGCTGCCACAGCCATTACGAAGAAGACAAAGACCTGTCCTGCGGAATCGCCCAAAAATGAACTGAACGCTACGAGAGCTAAATTCGCACTGTTTAGCATTAATTCTATGGACATAAATAGGATTATCGCATTTCTGCGGGTTAGCATTCCAATCGCACCGACTGCGAATAATATCCCGGATAATATTAAATAGTATTCTAATGGTATATTTTGCATATTATTTTACTCCACTATTTTTCGTTTTGCCATTACCATTGCTCCGACGATAGCTGCAAAAAGCAATATTCCGGCAATTTCAATGGGGTATATATAATTAGAGAAAAGCTCCATTCCTATGTTTTGAGCTGTTCCAATTTGAACAGATTTCTCGGAGAGACCAGGGCTTGATATACTTGGATTTGCGAAAATCGTAAGCAATTCAATCACGAATGCTCCGCCAATCATCCAGGCTATGACGCGGCGATAATCAAAGCTATACTTTAGCTTAGCTTCATCGCTTAAATTTAGCAACATTATCGTGAATACCACTAATACCATTATTGCTCCCGCATAAACGAGGATCTGCATAACGGAAATGAACTGCGCGTTCATCGTAAGGTATAAACCCGCCAGCATCATAAAATTAAATACAAGGCTCAGAGCCGAAATTATTGGATGCCTTGCTGTAATTGTAAGTATCGCAGATGCTACTGCGAGGACTCCCAATACCAAAAAGATAATTAATTCTATTGTCAATTTAATTCTTCTTTAGATTTAATTTAACATGTTATTTAATTGTGCATTCCTAATCGCAAGGCTGTATTATTCGCCACTTATAGCAATTAATAATAGCTGTGCTAATAGGAATAAACAAAATTACGAATAATTTTTCAATTTATATAATAAAATCTATTTTTTCTTTGTTTTTTTTACTTTGTTGCTCATCATCTTTTTTTATTAGTGCATAAAATTGTATTTTTGTAGCTTGATATATTACAATTAAAGTTATATATCAACAAAACTTAGAAGCCAGATAAACGTATTTATATACGAGACAATGCTACTAAATGTAAGCAATTTCATTATTATGTGTTTTTTACTAAATTATTCAAAAAAGTAGAAATATGATTGGAAAAAAAATTATTCGCGAATTAGCATTACTTTCAATATTCGCATTTATAGCTGGGAGCTTGGGTTTATCCGCCACACCAAAGGTTAAGCCAGCAAAAGCAGATACAAAGAAATCTGCAGCCGCAACCGGTGGCGCAATTTTCGAGATTAATGGAAGGAAGTATAATTATGACGAGCTGAATACTGCCTTCAAACGCAATTATTTGCGATTAAATTCCGAGCTGAGAAACCTCCCCGCTGATTCCATAAAGAATTTCGTTGATATGTATGCAGCTTATAGGCTAAAGATTACTGATGCTGAAGCGCGCGGATTAGATAAAGACAGCAGCGTCATCCAAGAGCTTAATCAAAATAAGCGAATCGTTGCGGAAAGCTATCTCGTGGAAAAAGAATTAGTTGCTCCATTTGTGAATAAATCATTGGAACGCAGAAAAACTGAAATGCAAATTGCGTATATGATATTCCTTGCTAATCAGCAAGACCCGAACGATACTTTGGCAGCACACAACAAAGCTATGAAAGCTCTAAATGCTCTGCGCAAGGGCGAAGATTTTGGCGAAGTAGCTAAAAACTTCTCCGAAGATAGTGCCAGCGCCGTTAATGGTGGCTTGATAGATACATATATTACTTCTTGTCGCTTGGATAGAAACATTGAAGATGCCCTATATACACTTAAACCAGGTGAATATTATAATGATTTGGTGCGAGTGCCTCAATTTGGATATATGCTAATAAAAGCATATTCTATTGAACCAAGGAAGCTCGTGAATTTCAAGCATATACTAATTAATTTCCAAGAGGATTCTTTAGGCTTTGATGTTGCGAAGCATACTATCGATAGTTTGTATACATTGTTACAAATAGAACCGAGCCTTTTTGAGAGTTTTGCCGGCAAGCATTCAGATGATAATATTTCTGCCAAAGATGGCGGAGCTTTTAAGGAATGGTATAGTCGCTCCACTGGTTTCGATAAAATCGGAAAAAACTTAGATGGAACATTTGAAAAAGAATTATTCAGAATGGCAGATGGAGAGCTATCCAAGCCAATCAAAACTCAATTCGGCTATCACTTAATATTCAGAAATTCTTCGAAAGATATTAACGAAGACGAAGAGAAACAAGAAATTGCAAACATATACAGACGTGCATACTTAGATGCGGACAAGACTCATCTGCTTAATGAATATAAAACAAAGTTCGGATTCCGTATATATCAAGAAAATTTCGATAGATTGATTGCAGCATTAGATACAAATAATACTAATCTTGATTCACTCTGGGATGCGAAAATCCCATTGGATCTGATGAACCAAGACCTCTTTGCTTATGGAAATGATAAAGTAAAAGTAAAGGAATTAGTCCATAAAATGAAAACTCCTGGCAAATTCCGTGGATTGCCGACTAACCCCGAAGGCATTAACAAAGCTATTAATTACTTAACCGATGATAGAGCTTACGCAGATGTAGCCGATGATTTGGCGAAAACTAATGATGATTACCGCAACTTAGTTCAAAACTTCCGCGATGGCACTTTACTATTCAAAGTGGAATCACAAGAAGTATGGAACAAGCTGCAATTTGATTCTACAATAGCACGCCAATATTACGAAAAAAATAAAGCTAAATATTTTACTACTCAATCATACGATTTACAAGAGCTATTTATCATTAATAAAACGGAAATGGACAATCTATATAATAGATTGAAAAACAATGAGATTAGCTTCAATGATGCCGTAAGCCAGCACACTCAGAGAAGTGGTAATCGCGAGACTTTCGGAATATTCTCGGGAGTAAAAGTAGGAAAATTCAAAATTGCAGATTTGGCGAAAGAGCATAATTTAAAAGAAAATGAATTCTCAGAGCCATTACCTGTGGAAAAGGGTTATTCTGTAATTAAAGTAAATAAAATATATTATCCGCGTCAGCAAACATTCGAGGAAGCACTCCCAGAGATTGCTCCCTTAGTCCAAAGTGAGATCCAAAAAAGCCTGAGCGATAAATGGATCAGCTCACTAAAAGCAAAATATAATTTCAAATTGAATGAAAAAGAACTCGATAAATTACTAAAAAAATAAAAAATGAAAAACTACAAGTGTATTCCAGAGATGAAGTTAATTAAGTTATTGTTTGCGATACTATTCATCGCATCGTCTAATTTAGCATTCTCGCAAAATACTGCTCTCAAACCGGGGGAATCTCTCGAGAAAATCCGTGCAGTAGTCGGAAATGATATTATTACTCAATCTGATATTATGGGTTATTTAGTCCAATTTATGGGACAGGATAAGAACATTAATATCAATGATCCAGAGATACAAAATAAAGTCCTGAATCTAATGATAGACGAGAAATTAGTAATAGCAAAGGCTATCGAGGACTCCATTGTCGTTGCCGAAGAAGAAGTCGATCAAAGATGGGAGCAGCAAATGCACAGATTGATTGCAAAATTTGGTTCTCAAAAGAGGATAGAAGATGTCTTCGGTATGTCAATAATCCAAATGAAAAATGATTTGCGCGACGATATTCGCAAGCAGCTAATCTCTGACAAAATGAAAGCTAAGCTATTTAGCGACATAAGCGTTACGAATGCTGAGGTAGAGGATTTCTACAAGCAATATTCGGACTCCATCCCAAATGTTCCGGCTTCCGTTGATTTATTTCATATTGTGAAAAATGTAATAGCAGATGAAAAATCCAAAGCTGAAACCTATAAATTAGCACTTGCGGTGCGAGATAGCATCTCCGCCGGCGGGAACTTCGAAGAATTTGCTCATCGATATAGTGGCGATCCCGGCAGCGCAATGAATGGTGGCGACCTTGGTTGGGCTGGCAAGGGCTTATTTATCAAAGAATTTGAGCAAACTGCTTTCAATCAAAACAAGGGCGCAGTATCCGCACCAATCGAGACAATGTTCGGCTTTCATATTATCCAAACCCTCGACAAAACAAAAGATTCTGTCCATGCTCGCCATATCTTATTCAAATTTGGGCAAAGCACAGAGGACATAGATAAAACAAAGAAAATACTTACTGATATTAAGCAAACTGCTTTAGAAAATGGGAACTTCGAAGAATTAGCCAAGAAAAACTCTGATGAAGTAGAGACAAAAGGCTTCGGCGGTGCTTTGGGGCAAATGCCATTAAACCAAATCCCTCCGCAAATTCAAGACGTAATTCATTCGCTAAAAGATGGGGACATCACCGAGCCGATGATATACGCAAGCGAGCCAAAAATGTCATTCCATATCCTATATCGCAAGCGAACAATCCCCGAACACAAAGCGGAACTAAAAGGCGATTTCAAGCAGTTAGAAGCTATGGC
This sequence comes from uncultured Hyphomicrobiales bacterium, assembly GCA_964529535.1. Taxonomy (GTDB): domain Bacteria; phylum Bacteroidota; class Ignavibacteria; order Kapaibacteriales; family UBA2268; genus CALLXS01. The sequence goes on along the minus strand of CAZGXC010000006.1, from coordinate 18,840 downwards.
TATTAACTTCAAGCAAAATAAACTATATCAAGAATGGATACAAAAAATCCGCATAGAAATGTATTGGGAAATAAAATAATTATAAATATTCAGAAAGGTCATAAAAATGAGTAACAGAATAAAAAAATCATTATTACTCGCTATTGCATTCATTGCGTTTGCTGTTTCAGCTAATGCCCAAGGGATAGTGGATTCCACTGCTAAATATCCATACTATAAAGATACGTTCGATATTAAGATGAATGCGTCTTTTGAAAAAGTATGGAACTCTACGAAAGAATTAGTCGGTGAGCTTGGCGGGCAACTCGCCGTGCAGAAATCATCGCAAGATGAAGAAGGAAAATACAGAGGCACTATCAAATCTGATAATATCATCATCGCAGATGGAGTCGATTCCTCGATAAAGGTCCTCCAAAGATATGAATACGAGATGATTTATGTGCCAAATGGTGTCTGGACGATCGGCAGAGTAAATTATCGAATCGTAATGAACGAAATTGATGCTGACAACACTCGCATCCAGCTATTTATTCAGCTAAGTGGAAAGGAAAACAAAATCACTCAGATTTTCCATTTCTTTAAGTCAAATGGTGTATTAGAAAATGAGTTCCTGAAAAAGCTCTATGCGAAATTAGGCTTAACCTTCTAATTCAACTCCTATCATTCTCGAAAAGTAGCTCTGCTACTTGGTAAATTAACTAAATCTTATCTTGTTTTTCGTAAATAAGATAAGATTTAATTTTTAAATCTCTAAATTATTCCTTATTTTAGCAGATTATAATTGTATATATATTCACTTAAGAATATTTTGAGTTATATATTAATAGAGAAATTAAAGACAGAAATTATTAAATGCACAATATACTTTTAGTAGACGACAATATTGATTTTACAGCAACATTAAGCGATTTAGTATCTTCGTTCGGATATTCTGCTATTTCTATTAATCATCCCGAGGAGGCAATTAATTATCTTGCTCAGAACAATAAGAATATTAACTGCATCTTGCTCGATATTGAGTTCGGGGTAGATGTAGCTATGAATGGTATTGATGTCCTTGAGCATTGCAGAAAGAATTACCACTCTATCCCTGTCATTATGATAAGCGGAAAGGGGACGATAGAAACTGCCGTGAAAGCTACGAAGCTTGGTGCTGTAAATTTTATTGAAAAAAGTATATTAACCAAAGATAGATTAAAGATTGTATTAGAGAGCGTCCTCGATGATGTCCGCGCCAAAGGCGAAGCCCTTGAAATAATAAAATTGCTCCAAGCGCAAGGAATTATTACCAAAAGTAAATCAATGGTAGAGCTTGGGGATTCAATTATTCGATTCGGAAGAACTGACCTAAACGTATTAGTAACTGGAGAAACTGGAACAGGTAAGAAACTCGTAGCGCAGGCGATTCATTCATTCAGCAGAAGGAATAAGCAAGCCTTCGTAACCGTTGATATTCCAAACATTCCGAAGGAATTATTCCAAAGTGAGCTTTATGGACATATTAAGGGGTCTTTCTCCGGTGCTACCGAAACCAAGAAAGGTCTTTTCCAGCAGGCAAATCGCGGCACTATATTCCTTGATGAAATTGGAGATTTGCCTCCTGAATTACAATCCAACCTATTAATCCCAATCGAAGAGAAAATCGTCCGAAAGGTCGGCTCTATCGATTCGGAAGATATTGACGTCCGCTTCATCTCCGCTACAGATAGGGATCTAATCGCCGGTATCCAAGATGGTAAATTCCGCGAACAGCTCTATCATCGTTTGCGCGAATGCGGTATCAACATTCCCCCTCTCCGCGAAAGAAAAGATGATATTCCTGATATAGTCAGCCATTACGTAGCTCGCCATAATATGGAATTTAACGAATCTCGCGATATTGCTCCATCGGCTATTCAATTCATGACTGATCACGATTGGCGAGGAAACGTCCGCGAGCTTTCGAGCGTTGTCCGCGTTGCTCTTCAAACCGCTACAAGTGACATTGTAGAGATCAACGATATACACAAGATAATGAGCGGCAATTTCAACAATCAACCCTACTCTAATTCGGCTCCTCTTGATATGTCTGCTCCTGCGATTAGCCCATCAAGAACTTTAAAAGAGGATTTGGCGGAATTAGATAAGCAAAAGATTCTTAAAACATTAGAATTGACCAAAGGCAACGTAAGCAAAGCGGCTGCCATGCTCGATATTAGCAGAGAAACCCTTCATAATAAAATCCGGAAATACAGTATTTCTGCTCAAGAATTTAGAAAAAAATAATATCATTAATTAACAATTATTGATTTATAATAATTACTTCGATAATTGAATTATCTACAAATACAAAAACACAATGAAAAGAGAAGAATTAGCAAGAGAAATTTATAAGATTTCTCATATTACTGGTGAATTTAAATTGAGATCTGGTATTGTCTCAAATGAATATTTTGATAAATACAGATTCGAGAGCCAGCCAATAATATTAAAAAATATTGCGGAGCAAATTAAAGCATTGATTCCCGATGGAATTGATTACTTAGCCGGTCTGGAAATGGGTGGTATTCCTATTGCTGCTGCTTTGTCATTAGCTACGGGGATCCCTGCTGTCTATGTGAGAAAAGAAGCAAAAGAATATGGTACTTGCCAATTCGTAGAGGGTGCGGATATTAATGGAAAGAAATTGCTCATAGTTGAAGATGTCGTAACAAGTGGTGGGCAAATCATTATCAGCACTAACGACCTTCGCAAAGAGGGAGCAATCATAGAGAAAGCAATATGCGTAATCGATAGAGAATCAGGCGGATCTGAGAAGTTACAGCAAGCTGATATTGCTCTAAACGCCTTATTTACTATGACTGAATTAAAGCAAGCTATCAAGTAATTTCCGAACAGCTAAAATAGAAGTGTTATAAAATGTCATCGAACAGCCTTAATAATATGATTTCCGTTGCGTATCATGACCTGAATAGTCAGTATCATGGTCTATTGGGTATTTCGCAAATCCTTAGCGAAAATATCGATCTGCTATCGAAGGAAGATATTAAGGATTATATCTTTATGCTGGATGAAGGCTTGCAAAAGAACTACAACTACTTCTTTAATATTCTTAGCTTGCTTAGGATCAATACTGAACCTGAAAAATATCGCTTCGCTGAATGCTATTTGAATGAGATTACCTCTGAAGCTATTGCCAATATTAAACTTAGCTCATCAAAGAAAAAAATCACTATAAATAGCAGCTTTAACTTGACTACGAAATTGGTTTGCAATAAGCATTTGCTAATTGTGGCAATTACTAATATTTTATCAAATGCTATTAAATATTCCCATTATAATAGCGAAGTAAGCTTTAGCGTTTCCGTGACGAATGATTTCATTGAGTTCAATATTAATGATTATGGTATCGGTATTAGTGATAAGCAAAAGGTCAGGCTTTTCGATATTTCCAAGAAATTCTCTAATGATGGCACGCTGAATGAAAGCGGAAATGGATTGGGCTTAATCCTTACCCAAGCTATTGCGAACCTGCACGGCGGACGTTTAGAAATTAAAAGCATAGAAGAAAGGGGCACCGCTGTTACATTAGCGATACCCCTAACTCCTATAAAATAAAATGATTATCAAATAAATGACAATAAGACAAATTATTGCCTGCTAATCCCGCAAGAGACTATACCCTTAAATTAATTGATTGACTATTCATATGTAAAGCGTTCATCTGTGAAGTATTTCTACGAGACATTGAAAGAGTCATCTGTGATTGAGCTGAAACTTTGGGACTTGTTTCCTTCTTTTTTGTTTCCACCTTTTGCGGTTCATCTTCTTGAGCCGGAGCTTTAGTCTCCTTAGCTTTTGATGTAGCCGCACCTGAGCTTTGCTCTGCTAATTCTTTTCTTGCCTCGGCTTCGTGTTTCCTTGCTGTATTTGCAACGCTATAATCTTGCGACGACGGTTCTGCCGGAGCCATTGCTGCTCTCTGGACTTGCTGCATTTTGCTTATCGTGCCTTGTGGGTCGCCGGCGATAGGATTCATATCTATCTGGACTTCTCCGCCGATTGCGTATTGTTTGCCATCGGGACCTGCTTCATAAGTGTAAGATGCCCCGCCTCTAACCAATCCACCTCCTGCTGCGATATGTGCTTGCTCGTGTGTGCGGACTTCAGCGTCTCTTTTTTCCAATTTTCTGACAGCTTCTTGTTGCTTTTCGTCTAATTTCTTGCCATTTGCGGTAGTCTTTTCATTCTTATCGCTCTTGGCTTCATCTGTTTTTTTATCTTCTGTTTTTTCTGTCTTTTCTCTATTTTCTGGATTTCTCAGCTCTTTGGGAAGTTTCTTTTGGTCTTCCTCACTCATTTTAGCTTTGTATTCATTGGATATTTCGAGAGAATCGCTATAATTAGGTTTAAATTGGGCAATAGCATCCTCTGCGACGAGACCATCGTTCTGCCTGTCGTTAGCGAAGTCAGTTGGTTTAGCTGCATACAGTGGATGCGATCTAAACAAACTAACGGCAATATGAGTAGCACTTACGCCCATAATTTTACTATTAAACTACTTATTTATTAATAATTATCTCTAAAATCAATATATAACAACCGACCCGATAATATTATATATTGCATTATCGGATTGTTTTAGAAATTCTTTAGATTATTTTATCTTCATTATGTAGGAATAATAAAAAAACTGCCCTTGAATGACGAGGGCAGTTATCGCTTTATTAATTATCTTTGCTGATTAAAACAGCTTAGAAGAATGGAGTTTTTACAACTTCTGCTGGGAATTTCTTGCCGCGAGCTTCGATATCTATTTTTGTGCCCGGAGCTTTAAATTCATCGCTAACGTAACCCATTCCGATTGGTTTGTTTAGAGATGGTGATAAGTTCCCACTTGTTACTTTTCCGATTGGATTTCCATCTTTGGAGATTACGTAGTCTTGGCGAGGGATAAATTTCTCTGCTTCTACTACGAATCCTACTAATCGGCGAGTAGTGCCTTCTGCTTTTACTTTCTTTAAGTGTTCGCTTCCGTTGAAGTCGCCCTTTGCTAACTTAGTTATCCAACCCAAGCCTGCTTCGATTGAATTTGTAGTCTCGTCAATATCGTGCCCATACAAGCAGTATCCTTTTTCAAGTCTTAATGTGTCTCTGCTGCCGAGAGCCACTGCTTCGATTCCGTATTCTTTGCCGGCATCCATAATGGCATCCCAGACTTTAATAGCTTCATCTCTGGAGCATTTGAAATATACTTCGAAGCCGAGTTCGCCAGTATATCCCGTGCGAGAAATTATCATTTCGTGCCCAGCGAGCTTGCCAAGTCTAAAATGATAAAATTCTATTTCGGATAGGTTTACGTCTGTTAGTTTTTGTAAAGTATTTAAGGAGTTTGGTCCTTGGATAGCGAGCAGATGAGTTTCATCTGATTCGTTTATTAATTCTACGTCGAATCCTGCTTTGTTTTCTTCGCACCAAGCCCAGTCTTTGTCAATGTTTGCACCATTTACAACGAATAGGAATTTATCATCTCCTAAGTTATAAACCAATAAATCGTCAACTATTCCATTGCCATTTCTGTGGAAGCAAGAGTATTGGATATCCCCAACATTTAATTTTGAGGCATCATTTGTAGTAACTTTTTGCACAAATGCTAAAGCATCTTTGCCTTTTACGATAAATTCGCCCATGTGGCTTACGTCAAATACACCTACTGATTCTCTGACTTTTTTATGTTCGTGGATAATGCCATTTGGGTATTGAATTGGCATTTCAAAGCCGGCAAATTCAACCATTTTGGCGCCGAGCTTTTTATGGATTTCGTTAAACGCTGTAACTTTCATTATTATTACCTTTATTGAAATATAAGTTCTTGAAATAATTATTTTTAAATGTCTGCAAAAATACTAATAATTTAGGAAATTACATTACTTTATTTCTAAAAGTGATATTATGTAATACCCGTATGCTATTAAAATGTCGATATCTTCATAGTTTATATATGATTACTGTAAATATAGATGTATTTGAAAACACGATACTGAAAAACGGCACAACATTTGACAGATACATTGCGAATGTAAGGATAATAAGAAGCATAACTATAACAATAACTAAATTGGCTATTATTCTACATTTATGTAATCTTTCAATGGATATTAATATGAGTTCAAATATAATAAATATGGAAATAAGTGCAGAAAAGACAATCGAGAAATTCAATTCTCTACGCACTGAGTTGCTACAAGTCTTAGAGGACTGGTATCAGCTAATGTTTATTAAAAAGCAAGAAATAGAATTCCTTTACGAGAATATATTCGGCGATATAGAAGAAGAGATTGAAGAAAAATCCCGAAGTGCTGCGGAATTGCAGAGGAAGGTGGATTTGCTCTGCTCCAAGATGAAGCGCGGAGAGCGTATCTCGAAGTCTACTCTCGATCAAATACATCAAATCATTGATAATGAGATGAATAGCGGAGATATTTGGCAGCAACAATTTAGCAATAATTCAAGTTATTCAAATGCGAAATATCAGCAAGAAAAGAAAGACATAGGTGGATTATATCGCTGTATCGTGAAGAATCTTCATCCAGATATTGTCGGAGAGAATGAATCGTATCAAAAATATTGGAATTGTGTGCAGTCGGCATATCGCGAGAAAGATTCGGAGAAACTTGATTTGTTCCGCAAGACTTTATGCCCCGAATATGTAACTGAATGGATAAATAATGATAAAATATATAATGAGTTATTTGAATTGCAGAAGAATATCATCAGCGAAAAGCGGAAATTAGAAGTAGCGAAAAATCAAGAACCATTCGTCTTTGAAAATAAACTCGAAGACAGGATGTGGCAACGCCAGAGACGAGATATGCTATATAGCAAATTAGATAACTTGGATAAGAAAATTCACTTTAATCGTAAAATGATAAAAACCCTTACTGCTCATATACACGAACAGTAAGGGCGAGTCATTAAAATAAATATTTCCACCGAAGTGGAGTCGGCGCGGCGGGATTTGAACCCACGACCCCTACTACCCCAAAGTAGTGCGCTACCTGGCTGCGCTACGCGCCGAATCAAAACTAATCAAAATCTTTTCAGAATCCTGATTAATTTAGCGCCATTCCAATATTTTTAGAAAGGATTACAAAAATAAATAAAAATTCCTATCAAAACAAAAAATATTGCAATGACAATATAAATTCAACGTCTCTACGCTTATAATCAATAACTATAATTATTCCTTAAAGTAATTATAGTAAACAAATAATTATTTAGTGTGGCAATGCTAAAAAAAGGCTTAATAAATATCTCTATAATTCTTGCAAGTCTATTACTTTTTACTTCTTGCGATAGTGCGGGCGTGAACGAAAACGCTGATATTTTCGCAAAGTATGTGCAATTTAGCCTAAATAAATTTTTCGGGGCGGAACCCGATTCCCTTAAAAATAGAATATACTACAGCTTCTATGATGCATCGAAGCACGTGAAATTCGTCCGACGAATCAACGTAAACAATACTGGAATTGACAAGCTACCATCTGATATTGCTAAATTTAGTAAGTTGGAGGGGCTGGAAGTAGCATTTAATAAACTTGGAGCAATGCCAGAGGAAGTTACTAAGTTGGAGAATTTAGCATTCCTTGACCTAAGCCATAATAAGATTGAAAAACTACCAGAACCCATTTTTAATATGGTATCACTAAAAGTGTTGAAATTAAATTCCAATAAAATAGATACTATCCCCGATTCTATGGGCTATTTGGAGGATTTAGAAGAATTGTATTTAAATGATAATAAAATTGAGTATTTACCCGATTCCTTCAAACGCTTAAAGCATCTAAAAAGATTATCTATTGCTTCAAATAAACTAAGGAGCATTCCAAATGTGCTATCAAATTTGAAGAATTTGGAATACCTTGACCTATCAAATTTATATATTGAAAAGATTGATGTTGAGAAAAAAAATATTATTTCTCAGCTACCAAATACGGTTATTATTTGGTAATAGATCTATAAAATATCATAAATTCAACTACAATAGCTCAAATTCCACTCTTCTGTTGAGTTGCCTATTTTCTTCTGTATCATTTACCTTTATTGGTTTTGATTTACCGAATCCCTTTACTTTCAGCCTTTTCTTATCCACGCCTTTTATTATTAAATATCTGGCTACGGCATCTGCTCTATTCTTGGAGAGGATATTATTCGTTGCATCAGAGCCTACGTCGTCTGTATGACCTGAAATTAGGACATTATATCTTGTATCTTTCAGCATAAAAGCAGCCAATCTATCGAGTTCGGGGAATGAAGCCGGAAGCAAATCAAATTTCCCAAATTCAAAGAATAAGTTGTTGATGGTAATATTTGCCCCTTTTTTCACGGGGACTAAGAATAGATCCCTATTAATATTGCGGAAATATGTCTCATCAGTCAAATCAATATTTTGGGTTTGGGATAAGTATCCATCTGCTTCAGCCAAGTATCCATATAATTCTCCTGCTGGCAGGGCAATTTGATATTCACCAGTAGTTGGGTTAGAAGTTGCGATGCCTGCCTCAAGATTTTTATTGAGAATTTCATACACAATCTTTGCTTCAACGGGTGAATTATCCGTAGCATTAAATACTTTTCCAGAGATAAGAGTTACCACCTTTGGTTTTAATTCGTCCGAGAGCTTTATTTTGAAAATGTCGCTTGCTCCGATAGAATTATTAGATGATGTAAAATAAGCATAATCACCAGAAGCAGGAATAGTGAGATAAGCATCCCAACCCGGAGTATTGAAGCTTTGCCCTAAATTCACAGGTTCGCTCCAATTTTGCCAAGTATCATCTAAACGGCGCGTCATAAAAATATCAAAATCACCATATCCGGGGCGTGCATTCGTAGCAAAATATAGAGTAGTCATATCAGCGGCAAGAAAAGGAGTAATATCCATTCCAGGTGTATTTACACCAGAACCAAGGTTAATTGGTCTGCTCCAGGTGCTGTCGCTTGTTCTAAATACGGCATATAGGTCATTTTCGCCAAAGCCGTCATTATTTAAATTTGCCGATGTGATTATTACTTTCCCATTTGGTGCGAGGAAGTAATTCACTTGATTGTTTCTGAGTTCTAATTCTCTTAATACTTGGACTGGCATCCCCCAAGAGCTACCATTGCGCTTTGTGATAGATAAACCCGGAGCCATAGTGCCATCTGGTTTATAGACATTGCCCACAAACATTGAATTGCCATCAGTAGAGAGGGAGAGGGCAAAGTTATGGTATTCATTATTAAGCGGAGCACCTATATTAATAGCATCCACAAAATTACCAGTTGAATCTATTTTCGAGAACCAAATATCTTGGGCTTTCTTGTCTCCTATATTTTCGGGGTGTCTCTCGCGAGTGAAGTATAACTTCGAGCCATCTTGGGAGATAATCGGCATCAATTCATAATACTTGCTGTTGATAGCAGAGCCTAAATTTATGGGAGCTTCCGTGCCAATGCTTTTTTCTTTCGATATCTCATTAATCTGAATCTCATATCTCTTATCTGAAAGCATTATGCCTACGGCATCTAATTGCATACCTTTGTATGCGAGAGAAGCATTCACTTTTATTTCTAATTTGAATACATCGAATTTAGTCTTCTTAAATGCACAATGGAAGAGATTGCCAGAATTGGACAGGCGAGGGGTCTTATTCTCATAAACCACTTGCGGATTATCCTCTTCATCGAAGAGCGTGATTGAAGTGATTAATCCAGAAAAATAATTTTCATTAATTACTACTTGATTTGCTCGCGATGGCGTGCGAAACTTCACGACAATACTTTCGAATGGTCTCCCGAAGACGGATTTCGGCATCCAAGCAGCACTTGAATATCCAAAATTTGGCATAACGCTTGGCGTTCCGAGGATGTTCCTCGCCGCACCTTCAAGAGGGCTTTGCTCGGAAGTGAAAGAAACTACTTCATCTGCCCATTGAATTTCCTGAGCATTGGCAACGTAGCCAAATGCACAAATCGCACATATATAGAGAATTATTTTTCGCATTTTTTATCTTATAATTAATGATTTTTCAAATTAAATAAGCATCTATCGATTAGCAAAAATACGGAAAATATGGATAATAAAGAAGTTGATGAAGCAAAAAGTGAAAGTAATGAAGCAAAAAATCAATGATAGGATGAAAAGTGTTTGGTAATGATATGAAATACTATTAAATTCGCTTGACTTCATATAATAATAATTACACGACAGAAGGATTACAAAAAAGATTCGATGAGTAGCATTAAAGAACAAATAATACAAAAAGCGCGCGACTTAAATATCGACAAGATAGGATTTGCTGAAATTGCGGAGCTAAATGATGCGAAAGTAATCAGCCAGCAGCTCTATGAGCAGGAGCGATTCGCTAACTGTAATTATTTGTTTAATAATCTGTCATATAGGGCGAACCCAAAGCTATTAATGCCTGCCGCTAAATCTGCAATTGCTTTTGCTGTTAATTATTTCACTGATTTGCACCACTCTCCCGAAGCTAAAGGCAAAATCTCGCGCCACGCTTGGGGAAGGGATTATCATGGGATATTGAGAGAAAAAGCCAATGCCATGAAAGAATTTATTAAGGAAAAATTTGATGAGGATTCCTTTATATCAATTGATGGTGGAAAGGTATTCGAAAAACTATGGGCGGAGCGATGCGGTATCGGTTGGCAGGGCAAAAACAGCTTGCTAATCACGCGCGAATATGGTTCTTGGGTCTTTTTGGGTGTGATATTTACATCATTAGAAATAGAACCCGAAGACCCACATCCGAATTTATGCGGGAGTTGTAACAAATGTAGATCATCTTGCCCCAACAATGCAATTATTGCTGATAAGATTGTAGATATTCGCAAATGTATAGCATTTCTGACAATAGAGGATAGAAAAAATGAATATTGGCAAGCCGACAGCAAATCCGCTGGGTATTTATATGGTTGCGATTTATGCCAAGATGTTTGCCCATTTAATCAAAAGATACTTCACTCAAATCATTCCGATTTCCAAGCAGTAAATTCAGAGAGCTTTATTGAGCCAGAAGCGGTTTTACAATTTACAAAAGATGATTTCGATAATCGCTTTAGGGATTCATCAATTAAGAGAATTGGCGTAAAGAAACTACAAGCAAACGCTACTAATATTATTAAGGAATAAAACAACTCCATCTCAAAATCGTCATTGTCTCTTTAATAACATGACAGAAGAGAAAAATAAATGAAATCCCGCGTGAATGTAATGGAAGGCAATGAAACAAATGTAATCATTAGACTAACTATCCCTATGGTTTATGGTCTTCTTAGCGTCATTGGCGTTAGTTTAGTGGATGCTTTCTTCATTGGTAAGTTAGGGACTCAAGCCCTTGCAGCATTCGGGTTTATTTTTCCAATAATATTCTTTTTTAATGGAATCATTCTGGGCATTGCCAACGGTGCTTCTGCTCTATCTGCGCGAGCTTTCGGGGCTGGCGACAAAACGAAGGTTCGCAGGATCACAACCGACGCAATTATGCTTGGCTTCGCAATCACGATTAGCTTAGCAGTAATTACTTATCTATTAATAGAACCGCTCTTCTCTGCTTTGGGGGCTCCCCCGGACGTAATGCCATTAATCCGAGAATATATGACGATTTGGCTTATTGGCTCACCATTTGTAGCCTTCCCAATGATTGGGAATAATGCGATGACAGCAATAGGCGACACTCGCAATGCTGCAAATATTATGCTTTCGGTCTTGGTATTTAATTCTTTATTCGACCCAGTATTTATATTCGGATTGGGTCCAATTCCAGCACTTGGATTTCGCGGAGCAGCGATTGCGACCTTGGCTTCACGAATTTTTGTGATTTTGGCGGCTCTTCATATTTTAGTAAAAAAGGAAAATATTATTGAATTTCGCCAACCATCATTAAATGAAATTTGGACAAGCTGGAAAGAGATCTTATATATAGGCTTGCCAAATGCGCTTACTAATATTATCTTGCCACTTGGGTTTAGCGTTATCACGCATTTAGCAGCTCAATATGGCAAAGAAGCCGTGGCTGCTCTCTCGGTAGCCGAGAGGGTGGAAGCTCTTGGATTAAGTATTATGATGGCTCTCTCTGCCTCAATGTCTCCATTTATTGGGCAGAATTTAGGCGCACAGAATTACGACAGAATTAAGACGGGTTTGCGCAAGGGTTTGCAACTTTCTGCTTATTGGGGAGTGATTTTATTTGTAATATTATTTTTCTTCTCCGAGCAAATTATTCGCTTTTTCAACCACGATCCTATTGTGATTAGCCATTTTAAATCCTATTTCCACTTCCTGCCATTTAGCTATCCTTTCTTGGGATTTATGTTTATTACAGGAACGATGCTAAATGTATTCAAGAAGCCTCTGCACTCCGCATTTTTATCAGTTACTCGTATTTTTATAGCTTATGTGCCATTGGCATTTCTTTTCGCTGCTTTTTTTCAAGTTCCGGGGATTTTCTTAGCAGCTATGCTTGCGAATTTCATCGTAGCTTTCTTGGGATATTACCTACAAGTTAAATATCGCAAAGAAGTTATCGGGATATAATTATTACCTACCTTTCAAGTTAGATCAAAGCATCTGCAATTTAGATAATAATTCAGCAATCTTGTATTATTTTCAATTTTTTTTCGAAAATAATTAATAATTTTAGTATTTTAAGAAAAAATATTATAAATTAGATTTCTTTTAATTGTGTCACATAAGAATAAATATGATAGGATATATATATACAGTGCTTAGAGTCGGATTATTGACTGTTTTTTATAGTCTGTATTCTACTTTTAAGGGGCGCAGAGGAGATTCCGACGCGTATCACCGCAGTGCTTTCATTTGGGCGAGGAAGATAATAACGAGCCTGAGAATAAAAGTTAATCTCACAGGAGCGGAATTGTTAAACAAAGATGATAATTATGTCTATATTGCTAATCATAGTAGCTTAATTGATATTCCTGTTTTGGTGCATACGCTTAATGATAACATTCGTATTATCTACAAGAAAGAATTAGAGAAAATTCCATTCTTCGGATATGGATTAAAGTATTCACCATTTATCGCAGTCAGCAGAGACGGCGGCAAAGAAGCGATGAAGACCCTACAAGAGGGCATCGCAGCGATGAAGGAAAACAAGAGCATCTTGATATTCCCCGAAGGCACGCGATCCAAAGATGGCACACTCGGAGAATTTAAGCGCGGAGCATTCCTAATGGCTGAAAAAGCCGGGAAGAAAATAGTCCCAGTTACTGTGAAAAATACGAATAAAATCTTGCCAAAGGGCGAGTCTAAATTCAAAAAGGGTGTCGAGGTAAGCGTGATTATCTCGCCGCCGATGGAGCTCCCAGAAGTAGCGAACAAAAAGACTATGCTCGAGTTTATAGAGCAAGTAAAAGGAATTATTAATACTAATCTATCCGAGCCGAGCAAATGAATTATAGCGTCTTAATAATCTCGATAGTATTTAATGCTTGCTCGGGCGTGCTGCTAAAATATTCTTCATTCTTCGAAGCACCCAAGAAGTATTATGTGATGGCTTTCGGATTCTTGAGCGCATCAATTAGCGCATTGCTTTATACAAAAGCATTGCAGACAATATCCATCGGCACAGCCACTTCGATTAGCTCCGGCATGGTCGTATTGGCGTGCAATATAGCAGGATTGCTATTGTTTAACGAGCAATTCACGGCATACAAAATCGCAGGATCGGTGATTATTTGCGTTGGGATATTTCTATTATTTAAGTAAATTTATAAAAAAAAGAATAAAAAAATAATCAAAGGAAGAATTATGGAATCAATTGCGGAATTTTGGCGTTTGGCGGGATTAAGATACAAATCGCACCCTTGGCACGGCGTGGATATTGGCGACGATGCCCCAGATGTATTAAATGTATATATTGAAGTAGTCCCAACAGACACAATGAAATATGAACTCGACAAAGAAACGGGTTACCTAAAAATCGATAGACCGAATAAGTTCTCCAGCTATGTGCCAGCGCTGTATGGATTTATCCCACAAACATATTCAGGCAGGCTCGTCGCACAATTCTGTAATCAGAAGAATAACCGCAAAGACATTGTGGGAGATTTGGATCCCCTCGATATTTGCGTCCTGACGGAGAGAAATATCCAGCACGGAGATATTTTGCTCAAAGCTGTTCCAATCGGCGGATTTAGAATGATAGACGGCGGCGAAGCAGATGATAAAATCATCGCTATCTTAAAGGGAGATGAAGTATATGGGCATTGGGACGACATTGACGACATTCCAGATTCTCTCGTCCATAGATTGAAGCATTATTTTCTAACCTATAAAGATATGCCAGGATTGCACGCTCCGCGTTGCACCATTACCCATACTTATGGCAGAGATGAAGCCCACGAAGTAATCAACAGAAGCAGAAAGGATTACGTCAAGAAATTCGGGAAATTGGAAAATAAATTATCCGTTGCCGCAATGGAAGCATTCATCTTCGCTCAGGAAATGCTCGAGAAGAAAACTAAAAACAAGAATAACGATCACGAAGAAGAAGATGATGAATAGGGGGCATCTGATCAACAGTAAATAAATGAATAGAACTATTATAATAGGCGATGTTCATGGATGTAGCCAAACCCTTGAAGCTCTTCTATATCAAGAAATACGCATAGAAAAAAGCGATTATATCATTTGCCTCGGGGATTATATTGATAGAGGGCATAACTCGAAGGAAGTGATTGATATATTATTGGATTTACGGGCAAAAGGCTATAATATTGATTGCCTGCGTGGGAATCACGAGCAAATGCTGATAAACACCTATTATCATCCAGAATTATCCCCTCAATGGTTAAGAAATGGTGGCAATCGAACGTTGAAATCTTTCGGAATCGACGATATTCGAAAGCTACCCGAAAAGTATCTACAATTCTTTAATTCTACAAAATTTATCGTAGAATTAGAGAATTTTTATATCGTCCATGCCGGAATGAACTTTGAGCTGGCAGATCCTTTGGTCGATACTCTCTCGATGCTTTGGACTCGCAACATTAGCATTGATAGAAATAAAATAAAGAACAAGCGATTAATAGTGGGGCATACCCCCAAGCAGTTGCCAGAAATCGAGAAATCCCTACAAGAAGACACAATCTTCCTCGATGGCGGTTGCGTTTATGAAGATATGGAGGAGGGGCGTGGATATCTCGTCGCGCTTCACTTAGAAGAAATGAAGTTATTTTATCGAAAAAA
>CAZGXC010000006.1:0-3580 GCA_964529535.1 uncultured Hyphomicrobiales bacterium | reverse complement strand
TATTCAGGTAGTATTTATTATTTTTGCAAATAATTAAAAAATAAATAAATATTAAATAGAGGAATAAGCAAAAATGAAACATTTTACCAATTTATTATTGATTAGCATTTGCGCGATAATGCTCTTTTCAAATAGCACTGCAAATGCTCAATTAAAATCCCCCGAAGGAAAGACCTTTTGGCTGGGAATGCCATATTTAGTCCCAAACACCGCGAGGAATATTCCTTTGACCGATAATTCGATCTTTCAATTATTTATTAATTCCAAGACAAAAAATACTGTTAGAATTTTATCATCCTCTGGCTCCACCATCGTCTCAGATTTTATTATCAATGCTAACGAAAATAAAATAGTGGCAATCGCTCAATCATTGATGAATTCTATTTCCGAACAAAGCCAAGCCAATAAAGCAATTAGAGTGGAAGCTGACGAACCGATTACTCTCTCTCTTTATATAGGAAGTCGGGCATATAATGAAGCTTGCCAGGTTATGCCAGTAGAATATCTGGGAACTGAATATTATACAGCTAATCTATTTCAGGATTATTATAACAGAAAAGGAGATGGCACTCCTTTAAGCGGTATTAAGTATATTTCTACACCCGGACAAATACTAATCATTGCTACTGAAAATGGCACTAACGTAACATATTATCCCAAGGCAAGGACAAAAGAAGTAGGCATAGGAAGCTCTAATACCGTCAGTTTAAACAAAGGCGATGCCTATTTAATTTTGGCCGATACTGCGCAAGGATTAACCCACGCAAGTGCTTCCGATTTAACGGGGACTTTCATTACATCAAATAATAAAATCGCAGTTTTCTCTGGGCATTCTTCCTCTACATTCCCTCCAATGCCAGAGCTTGGTCCCTATAGATCGGCATTGGATTACATTCGGAACATTTATTGGGAGCAAATGCTTCCCAATGAGTTATTGGGGAAAACACACATCACTATTCCTTTTGCTTTTGAAGCAGGAAGACAATATATTAATAAAACAAGCTATGAAAAAGGTGATTTAATTAGATTTATTGCGACAAAAGACAAAACAGAGATTTATACAATTAACGAAGAGAATGGTGAAAAAAACATCTTGAAAAGTAATTTAAACAAAGGTGATTATTTTGAAATCTTGGAACAAGAAGTGCCGGCTGTATTCCTAAGTAATGAGCCTGTCGCCGTCTTCCAATATTCAAAATCATACTTGAAAAGCTGGACTGGTTGGGGCAAAAGTGCAACAGATCTCGAAAGCGATAAGCAAAGCGAAGACGAATTACAAGCCGGCGCCCCAGGATCCAAGGGAATGCTAATATCCATTACTCCTAATGATAGATGGGTAAATTATTCAGCATTCACTGTTCCGCTTCAAATTAATCCATATTTGACATTGATATTCAACACAGGAACCGATTCACTGATTAAATTAGATGGTCGAAATTTAAATTACAGATTTTCGTCTGAAATCAAGAAAATACCAAACACCAAATTCTCATATGTTGCTACAAATATTACATTTGGTAAACATACTATCGAATCAATTAACGAAGATGTCAAATTTACAGCCTATGTATATGGATACAAAGATAGTGGCGAGGAAGACGGCACAAGCTACGGTTATTCACCAGCAATGGATTATTCAGAACATTGTCAAGATACGATATTATTTACCAGCAATAACCCAAAGAGGTATGAATATAACGGGAAATTATCAGCTGTGGATTTAGTCCAAACTGAGAAATGCGCAGAGTTTTATTACATAAAACTTGATTCAGCTAATTATACAAACTCTTCCATATCCTATAAGCTTAAGGAAGATAGAAAAGAAGCTGATTACTCTGTGAAATTCTTAGATCATTTCAAAGATGGGAAATTAAAATTATTGGCTAAGACAAAAGGCGGCTGTAAATTAGATACTACATTTACATATAAAGCTCCTAAAATGAGTATCGATTCGCGCAATCTTTATTACTATGTAGAAAATTTGAATACAGATTACTCCAAATTTATAAAAATTAAGAACACAGGGACAGTAGATGAGACAGTCGAATTCCCAATAATTCAAAGCAAAGAAATGGCTTTCCGATATGATAATCCAGAGAAGAATATAATCCTTCCAGCTGGTCAGGAGTTCACCATTAATATTATAGCGAAATTCACCAATACCGCTACTATCGCGGATACAGCTAATCTATATCTCAAAATTGATGGAGAGGAATACTTAGCAGCAAAATTATTTGCTACGAATAATAATATTACAATTAGCTCGGACGAGACAAGATGGGAAGACTTGAAATATTTAGTCGATCTTCCAGTTACAAAGCTGATGAAAATTATCAATACTACGAAAGAAGAAGTAAAAATTAAAAGCGTGAGATTAGTAAAGAATAAAAAGAATTTTGAATTAGACAATCTAAAACAAACTTACTCTGTGATTCAAGCTAACAATGACGCTCCATTTAAAATAGCTTCTGGGGACTCAACTTTCTTTGGAGTTAACTATTTACCGCATGTTTGGACTAATTTTGAGGATAAAGACTCTGTAGAAGTAACTCTTGTTAACGACAAGAAAGTATATTATTCCATCGAAGGAAGCGTAACAAAAACAAATCTTCTAAGAAGTAATACGCCATCTCTTGAATTACCATATTATAAATTGGATTCTACTCACTATGCGACAATATCAATCTCTAATATCGCTTATGTTCCAGTAACTTATACAGTTCGCAAAGGCGGAGCTGACTTCCCATATACATTATCAAATAAGAATAATGATCTCCAGACAATTCCAAATAAGGGCACTCAAGAGATTGAGATAGCTTATCAAGTAAGCAAAGAAAGCAATGAAATTATCAAAGACTCTATTGGCGTAAAGTATTTTGATTATTTTAATCATAACATATCTGAAATACAGTTGATTAACAATATTAAATCATCTGTTAATGGAGAGCGAGACAAACCAATAGCGAAGCAAGTATTTGATAGGAATGAAGTTATTAAATTTGATTTGCAAAATAACATCATCAAGAATTTGGTAATCTACAATGAAAAAGGACAAAGCATTTATGAATTTAGCTCAGCAGCAAATATCCTGATGTTGCCAGCTTCTGATTTTATTAGAGGCAGCTATTTCTACACAATAGAATCAAATAACAGGCAAATTACTGGGAAATTCATTGTGAAATAATGGATTGATAGTTTCCAAATTGATAAGTAATTTTCCCAATTACCAAAAAACAATTAGGAATAATACTTGACAATATCATTAATAAAAATCTCTGTGGAGCCGAGCCGCGTGCGGACAAACTCTGCAGAGATTTTTGCTACAGAATTATAATATTCACCATCATTCATCAGCTTATTTATTTGCTGAAGCAATTCCTCAAAGTTAGAAACTCGGCACAGTCCGCCTAATTTATTTAATTCAATCGCATCGGGGGATTTGCTAATATCTTTGCCTGTAATTAATGGCAATCCATAGCCGGCAGGCTCCGTAACCGAATGCACGCCATCGCCGAAAGCCCCACCAATATACGCAATATGAGCATTGGCATATAATTGAAGTAACTTGCCGATACTATCA
>CAZGXC010000005.1:38869-43890 GCA_964529535.1 uncultured Hyphomicrobiales bacterium | reverse complement strand
GACGACATCGTAAGAGCAATAGGTAGCGCCAAAGGATTGGGCTTCTCCCCAAATAATGCCTTTGTGTTGATCTCCGGCGTAGAAACCCTAAAGCCTGCGGGCAAAGCTGGCATCAAAGAAGGGGACACGGTCATCCGCATCAATACTGCCACTATTGCCTCTGTCTCTCAATTCCAAGAGACAATCAAAGCGAATAAATCCCAGCAAATGGAAGTCTCCGTAAAACGCGGAGCCGACACATTGAACCTCGCAGTTACACCCGATGCCAGTGGCTTAATCGGCGTGGGAATTAGCGAAGGTCTTTATGGTAATTTATTACATAAATCATACAGCATCGGCGAATCAATGGCGCTCGGTTGGGAAGAATGCGTATCGACGGTTAAAATGTTTTTCAATACATTCTCCCAAATTTTCAAGGGCAATATTTCCGCTAAGCAATCTCTTGGTGGTCCATTAATGATTGCCCAAGCAGCCTCTAAGCAAGCCGATATGGGTTTAGCGAATTTCCTTCACTTCTTGGGCATGCTCTCAATGTCATTAGCAATAATTAATATTCTTCCCGTTCCGGCACTCGATGGCGGACATTTATTATTTATAATCATTGAAGCGATTATCCGCCGCGAAGTCCCGATAAAAATAAAGATGGCATTCCAGCAAGCAGGGCTTTGGCTCATCGTCTTGCTCACGGTATTTGTATTTTATAACGATATAGCTAGGATTTTTGGTTTATAATTATGGAAAAGAAAACAATATTAATCAGTAATGATGATGGCATTCACGCCCCAGGACTTCGAGCCATAGTAGATGGCTTGCAGGGTTTGGGCGATATTTTCGTAGCTGCTCCCGACAGACAACGCAGCGCAAGTTCACAATTGCTTACATTGGATAATCCCCTTGTAGCGACGCCACAGGGATTTTCTGGTGCTACGCAAGCTTGGTCGATAAACGGCTCCCCAGCAGATTGCGTAAAGATTGCAATAAATACATTATTGCCCCGTAAACCAGATTTAGTGGTCAGTGGAATTAATCTCGGGCAGAATACTTCTGCTAGCATTATTTACTCTGGCACCGTTGGGGCAGCGTATCAAGGCGCCTTAGTGGGTATTCCTTCTGTCGCTTTGTCCTTAGCGAATTTTGATTTAACGGCAGATTGCACTGCTGCGGCAATCTTTGGCAAGAAAATTGCAGAAAAGGTATTGGCTATGAGAGACTTCCCAAGCGATCATATTTTGAATGTAAATATTCCAAAAGCAAAGTATGAAGACATTAAAGGGGTGTTAATCACAGATATTAGTCGCTCAATTTGGCACGATAATTATGAGAAACAGGTATCACCATACGGAAGAGAATACTACTGGTTTTCTGGTGAATACGAAATAAACGATGATAGGTTGGAATGCGATGATAATTGCATAAAAGAAAATTACGTCTCAATCACGCCAATAAAATTTGAATTAACAAATAGCTCAATTATCGAAAAACTGAGAGATCAATTCATTCTTTAGAACTATTGTGAAATCAATTTTGGTAACACCATCATAGGATACATAATAAGTAGCGAAAGCCTCCAGCTTTCGATTGAGAACAAAACAGAGATAAGCGAATGCAACTAGAAAGCAATAAATATTTTAAGAAATAATAACATGGCGGCAATTATTAATACAGAGAAAATAACAGAAGGAATGGTCGTTGCAAAAGATGTCCTTAACAGCAGCGGATTTGTTTTAATTCCTGCTGGTACTGCTTTGACCGAACGACACAAGAGGGTATTAATTACTTGGGATGTCAATAATATTTCTATTGTAGATGGAAAAGGAAATGAAACTCCTAACCTTATATCAGAAGAAGTTCGCGAAATGAGCTTAGAAGCAATTCGGAGTAAAATTTCATGGTTCCCGAACTTTCCTATCGAACATGACTTAATTGAAAGTGCTATACTGCGCTTAGCTTCATTGAATTTAAATAGGGGTGAGGAATGAAATCTATTGGTAATCAAATCAATTCTATTCAGGAATTTCCTACTTTGCCAACTATTTATCTGCGTTTATCCCAGGCAATGGAGAGGAACAGTTCAACTGCTGCTGATTTATCGAAAATAATTTCCTTAGATCAAGCCGCCGCTTCAAAAATCTTGAAGATTGCTAATAGTTCAATGTATGCTTTCCGCTGGAAAATCACCAATATTTCTCAAGCCATATTCAATATTGGATTTATCGAAGTAAAGAATTTAGTATTATCTATGAGCGTATTGGAAGTCTTTAATTCCATCAATTATTACACTACTTTCTCTAGTATAGAACTATGGAAACATTCCATTGCTGTGGCTGTCATTACCCGTAATTTAGGTGTTTCCCTCAAAATCAAGAACTTGGAGGACTTGTTTATTTCTGGTATTCTTCATGATATTGGCAAGCTCTTTTTGCTAACCTCATACAAGCAAGACTACGTAGACGTAGTAGAATATGCATATAAAAACAAGTTAGCTATTAGAGATGCAGAAATAGAATTATTAGGCATCGACCACTGCGAAGCTGGTGAAATGATAGCTGATAAGTGGAGACTGCCATTACATCTCAGAAAGACTATTAGACACCATCACTCCAGAGTGCCCCAAATAGACTCGAACATTCTGCCCACCTTAGTTAGCGTGGCTGACAGTACTGCAAAATTATACGAGATGGGAAATAGTGGCGACAATGTTGTATCTGAAATATCCAAAGAAATATGGGATGCCTTGGATCTTCCCAGCAATATATTTACATCCCTATTGCCAAAGATAATAAATGAATATGAAGAAACATTAGGAATATTTACTATTGATTAATAGGAGACAACAACATGAATAATTCAACTGAAAAAAAGAAGGAACAATGTGTTAATTTACTAAATAATTTTGCAAATTATCAGCATCATAACATCAATATAAATAATATTTCCGAAATCTATAATTCTATTATAGAGTGTGTTAACAACTTAGAATTTGTTAATAGTGTAGCTATTTTCTCTCTCAATTTTGAGAACTTCGAGTTCCAATTCGAAGTTGCATCCCATGTTGATAAAATAATCATATACAATAGCCTATACGATAAATTACTTTTTAATAACACCATCGGTGCTATTACAAAGAATAAAGATATTGCTCGTTATTCCGCATCAAAAAAGGAAGAATATATACTATTCCCCCTAATTTCATTAGACAATATTATCGCTATCCTAATAATCGAAATACATGACAAATCGATTCTGTGCCAAGAAGCACAGCAAATCATCAAAATGTGGCTCTCACAGCAGGCTTTGTTTATCGAAAATATTAAGTTCAAAAATCAATATTTGCTAGAAAATAGCAGGCTCGAGCAAAGTATGGCTCTGTCTGCCCTGACAATCAATAAAACAAAATCAGAAATCGAACAGATTCTGGAATCAATCCAAGTAGCTGTGCTAATTATTAATCCGAGCGATATGACTATCAGCTCTATTAATTCCTATGCCACTGAGCTCATTAATGATAGCAAAGATAGTATTATTAATACTAAATATGATAAATATATTCCAGAAGCTAATAATATTAACTTGGACCATGGAACTGAAACTTTCTTGATAACTTCCGACAGAATGCCGATCCCAGTAATGAGATATTCTGTAAAAACTAAACTTATGAACAATAACTATATTATAGAAACATTAACAGATATCAGGAAACATAAAAGTTTAGAAATTAGCCTTAAAAACAACAATAAGCAACTTGAAGAAAGAATCAAAGATAGGACTACCGAGCTAAATAGAAGCATTAATCGCTTACACAACGAAATTAAAATTCGGGAGCGAGTAGAGCAAGATATACGCCAACTCCTCGAGCAAGAAAAAGAATTTAGCAATATGAAATCCCGCTTCGTATCTATTGTGTCGCACGAATTTCGCACTCCGCTGACGGTGATAAACTCCGCAGCCCAGATATTGGATAACTTTTACGAGCAACTCTCGAGCGAGGAACGCCACGAATATCTATCAAAAATACAAAACAATGTCCATGATATGATAGAGCTGATGGAAAATGTACTCTTCATCGGCAAAACTGATTTAGTCAAAGGAAAAATCAACCTGAATAACCATAATATATTAGATATTATTAACGATATAATAAAAGATATTACTTATCATATTGATGATAAAAGCTTCCTGAATTTAACAAGCGACTTAATTTCTGGGAATATTTACACAGACGACAAAATATTCCGCCAAGTATTCCAGAACATTCTATCAAATGCAATAAAATTTTCTGGAGAAAACAGAAAAATTGATATTAACATTACAGAAAACAACAATTCTTACACTATCATTATTAAAGACAATGGAATAGGAATCCCACAAGAAGAGCTTAGCCAAATTTTTAAACAGTTCTATCGAGCTTCTAATGCATCTGAATATCGCGGTAGCGGACTGGGAATGACAATAATCAAACGTTCTTTGGATATATTATCTAGTAAACTTGATATAACAAGCAAGCTAAACAAGGGAACTACTATCACCATTGATATGCCGAAAAATGTTAAAGCAAAATAAAATATTAGTTATTGAAGATGATATTGCAATTTTAGACATACTAACCCGAACACTTAAATTAAATAAGTTTACTGTTTTGTCTGCGCAAAATGGCGAGGATGGTAGCAAATTGGCAATGAGCGAGCTGCCTGATTTAATTATTTGCGATCTTATGATGCCCATCAAAAATGGCTATGAAGTTCTCCAGGAAGTGCGTTCCAATCCCCAAACGCGCCTGATCCCTTTCATAATAATAACGGCGCGCTCCGATAATCGCGATATTCGCAAGGGAATGAACTTCGGGGCAGATGATTACCTAACCAAGCCATTTGACTTCCAAGACTTGTTAACATCTGTTGGAAATGCCCTCAATAAGAAAGAAGAAATAACTCGGCAATATTCAAAACAATTAAATGAATTAAGGCTGAATATTAATTCATCTCTCCCACACGAGATCAAAACACCATTCAACGTTATTTTAA
>CAZGXC010000005.1:18239-38859 GCA_964529535.1 uncultured Hyphomicrobiales bacterium | reverse complement strand
AGCCACACATCCTCCCTATTGGATTTAGAAGATTATAGCAATAAAGACAATATCAAAATGCAGCTAAAATCTATCAAGGAGTCTACGCTTCGATTATATCGCATGTATGACAATTACTTGATTTTCTCTATTTTAGATACCAATAGTATCGAAAAACTTCGCCATAATATTATGGATACAATAGTGTTGGACCAAGATATTATCAGCAACATAGCAACAGAGCAATTAAAATCCTACAACAGAGAAGATGATGTAATTGTTGATGCACAGACGGCAATCATTGATTTCTCTAGTTATTATTTCAAGAAAGTATTAATTGAAATAGTAGACAATGCCGCTAAATTCTCTAATCCAGGAAGCAAAATCAATATACTCGGCAAAGCCGATGATGAACATTACCACTTAACGGTTATTGACAAAGGCAGGGGCATGAGCAAGGAGCAAGTAGAGGAAATTGCGCCATATCGCCAATTCAATAGAGAGCAATTCGAACAGCAGGGATTCGGTTTGGGATTATACATCGTAAAAAAAGTAATGCACTTGGTCGATGCAAAATTCAGCATTTCAAGTTCTACTAAAGGCACAGAAATAACTTTATCATTCAATCTCAAATAGGCTCAAGGTGAAAATTCTATTATTGGGTCCAATCCATTCCTCTTTTGCGAAAAATGACATTGAAATATTAAAACAGCAACATCAAGTTTCGTTAATAAATTCTAGCACTGGGCAGGGTATAAAAGGAATTTGGAACTTAATAAAATGCACTACAAGCGCATTATTTCAGGTATGCCGGCAAGATGTTGTTATCTCGTGGTTCGCGGATTATGCCTCGTTAATCCCAATATTATTTGCAAAACTCCTTAGAAAAAAGAGCATCGTAATTGCTGGTGGATTTGATGTTGGCTATCAGCCACAGCTCAATTATGGAGCTATCCAGCGCCCAATTCGTTGGTTTTGTGTTAGGAATTCATTTCTAAATGCCGATTTAATACTCCCCGTTTCCCAGTATGCAAAAGAAGCTTTGATTCGTTTAATTCCATCAGCTGTGAATAAGCAAATTGAAGTAATCCATAATGGAATTATCACAAAACGATTTACTTTACCAAAAGAAGAAAATAGGAAAATATTCCTGACTGTATCCCAAGCGCATTCAGAAATGGAATACGTCCTAAAAGGAAGCGACAAATTCATTGAAATAGCGAAAGCAAATCCTCATGAATCATTTAAATTAGTAGGATTAAGGGGAGCGGCACTAAATGCAGCCAGACGAGACGGCGGAAATACACCAAATCTTGAAATCATTGAAGGACCTTTAGATCTATACAAGGAACTCATACCCCTTTATCAGCAATCATTTGCATATTTACAACTCTCGATAGAAGAGAGTTTCGGTGTCGCCGTAGTAGAAGCAATGCTTTGCGGATGCGTCCCGATAATCACCCCAAATGCCGCCTTGCCAGAAATTTCGGGCGAATACGCTCAAATAATCAATTCTGATAGCGATATCACCAAAGTATTGGAATTTGCTAAAAATGCAGATAGAAATTACAGAGAAGAGCTATCAGAATTTGCTAAAAAATATGATATTAAATATCGCGAACAAAAAATGTTAAAATACCTAAATAAGTTATGCGAAAAATAATACTTAGCAGCAAAATCCGAATAAATGAAGATACAAATCATAAATAAATAAAAAAATATTTTGTCTTTTCAAAAAATATCCGTATTTTTGTAATCCTATAATTTATATATCATCTTTAATAAGAGAGAATTATGGCTAAAACCCAAACCTTCGGCGATAAAATGAAAAAGAAAGCTGCCGAAAACAAAGTAATCGTGAAAGTAATCAAAGGCACACCTTCAGTAAAGACAGGTGCTTTGAAGATTCTCGAGTCTTATGTGGCGATCAATGATGTCGCCGAAATTGAAAAAATGGATTTCACTAAATAAGGTAAGATATGAAAAAAGGTATTCATCCATACTATCACGTAGTAGACATCGTAATGACTGACGGCACTACGTATAAAACTCGCTCTTGCTACAAAAGCGATAGAATGGTGCTTGATATCGACTCCAAATCCCATCCATTCTTCACTGGCAAGCAAATGCTTGTAGATACAGCTGGTAGAGTGGAACGCTTTAATAAACGATTTGAAAAATCAAAAACAATTAGAGATAACAGGAGTAAATAAACATGAGTGCTATTCATCCAATGCAAAGCAATAATAATTTCCGACAAAACAACAACAATAAAAAAGTAGTTCGGAAAAAACACAATCCGCTAAAGGATTCTAAAGTAGTTGACTACTTGAACCCAAAATTCCTTAGCAGATTCACCAATGACCAAGGTAAGATTCTACCAAGAAGAATTACCGGAGTAAATGCTTATCAGCAACGCCAAGTCGCTAAAGCTATTAAATACTCCCGCCATCTAGCATTGATGTCATTCGTTGCTCAAGATATTAACTAAGCAATACCGATATACATAAATATTTGGCAAATTGATTTAACAAATAAGCCCCAAGGGATTTCCTGTGGGGCTATTTGTGTATTCATCTTATTGATTTCCAACCTACTTCTCTACCCTAAACATCATCGAATGCTGAGCATTCTCCGGATCGCTAATCACTAAGAAATATGAGCCACTGTTTAGATCTAAGTTCAATTGCATGGTATTTAGACCATTAATTGCATTATAAGCGATGTTTTGCAGGTATGCCTTGCCCAACACGTCATAGACCGATAATCTGTATTCTCCCGCATCGGAGGCTATGAATTTTACATCAAACTGACTAGCATGCACGGGATTCGGAACAACGCTAATTTGCGAAACGTTTCCTGCTTGAGCTTCGACGATTTCTACATCTGTTGTATTTCCTGTTGTGAATTTACTAATCGGAGTCCATTCGCCACTTGCAGTTGGCAGCTTATATCTCACTCTCCAGAAGTAAGTCCCTTTTTTATATAAAGCTTTTTGTATTTGATAAGATGTATCTTTGTAATTCACCTCATTTACAGTAAGATACTCGGTAGAGGTAAACTGTTCTGTTGTATTCACTTGTAAATCATAAAAAGCTCCATCTTTCTTTGACCATAGTAATTTCGGCAGAATATCTACGTTGGTCTCATTATTCTTTGGATAAAGAGTTTGGAACACAGTTACAGGCGGAGTTGACGACTTTTCAGTTGTGAATGACCAAATTGCTGAATAATCGGATTTATCCTCGCCTTTTATTGCGCGGACTCTCCAATAATATGTTTTATCCTTTTTTAGGTTGTCGAACTTAACCGTAGTTGCTGCGATAGTTTTAACTGTGGTTTTATCTTCTGGGAAATTAACTGCTTCCGATAATGAAACTTCATATTTTTCAGCATTCGGCACAGCTTTCCATTTAAAGTCTGCTGTCAGGACTACATTAGTTGCTTTGTCAGCAGGTTCTGTCAAGCTTGGCATAGCCAAATCTGTATTTACACCTTCGTCTGTTAATTTGAACCAATAGGAATACTCTTTATTCTCATCCCTATACTTCACACCTTTTATTTCGACGAAGTATTTCACTCCATCTTTAAGCCCAGCAGCTTTCCAATGAATAGCATTTGGGAATGATCCCCAGCCTTCATTATCGGACTCAATTCCAGAGACCGCTACATTTTCGCCTGTTTCTGTTTTCATTGTAATAGTAACATTAGTATAGTCTACTCTGTTGTTCCACAATTCTTTTTTATCAGTAACAGCCATAAAAGACAAGTAAAACTGCTTATTAACTAATATTGGCGGATAGTTCTGATACGGATATGCCACGAAATCATTAACCAATCCGACTGCTTCTTTGCTATAATAATTATACTTCATCGCTGAACCTACGCAGAAGTAATTTTCCTTTCCAGATACTTTGGGATTACCATCTACTCTACCGTATGCTACTCCATTTACGAAAGGATTAAGGATGGCTCTGCGGTGCCCGGCGGATGTTTGAGCATTTAAGCTATGGTCATCAATCAACCACCCGATTATTGATTTTTCGGAAAAATAGATGGTTGGAGAACCGAAGGAAGATAAGTGCAAATTTGACGAGCCGCACCCCTCTTCGCCAGATTTAGAGAAACACTGAACATTGCTCTTTGGATAGTGATCCAGTTGCGCATTCGCTACGCAAATCAATGCAGCATCCATTGCTGCCTGCAATCCATCAGCTTTATAGATCAGTGGTTGCAAACCATGGAGTTTTCGTATCTGGTTTATAAATGATACTACTTTTTGTTGCTCTGCAGCTGTTAATTTTCCAGATTTACAATTTGCTACATCTGGAACGACTTCATATATTGACTGCCAAGAGCCTTGAGCCAAAAGGGAGGCATTGAAAACAAAAAATGCCAATAAGAGAAAAACTTTCTTCATAATAAATCAAAAAATGTTAATAAAAAATTTGCGTTACTTAAATCAATGCAATTTAAAAAAAATAAACTAGAATAACAAATTATAAATGACTATAAACACAAAACAATAAATCCTGCCCCGGATTATCAGGGCAGGATTTATATTTAATTTCCTTCAAATACTATAAATAGTCTATTTGAAGAGGAAAAAGGTTCTTATCTTACGATGCTAACTGAGTTAGCATAAGAATAAGCACCAATTCTAATATTCATAATATAATTTCCTGATTCAAGAGATTTCACGTCGATTGAATTAGTAAATGTATTATCTGATTTTGTGCCTAAATCTAATGTGCGAACGATTTGACCTTTAGTGTTAATTAACTCAACGCTAACGTTTTGAGTGCCGATTACATTATATTTAATGTTAATGATGTCAGTAGTTGGGTTTGGATAAACTCCTGCGATACCATTACCAGAATTATCATTTTCTACTGATGTTTCAGATCCACTCTTTGAAGCCCAAGCTGATTGAGAGATGTATCTATTTGCATCATTCTGAACGAAGATCACAAGACCTAAATTGTCTATATTCTCAATTTTAGAAGTAGCAGGAATTTTGAAATTTATATCAAGTTTCTGAATATCTTCATTTGAAGTAGATGTCAATGCTACACCGTTTGCATTTGGAATCATGTGTTGCTCTACGAAGTGGAATTCAGTCTCGCCGTTAGTTGCTTTGTTCTTAGTTGTTTTAAATTCAACTAATGCTATTCTGATTTTAGTATTGTCACCATTGAAATCTGGAGTATAATTTTTAATATCAGCAGTTACTTTTACAGTTCTAGCAGCTTTATCAATTGATACTATTGGCTTATCGATTGCCACAAATCCTGGCTGTTCTTCTGATATTTTAGCTGAGAACCCAGCTTCAGATAAAGTATTACCATCGTAAGTTAATTTAGAACCATTTAAGTATCCAGACGGAACAGCATTAACGCCATAATATTGTTGTCTTATTCCACCATCAGCATTATAGTAAGGATCACCATTTCCTGGGAAATTCATTTGATATTTGATTATTGTAATATCATCTTTGTTGCTTTCTAATAATGGAGTTAAGGCAGCGTTTACTGTTTTGCAAGGAGGGCAAGTAGATGCTGTAAAGCCTTCGAATAGAGCTTTATGTGCTGTTGTGTTAGTCTTATCCCATACAAATGTGTTAAATTCTGTAGCAAGATCTGTTGCAGGAAGTCCATTCGCTACATTAGTCCCGTTAATATTCGAAATAGTCAAAGTTAAATTTTTCAATCCGGCATCAGTAAATGAAAAAGGTAAAGTAAAATTAATATTTTGAGCAACACCATAACCAAGCTTTACATTCTTTACTGATGATACTATTGGAGCTAAACCAGCCCCTGATAGAGTAACATCGAAACCAGTAAGTTCTACAAAACCACTGTTAGATACTCTAAAAATCGTTTGTGTGATTTCTTCTTTTGGTTTAACATAAGGGACTGTAACGGCAGCAACCATTTTCACCATTGGTTTTCTATCAGCAGCAGGAACATTAATTAACTGAACGTTATCCAATGCTATTACGAATTTGTCATCGCCTGTATGTCTGAAACCAATTCTAATTTTTTGATTTTTGAAACCAGCAGCAGCTAAGTCTATATTTTTTTTAGAAAGCCCAGCGCCATCAGGTTTTGCACTGAAAACAACTTTTTTGAAATCTTCAATTTTGTCTCCAGTAGTTGAAATATAAACCTCTATATTGTCAAGAGCTTGTTGATCAAAGTTTCCTGATTCAAATAGCAACATTGTGCCATCTTTGATGTCAATTTCAGGAGAAATTAACCAGTCATCGGCAGCACCAACTGGATTGAACCAAGAAATAGATATCGCATACTTTTCTCCTGTTTGAGTAGTAAATATTCCCCAGCCTAACTTGTTATCAACTATTCCAGTTACTGATTTGCAGAAACCAAGAAAATTCGCATTTGAATTTTCGAGTGGTTTCTGATCCACGTCGATGGATGTCCAATCGCCTAAACCATTACTAAAATCTTGTTTGAGAATTATTTCTTCTGCTGCCCAAGAGGAGGCAGTCATTGCAACGAAGAGAGCTAATACGGTTAATAGTCTTTTCATTATACACCTTTTTAAAATTATTATAAAATATTTGTTAATTTCTGTTGAAGTCATAGTGTAGTTTTCAAACTGCAAATTATAAAAAAAAATGTTACAAACCAAATTATTACAAAAAAAAATCGGATTAATTCTGCGATTAATCCGATTTTTTATTATGAAGGATTTTCAATTTAAATTAGAATCCAGGACCCCAGACTTTTAATCTATTATCCTTAATTTGAGCTTCCTCGCGCACCTTTGTATACCACATATTAAATGCGTTAGAAATTGCTTGCTGAGACATTCCTGCAATTTGCATTGGGGAAATATCTTTAAGTGCTGGCGTTGGGACTAAGTTCCTCGCATTGATTTGCATAATATAATATGCTCTTTCGCCACGAATTGGAGCTAAGACTTTATTCATTTCTTTGATGAAGGCATTTTGAGTGAAGCCATAATCCAAACCAAGCATTGGCACTGTGCCGTTATTCTTAATATTTTCAGCAGAACGCACATTGTTTGTTGAATCTGCTTTCATTGCTGTTAGAGTCAATCCCTTTGCAGTAATGTTATTATATGCTTCTTCAGCTCTCTTCTTAAGGATATCGAGTTTCTTTTGTCTGATAAGTATAGTTTTAATATCCTCTTTTTTATCTTCGAGAGAAGCGAGACCAGCTTTTCTAGCACCAACTACTTGAGCTACCACTAAACCAAGATTTTTATCTTCCCATGGTCCGAAGGCTTTTCCTTTTTCTACATCGAATGAATGTAGACAAGCGTATGGAGTTTCGAATCCTTGGTATCCTCTTTGTTTGTTATAGAATGGTGTTTCCATAGCTGGCTGGTGAGACTCAAGAATTTGCTTAGCAGCAGCATCAATAGTCATACCTTTTTCATTTATCAGGTTAGCTACTTCGTTTGATTTTCTCTTGATTTGGTTTCTTGCCATGTTTGAAACTTGTGGTTTCACGATGATATCGCTATAGCTAATTTCTTCTACTGGATCATTTTTCTTTTCAAATACTTTGATTAAATGGTATCCGAAAACAGTTTCGATAGGACCTACTAATTGCCCTACTTTTGCACCGAAAGCTGCTTCTTCAAATTCTTTTACCATTTGTCCTTTTTTAAAGAAACCGAGGTCTCCGCCGCTTTGAGCAGAACCATCTTGGGAGTATTTTTTAGCTAATTCCGCGAAGTCAGCAGTTTTTGCTTCATTTAATATTTCGTTAATTTTTGCTTTTGCAGCGTTTCTATCTTCACCGAATTTAATTAAAATGTGGCTTGCTTTTACTTCTTCGTTAGTGTTAGTTCTTCTGTCGTTCACTTTAATGAAGTGGAAACCATCTGGCATTGGTAATGGACCAGCGAAATTATCACCGCTTAATTCAGCGAAGATTGCGCCAAGTCTTGGGTGCAACTGAGCTACAGGAATAAATTCTAATGTTTGGCTTAAGCTGTTTTCGTGTAATCTTTCTTTGAACACGCTATCGAGTGAGCCGTTTTCTTTACCTAAATTTAATGTTTCATAAATTCTTTTTACTTTCTTCTCTGCATCAGCGCTATCAGCTTTTGATGCTACGATTGGGAAAGCAAGGTATTTTAATTTTCTTTGCTCTACTTGAGTATAATACTCTTTGTATTGCTCGTAGTATGTTTTGATTTCATCGTCTGTTACTTTTACTTCATCATCTTTGATTGATGTGATGTCGAAAGCTATATAATCCACAGATGCTGTATTTGTATCGCTTGTGATTACTTCCTGTGCGTATGAAGGAGAAATAACAGCTCCTGATGCCGCTACGAGAGTCTGAATATTGTTATACAATAACTGATCTTTGATCTCATCTTGAATTTGAATCATTGTTTCGCGGAATTTAGCAAGTTGCTCCTGACGTTCAGCAGCAGGTAAGTTTTTGAAAACTTCCTCTGGTCTTGTCATATACTGCACATAAGCTTCGCGGACGAATCTACCAGTAGAATCAGCGAACATTCTCTGCACTTCTTTTGGTGGATTTTCAAGCATAATATCAAGAATTGCTCCGTTTGTTACTTGTGCTCCAGCTTTTTCAGCTTCTTGGCTCAAGATTGCTTTATCTACGAAAGTGTCGAAAAGCTGCATGCGAATAGCATTTCCATCTACTTCTTCAGCGTCTGGATTTTGCTGTTTCGCAGCTCTTTGCTGTTCTTCATACGCTCTAGCTTTTAGTTCAAATTCTTTAAATGGGATTTTCTCACCATTTACGATAGCTATTTCTTCAATTTTCATCCTATTTTGCATTAAGCTGTTTGGATCAATATCAGAAATAACGAAAAATGCAATCAGAATGACTGCGAACGCCCCGATTATAAAGGGCGAGGTCTTGCGTATCCTCTCTAAGGTACCCATCTGTCGATTATCTCCAGTTTATTTTATTAATATTATTATGTTCAAATCTACGTTTTCTTCTCAATATAAATTACTTAACTGATAATTTACAATATTGAAAACTACAAAATTATAGATGTTTTGGCAAAATTCCAATTATTTTTTATTTTTTTCTATAAAATATGTTATTTTTGGATATATTTTTGTAATTTGGAGGGCTAAGGAATGCATAATGGTCAATGCACAATTCATAATTCATAATGCATAATTGATTGATTATACTCCCCACAGCTGAAGCAGTGGGTTGAGAAAAACAATCAACCACGTCCTTTAGGGCGGGGTGAAGAAAAAGCAAATAACGGACAATTATTCACAGAATATTTATTTTTAGAATATGTATAAATATATGGCGGAAGCCATTGAAATGGCAAAAATCGGCGAATCCCGCGGAGAAGTCCCGATAGGGGCGGTAATTGTTCGCGGTAACGAGATTATTGCCAAAGAGCACAACAGAGTGGAGGAATTGCGAGACCCAAGCGCGCATTGCGAGCATTTGGCAATTCGCTCTGCCTGTGCGACGCTCGGAGAAAAATACTTGATGGATTGCGATCTATACGTTACCCTTGAGCCTTGCCCGATGTGCGCCGGCGCGATAGTCCTCAGCAAGCTAAAGCGCGTAATATTCGGAGCAATGGATTATAAAGCTGGTGCTTGCGGATCGCTTTATATGATAGCTTCGGATAAGCGTTTGAATCACCGAGCTGAAGTAATTTCTGGAATTATGCAAAATGAATGCTCTGAATTATTAATCAATTTTTTCACGAAATTGAGACTCGATAAAACGCCATAAAATGAATCGCGCAAAAATCGAAATAGGCGATGAAAGCCTAATCACAATAATAAAGTATTGATAAAAAAATATTGATGAAGAAAAGAACATGATAAATATTGAACAAACCGAAAATAAAAATATAGAATTAGAAGCAGCACTTTATTTGGTGCCTACTCCAATCGGGAACCTCGATGATATTACTCTTAGGGCGATGAAGGTGCTTTCTGCGGCGAATATTATCGCTTGCGAAGACACGCGCACCACGCAAAGCCTTCTGAAAAAATTAGAAATCCGATACGAAAAGCTGCTGAGCTACCACGAATACAATGAAAGGGAACGCGCTGCGGAACTCGTCCAAGCGATGTTGGCGGGGAAATCAGTCGCAATCGTATCCGATGCCGGCACTCCAGCCATCTCCGACCCCGGATATAGGATAATAAACGAAGCAATTAATAACGATATAAAGATAATACCTCTGCCCGGAGCCAATGCGATGCTCCCGGCTCTCTTGGGGAGCGGATTCGCCACGAATGAGTTTCTATTCCTCGGCTTCCCACCGCAGAAAAAAGGCAGGCAAACATTCCTAACAAATGCTGCGAAAATGCCACAAACTTTGATAATCTATGAATCTACGCACAGAATAGGAAAGCTGATAAAGGAAATCGTGGAGCATTTCGGCGGAGACACTCAGATTTGCATTGCTCGCGAATTAAGCAAAATATACGAGGAGTTTATCCGCGGCACAGCTGAAGAAGTCCTTGCAATATTCGAGCAACGGAAGGAATTTAAGGGCGAAATAGTAGTGCTTATCAACAAGAGAGAGGATTTATAATTCATAATTCATAATGCATAATTCACAATGCATTATGAATTGTTGACTTTCTTTTTCCTTCATTAACATTATTGGTTAAATCTTAATATTGAATTAGAGAAATTACTATTCCAATCTATAAATTGAATGTAATATTCTTTGTAATAATCAAAGGTAATAGGTAAATCAATTCTTTGCTTTTCGCCATCAACTTGGATATCCTTTACCACTAAGATATTTGTCTGAGCTTCATAAATATCGGCAGTTCCGTATCCAGAAAGAAATAGCTTGTTATCGACAACATGAACTTGTAATTTACTACCTTTTGGCATTCTTTTGGGCGCATATACCACTTTTTCAGCCGATCCAACTGTCTTATTCTTTGTCTCTTGATATGGATATGTCCATCCGGCAGTTTTAATGAGGTCGCCATCTGTATTGATGTGTATAGTCCATTGATTTACGCAAGTAGTGTTATTCTCCGCATATTCAGAATACATCGAATAAAGAATACCGCGGTCAAGATAATCGTGGCTAAAGACAAATTTTGTTGCTTCCTCTGCTCTTGCGAAGCAAGTAATTGCCAATAAAGCTATGATAATAATTTTGTAGTTTTTCATATAGTCTCCTACATGTAAATTTTATAAATTTTTATTGTTGTTTATTACTGCAAATTTATAATGCCTATTGAAATAAATATACGCGAATATAATAAATACTATTATAATAAAAAAAATCGTTTTTTTTAGTGGAATTAGGAAAGATAAGACGAGGCAGAAAAGGGTGCCTCTCCGTATAAATATAGTGTTTGGTAGCAATTTGTATCATTAATACTTATACGATAATTGTTGCTTTTTCGTAAAGTTCTGGTAGACAGTTTTGACGCATACGGAATTTTGTACCGTGATTATGTCCTGTGCGAGCATCAAAATCTACTAAGATATTTCCCATTTCTAACTGGCGTAAAAAACCGTTAAATTTGAATTTTTGCAACATCATTACTTTACAATAGTGATAAAACTCTTGTCCGTTTTCCCTTTTTACTTCAGCTTGCACATAAAAACAGTTCAATAGCTTCGTGCCTGCTTTGTGTTCTAAATCGTCAAAACCCCAATATGGCTGTGGATTTAACTGTTCTAATCCAATGCGTTGAGAAACACTATTTAGCCAATCTTCATGTCGTGGAGATACGCTTTGTCGGTCGAATGATATAAGAACTTTTCGTTCACTATGGTCAATTTTTACCATAAAACCACGGTCACTTGGTGAGTTTCCGTGAATGGTTTGGCGAAAACTCATCTCTGTTTCAGGGTATCGTCTCCCAGCTTCTTGGTGCGACCATCCATAATGAGTTAGGAATACTTGTGGGACAAACTTAATCGCTCGTGGCGAAGGTTCAATATGAAACAAAGTAGTAAGTGAGGAAGTGTTTAATCGTTGTGATTTTAGCTCCCATTCAGCAGCGTTTGGAATTGGTAAATTGTTTTCCTCGATACCCAAAAGGTCTTCAAGTGTATTGCCTATCCCACCATTATTACCGTGTCTTGCGTTTGGAAACCAGCCTTTTTCAGCGATTGCACGCAATTCGCTTATTAATAATTCTTTGGTATAAATTTTCATTTTAGTTTTCTTGAAATAGCAATAATAGACGTAGTTCAATTAGTTCGCTTTGTTTTTTATTTTTTTCTATTCGCTTTTCTGCCATCTCGCAATAATCCGGCGAAAGCTCGATACCTATATAATTGCGTTTCAGACCCATAGCTACAATTGCCGTTGTGCCACTACCCATAAAGGGGTCAAGAATGGTTTCAGCTGTTGTAGAGGAAATTATTCTTTCAATAAGTGCTACGGGAAATGGTGCAGGGTGCTCATTTTTCATCTCTTGTGTAAACTCCCAAACATCGCCATGAGCATTGGCTTTGGGTGCTAATTTGAAATCGGGTTTAGCGATTAGATAAATAACTTCATAAGTTGGTAAAAAGTAACCTGGATTAAAATTTATACCGCCTTTTCTTCTCCATATTATTATCTGGCGAACAGGCAAATCACGAATTATATCGCTTCGGTCTTGCATTAGTCCATTTTGAACTCGCCATTTATGATTATAGAATATTGCACCGTTATTTGATAGTAAACGGTACATCTCTTTCAAACAATTGTATTGCCACTCCGCATATTCCTCATGTGGCATGTTGTCGTCATAATGGCTATATCCATTTTGCAATGCTGCTCCTGCCCATTTTCCACTCGTAGTACAAGACTTCATACCATTTCCTGTTGAGTTTTTTAGATTGTATGGAGGTGAAGTTACCACCAAGTCTAAACAAGCGTCAGGCATTTGTCGCATCACACTTAAACTGTCTCCACAGATTATCTTATTGATATATTGATTATTGAAAGTCATATTCTTATTATTACTAGTTTTATTTTTCCTTAAATTTTATATGTTGCTGATTACCACAAAATTTCCATTTGCTCACCATCTTTCAATTTGAAGTCGCAAATCTTCCGAAGAAATTAATTTGTTGGACTGAATATCTGCTTCCGATTGTTTAGCTCTTTCGATTAACTCTTCCTTTGTAAAAGGAGTAAATAATTGATTATCGGAAATTCTATTTTGCAAAATAATACTTTCAATATTGCTAATAGCATTTTCGCTTTCTATGCTCAGAAGGTATTCAATAGCATTTAATTTTCTTGTTTGTAAATCCATAATCTTTTTTCCTTTTGCCTAAATCACTTGAAACGCATAAGCAAGCGCTATATTTTGAAAAATCCATTTTCCACAAATAAAAAAAAGCTGCTTCATTTCTGAAGCAGCTTATATTTTGGTGATCCCGGTTGGACTCGAACCAACGACCCTTTGATTAAAAGTCAAATGCTCTACCGCCTGAGCTACGAGATCTACCTGTTAGAGTTAGCTATGAAAACTTTAAAATTTCAAACATCAAATGTTAAATTTGAGATTACAAAATTACGGAACTTTTCCAACTTAACCAAATCTTTTTTTTAAAAAGTTAAAAAAATATGTTTTTTTAATGAAATTGAAAAAAATATTTGGTGTTTTCAAAAATATGTGTTATTTTTGAAGTCCTAAACATCAACAAGCCGGGGTAGCTCAGTTGGTTAGAGCACTGGAATCATAATCCAGGTGTCGGGGGTTCAAATCCCTCCCTCGGTACAATTTAATAATAGCTGTCTAAATCTTATAGACAGCTATTTTTGTATATTCTTTGGATGTTTTTTACATATCTAAAAATCTATTTATATATTAATATTATAAAATCGCGTGAATCAAACCCGAACATTTCAAGAGATAGTAGATAGGACGCTCGGCGCAAAGTTCTTTGAGCAGTCAGTGGAGAAGCTATCTCGAGCGAAATATACATCAATCAAGCATTTGAGTGCTTCCCTGAAGGTAGCTTTTGCTGCTGCCCTCTTCCATAAGCTAAATACTTCTATTTGCCTCGTCCTTCCATCAAATACTCTTATTGATGAATACGAGGCGGATTTGAGCCTCGTGGGCAAATATAATATCGTAAAGTTTTCGAATCTCGAGGCAAGCAGCCTCAAAAAGAATTTAAATGATAATTCAGATGAATTGCTGATGTTGGATTCTCTTTCGAAAATTTCCAAAGATAAAAATAATATTATTTTGGCTCATTGCGATGTTTTCGAAATGAAATTCCCCGCAAAAGAAAAGATAGAAAGAAATAAAACATCTCTGAAAGTTGGCGATATTTTCGATTATGAGGGTTTTCGTAGGGATTTAATATTTAATGGTTTCGAGAAGTGCGATTACGTAAGCCGTCAGGGACAGATCTCCACCCGTGGCGGAATCATCGATATTTTCCCCGTCGGCTGGGTCAATCCGATTCGTATTGAGTCCTGGGGCGAGGAAATAGAATCTATTCGCGAATTTGATTTGCTTTCGCAGCGCAGTATCAATCGCTTGGAGGAAATAGAATTTAATAAGGATATTATTACTATCCAAGACGATGATAATTATTCAAGGATTTTCGATTATTTACCAGAAAGCACCTTGATGATAGTTGATTCGCCCGAAAAAATCAAAGCTGTTAATGAAGAATGGCAACAGCCCGATTATTCTCCGATGATTGTCATTAATCCAATTGAAGATGCGGAAATTACTCTGAAAAGCACTTCCCAACCTGCTGTAAATGCTTCAATTCGTGAGTTGATTCGCCAAATTAGATACTATGCGGCGAAGGATTATCACGTATTTCTGGCATCGGATGGCGGTAGCCATACGAATAGATTGCGCGATTTAATAGAAAATACTTTGACCACTGCAGGAGATAGCCAGATTGGCGAAAAGAGTGTTCAGAATGACAATTTACTTGATTTAGAAGATGCTAAGTTAGCAGATCCTGAATATGCCTATAATAACTTAATATGGCTTAATCATACTCCAGCCGAAGGCTTTATTTGCGATGATATCAAAGTGGCTTTCTTTACTGAACATCAGATTTTCAATAGAATAAAATCTAAATCCCTGAGCAAGGCTACCGTCAAAAAGGCGGGCATCTCTCTGAAAGAATTGCGCCAACTGCAAGCTGGGGATTTCGTAGTCCACGTGGATAAAGGAGTAGGGAAGTTCGTTGGAATCGAGACCATTACTATCGGTGGTAGCACGCAAGATTGCGTAAAATTGGAATATGATGGTAGCGATGTGCTTTATGTTCATCTAAATTATGTCCATAAAATACAAAAATATAGTGCAGCCGAAGGCACCATCCCAAAATTAAGCAAACTCGGCTCTAATGAGTGGGACAAAAAGAAAGCGCGAACCAAAAAGCGACTGAAAGATATTGCGCGCGATCTAATAAAAATATATGCAAAGAGAAAATCACAAGCCGGATACGCATTTCCTGCCGATTCAATTTGGCAACGCGAATTTGAGGCGGCTTTTATGTATGAAGATACGCCCGATCAGCGACGTTCTTGCACTGAAGTAAAGCACGATATGGAATCGCCATCGCCAATGGATAGATTGGTTTGCGGAGATGTGGGCTTCGGCAAAACAGAAGTAGCAATACGCGCCGCATTCAAGGCAGCAGCGGCTGGCAAGCAGACTGCCGTCCTCGTGCCGACGACTATTTTGGCACAGCAACATTATGAATCTTTCCGCGACCGCATGAATGGCTATCCAATTAGCTTGAGTGTGATTTCGCGCTTCCGCTCCAAAAAAGAACAGAAGGAAATACTCGAACGCCTCGAAGCAGGCAAATGCGATATTTTAATCGGCACTCATAGGCTTTTGAGCAAAGATATTAAGTTCAAAGATTTGGGCTTATTAATTATCGACGAAGAGCATCGCTTTGGTGTCTCGGCGAAGGAAAAGCTACGAGAATTGCGCGCAAATATTGACACGCTCACCCTGACGGCTACTCCAATTCCACGAACGCTGAACTTTTCCTTAATGGGGGCGCGGGATTTGAGCTTAATTGAGACTCCGCCTCGGAATAGATTAGCCATCCAAACCCAAGTAATTGAATGGGACGAGAAGAAAATATCCCAAGCTATTCATAATGAATTGCAGCGCGGCGGGCAAATTTTCATAGTAAATGATAAAGTAAAAGATATAGAAAAATTAGCCGAGAAAATTCAAAGCATCGCACCAATGGCAAATATTGGCATTGCTCACGGGCAGCTCCCTGCTACTCAATTAGAGA
Organism: uncultured Hyphomicrobiales bacterium; assembly: GCA_964529535.1. GTDB lineage: Bacteria > Bacteroidota > Ignavibacteria > Kapaibacteriales > UBA2268 > CALLXS01. The sequence goes on along the minus strand of CAZGXC010000005.1, from coordinate 22,642 downwards.
AAGAAATGCAGCGATTCATCGAGCGCAAGTATGATATTTTAGTCGCTACAAAAATAGTAGAAAGCGGATTAGATATTCCGAATGCGAACACTATTATTATTAACAGAGCGCAGAATTTCGGATTGGCTGAGTTGTATCAATTGCGCGGAAGAGTTGGCAGAAGTAATCAGCAGGCATATTGCTATCTACTTATCCCATCATTTAAAATAATGACAAATAATATCTTAAAAAGGCTCGAGGCTATCGAGGAATTTACAGATTTGGGAAGTGGATTCAAATTAGCGATGAAGGATATGGAAATACGCGGAGCCGGAAATTTGCTCGGAGCGGAGCAGAGTGGATTCATCGTAGACATCGGATACGAGCTATTCCACAAGATACTTGATGAAGCTGTGCAAGAACTAAGAGCAGAAGAATTTGGCGATATTTTCGACAAACAATATGATAAAAAGATTGCGGGGTTAGCCAATAATGACATAGCTATTGAGATAAATAGCGAAGCTCTGATTCCCGCAGAGTTTATTGAATCCGAGACAGAGAGATTTAGATATTATAAATTACTTTATGAATTGCAAAATGCTGAAGAGCTTAAGAGTATTATTGATGAGTTACAGGATAGATTTGGCAAGCTCCCTCGTCAGGTAAATGAATTGCTATTCGTAGTGCGATTGCGTATAGCTGCGCTTGGCACGGGCTTCACTAAAATCGTTATTCATCGGGGATATTTTGTGGCGGAATTTCCGGATTCAGCAAATAGGGAGTTTTACGAAACTGCATTCCCAGAAATATCAGATGTATTGCAGGAATACGAGAATACAAAGGTATATCAAGACGGGAAAAGATTATTGCTTAAGTCAGAATTTGAGAATCGCAATGGAATAATAGAGATGTTTTGGCAAATAAAAAAGGCGTTGGAAAACGCATTTAGTTAATTGTAGAAGAGAGAAAAGTAGCGAAAATTCAATTAATATTTTTTGCCCTGCTCTTCGAGTTCTATTCTCATTCTCTCAATTTTCAGTAATTTAGTCAGGACTGCTTCGCTTAAATTGATCTGGCGCGCATTGCAGTAATTCATCAAAGCAATGAACACGTCAGCGGCTTCATCTTGGAACTTCTCGTCAGGAATCTCCCGACCTTTCCAAGCTTTTTTCTCTAAATTAGCTAATTCTCCTGCTTCGCCGTTAAGTTCCAAGCAAAAGAACTCAGGAGTTCTTTCCGAGAATTTCAATTTTTGATATTCATCAAATTCAGCCTGAATAAAGGACAATGAATTTAGCGAATCGCTAAATTCATTGTCTAATCTATCATAGCGACTATTTTTAGTCATTGGTTTGAATATCTCTCATTCTGTATCCAACGCCTCTGATGCTTTGTAGGAGTTGTTTTTTAGCACCTTTTTTCTCTATCTTAGTTCTAATTCTCTTGATATAAACATCAATGATATTAGATTCAGGGTCGAAGTTATGCTTCCAGACGTGTTGCGTAATGCTCGAACGAGATAGAATGCGGTTTTTGTTCCTCATTAGGAATTCAAGTAGCGCATATTCTTTAGTAGTTAATTCAATTTCTCTATCATATCTGTATGCCATGTGGCTGATAGTATCAAGCACCAAATCTCCACATTTAATTTTGGTTGATTTCTCTGGCATAGTTCTTCTTAAGATCGAGCGTAGTCTAGCTGCAAGCTCCTCAAAGCTAAATGGTTTTGATAAATAATCATCAGCCCCAGCGTCAAGCGCTTCGACTTTATCTTCGGTTTCGCTTTTAGCTGACAGAATCATTACAGGAGTCAAAATTCCTGCATCGCGTAGCTCGCGTAGCACGGTTAATCCGTCCATACCGGGCAACAACAAGTCAAGCAAAATCAGATCGTATTGCTCATTTAGAGCCATTTCCAATCCTCTTATGCCATCATTAGCAGTTTCAATTAAGTATTTTTCTTCTTCCAAGCCGTGCTTGATAAAGCTCGCTATTTTTCGTTCGTCATCGATTATTAGAAGTTTCATATTAGTGTAATACTTTAAAATATAAAATTATTTTTTTATAAATACTGGATATACTTGTCTTTCGCCAGTGGAAATTTCCAATAGCAGATAGTATATTCCATTTTCGCAATAAGAACCGTCAGCTCTTATACCATTCCAATAGTCGCAATACAGAGTATTCGCTCTTCGTTTTAAATTATCTACTGGTATAGCGACTATATTATTTGCTGCATCAAGAATTTTAATCGTCGCTTCTGCATCTACTGGTATCTTATATACCACCTCCAGCTGTGCTGTTATCGGATTAAATGGATTCGGAGAAACGGAGTTAATGTATTCATTAGCTTGACGTTTCAGAGTCGTATCCGTCCTGACGCAACCTTTATTTGTGCAAAATCTTAGAACAAATTCCTTTGGTAAATTCGTCGGAACGTTCCATTGGAATTTACTGTCTTTATTCGTTAATGTTGCTATTTCTGTAAAAGTCATTCCATTATCAACTGACAAAGAAATATGAATTATGCTGTCGGTAATAACTGCCGAGCTTAAATCCCACGAGAAGCTACGAGTTGGGCAAGCACTTGTGCATTGCTCCACTGATACAGGGAATGGCATCGGTTTTAGCTTCGCTGGAATTACCTTACTTGTATCAATATAATCATACTTCGAGTAAATTCCTCGAACTAATAGGTATTTATCGACATCTGAATCAGAACAGTTAAAGTAATCGGGGCATGGCAACTTGAACTCATTCGTAAAACTGTCCTTAGAATTTACGATTATTGTGTCCTGAGTATACCAAGTCGTTCCACCATCATTGCTTAACTGTAATTGTATGGTATCCACGCATTCAGCTTTTCCGTCGATATACATATTACTACCCACGAATAAGTTTTCTGGATTAGAAATATTAATATCTATTGACGGCTTGGAGACCGATACTATCGCCGTTATGTCATTTACAGCAAACGGGTTGTCGCTTTGCTGAATAATAAAATAACCTTCTTTGCCTGCTAAATTATTACTAATTATATAACTATATCTCGTAGTATCGGCAGTATTTTTGAAATCTTTATTAATTGTTATTGGATTTCCGAATATTTTTTTATCTTTTGTCGGCTGGAACATAATGTCTATGCGGTTTGAGGTCTTTACTACATTATGCCAAATTAGTGGCAATGTATCTCCAACGCACAGCACTCCCGGCGGTGTTTTTGGAGATAATACGTTGATTACGTTAAGAATATCTATACCAATCAAGTATGTGCTATCCTGAGTAGTAACAACAATATCATTTAATCCATCGCCTTCCAAGTCAGCGATTGCGACATTCGAGATTATTTGATTCGGAAATGTTGCGGTATAAACCGTGTCGAATGGATTCCAGCTACGGAATTCATAGGAAGAATAATCGTTCATTCGCAGAATGCGGAGAGTAGAACCATCAACGAGAAAAATCTCGTCTTTGCCATCGGGTGCGCCATCAATATCATTGACGGCAGCTATCCAGCCATTAATCCTCTTGGTGCAAATGGTATCAAATGGGAAGAGTAAATGATTCGGTGGAGATGGCTTCAATTGGCGTTGTCCGCTGTAATATCGAAGGACGTAAAGCTTGCTTTCGGCTACGGCGAAGTCGCGCGTCGTCTCTGTTACGAGAATTTCATTCCCTGGATTATTCGGGAAATATTCCGTCCAAGAATTTGCGGCATTACCGTCGACATTCCCCACGGCAATCGTCCATTGGTGATTATCTTGCTTACTGCTGAATGGTGGATTAGTGAAAGAACCTACTGAGCAAAGCGAATCTCCATTGAGATTGAATAAGTGCAGTTTCGGAGTGCCGAAAGAAGAATCTCTGCCGAGATATTCCTCCGCCACGATGAAAAATGCACTATCGCCAGTAGCTCTATCAATAGAATTAATAAAATATGGTCTGATTTGCGGTTTGCTTCCTTTCGTAATTTTACTAAGATCAATTGGTTGGAATAGCGGTTTAGTAACGTTTGAACTAATATCAAATATTGCTAAATATGGCAAGTTGCCAGATAATTCATTGTCAAAATTAACATCATGAACTTTTATTGAATCGTAAAAATTACTATGATATGCGTAATATGGCAGAGCCATTAAAGTCTTTCCGGCAATCTTTGAAATTGATGGAGTGGCAAAGCCTACATCGCCTGGCATGTGGTAACGATTAGTAAGAACATCTTTTACATCTGGCATTGGGTAATTTGGAGTGGAATTTTTAGTAATAAATTCCGTTATTCCCCTGAAATATGGCAGATGCGTATGCGAAGTATCCCATCTTGGCGAGGCACAATTAATCACCGAGAAGATTGAATAATCCGCGCTATTAGATGATTTCCTGCCGAACACTGGTTTGATATTAGCATAGCTATTTGGCTTATATTC
>CAZGXC010000005.1:0-18229 GCA_964529535.1 uncultured Hyphomicrobiales bacterium | reverse complement strand
CTGAACACTACAACCGTTGTTTCAGGGTGTTCGTTTGGCTTATATTCGCGCAAATCCAGAGTAAGTCTGCGAAGCAGTTTTGCCGTATCAGCTTGAGAATCAAAGCCCGCCAAATATGCATGCGAGAGCCCATCTGGACTATCCATCTCGATAGATTCAATACCCATCACGAGTGTAGTTTGGTTTGATGTAGTAAAAGGATCCGTGCTTAAAGTATCAATTAGAACGCTTAAATCCTTGACGAAAGGCATATAATCATTATATTTATGAATATTGCCTGTGGCATCGATGATCGCAATTCTTCCACTCATCAGAGCGGCTATTTCATTCGGATGATACTTAAAATTCTTATTTATCTTACTGTTATTAACAATATTACCGATTAATGGGCGGACATCACCTGCAACGGCATCAATCGACCATTTAACTCGGAAGGAATCAAGCGACTGAGGTTCTGATTTTATCTTGTTTAATCGCGTAGATTCAGGATTGCCATCAATATAATTCCAACTGCACGGATTGGGCGCAGCAGATTGAGCAAGAGCCACCATATTGGCGATAAACATTGAGAAAATCACCGCAAAAGTCTTTGTTCCAATAAGAAAATTATTTTTTCTATTACTATTCATATACATATACCAAACTTTTATTATTAATATGATATAGATTGAGCAATATTCGCCATAATTGTTTCCAAAATACGCCGAATAATGCTCAATTCTGTTATTCAATTAATAGTTATCAAAGCATATACCAAAATATAAATCTACATCAAAAAATATCTTTATATCCGGTAATTTACCTTATTAAGCCTAATCAATAATATTTACTTTTATCAATACCATTGACTTTAATCAATAATTGATTAGATCCACAATGCTCGCACGCCCGGCAGTTCTTTGCCCTCTAAAAATTCCAGAGATGCGCCGCCACCAGTAGAGACATAAGAGACTTGCTGCTCGAATCCCAACTTCTTAATCGCAGAAGCGGAATCACCGCCTCCAATCACGCTTGTGGCGCCTTGGCTTGTAGCTTCGGCTACAGCTTTCGCAATTTCATTAGTGCCATTAGCGAAGTTTTTGAACTCGAACACGCCCATCGGACCATTCCAGAAAATAGTTTTTGATGCTAAAATTATTTCTCTGAATTTTTTAATTGTTCCGCTTCCTACGTCTAATCCCATTTTATCAGCGGGCATAGCATCGATATTGACTTCGGATTTATCAGGCGTATCTTCAAATTTTTCAGCAACTATTACATCAATAGGCAAGAGAATATTTACATTGTTTGCTTTGGCTTTTGCGAGCAAAGATTTGGTTAGCTCTAAATGCTCTGCTTCCAGCAAGGACTTACCGATCTCGTGTCCCATAGCTTTAATAAAGGTAAATGCCATTCCACCGCCGATTAAAATATTATCGCACTTGTCAATAATATTCTCTATTACGCCTATTTTATCGGAGACTTTTGCTCCGCCGAGGATTACAGTAAATGGTTTTTCTGGATTCTTAACTACTTTATTTAAATAATCAAGTTCTGCCGCTAAAAGCAAGCCCATTCCGCGCTCTGGGAATAATTCCGCCACAGCTGCTGTAGAAGAATGTGCCCTGTGGGCAGATCCGAAGGCATCATTTACATATACGTCGCCGAGCTTTGCTAAGCTTTTGGCTAATTCTGGGTCATTCTTTGTTTCGCCCGGATAGAAGCGAATATTATCGCAAAGGATGATTTCGCCAGATTTAGCATTTTTGCTGATATTTACGGCTTCGTCGGAGAGCAAATCTTCAATAAAAGTTACTTTATAGCCATATTTTTCAGTGAGTAATTTCGCTACTGGCATAAGTGAGAACTTTGCTTCGCGCCCTTCCTTCGGTCTGCCGAGGTGTGATAAAATCACCGGTATGCCACCAGCCTTTACAATTGCTTCAATCGTTGGCAGGGAGCGACGGATGCGCGCATCATCGCGGACAGTGCCGTCGTCGTTAATCGGCACATTGAAGTCCACGCGGATCAATGCTCTTTTGCCATTTAAGTTTAAGTCATTCAAGGATTTAATCATATCATTTCCTTCGGAATATTTAATTATAGTGTTTATTATTTTTTAATTTTTATCTATACAAAAAAGTATTGTTATTTTTTAAAGAAGTTAATATAGTGTTTTTATTTCAAAATCGCAAGCAAAAATATAAAAAATATAAAAAAAATTTGATAAACAAAAAAATTGTTTATAGTTGTTTTAAAGAAAATCAATCCGCTCCCCTTCCCCACCATCGCCCAATAGCTACAAAATACTTCATTCCAAAAATAAAATCAATCCTTAATTGTCTATTTACCTTTATAGTATATAGAAATATCCCAACTATTAATGAAGAAACAAAATCACAATGAAGTTTTAGATCTTATTGTAGAAAGTAACGGCAAGATGACGCTAACGCCATTGCTACCGATTACGCTCGCAAATGCTTCGGATTACGATGAGAAGCTATCTAAAATTGAATATTCAGGCAACTCAGAGCTTTTCGTAGATTTGGGCAATATCATTGAATTTGATTCTTATTTAGTTGCTTTTTATAATCAGGTTCATAAGCTCGCAAGTGGACATAACATAAAAGTTGATTTCATTAATGGAAGCAAAGAGCAGGAAAACTTAGTCTCTGTTTTTACAAAAAAACGCTCTGTTGCTCAACCTGAGCAAAAGCCTTCTCGCTCTCTGTTTTATTCATATATTGAAACTATCGGGAAAAAGATTAGAGTAATGCTATCCGATGCCTATGATTTTACAGAGTTTATGGGCAATCTCTTTACGGCATTGATTAAATTACCCGTAAAGATAAATGAAATTCGCTTCAAGGATTTTGCTTTCTTCTTCAATAGCGCAGGCGTAAATGCCGTTCCTATTACTCTCCTCATTATTTTTCTCCTTGGCTTTATTATGGGCTATCAAGGTGCGTGGTTGCTGAAGCAATTCGGTGCGGATAAGTATATAGCTGATTTAGTCGGTATCGTTTTAGCAAGAGAATTAGCCCCATTAATGACGGCGATATTAGTAGCTGGGCGTTCCGGTTCTGCTTTTGCTGCCGAAATTGGCACAATGAAAGTAAGCGAGGAAATTGATGCGATAAAAACAATGGGTATTGACCTCTATCAATTTATTATTTTGCCACGCGTGTTGGCAGTATCCCTTGCGATTCCTTTTGTAACTATTCTCGCTGATTTAGCGGGCGTAGTCGGTGGATATGTAGCAGCTTCTTTCGCGCTCAAAATGACATTTACTGGATATATTACAGAGCTAACCCGCGCTTTAAATTATTCTCACGTCTTCTCTGGCGTCGGCAAAAGCATTGTATTCGGATTTCTCGTGGCTGCCGTCGGTTGTTTTAGAGGTTTGCAAGCCTCTGGTGGGGCAGAGAGCGTCGGTAAATTTACAACAGCAGCTGTTGTTACTGGAGTTCTGTTTATCATTCTAAGCGATGCTGTATTTACTTTCTTATTCCAAACTTTGGGTATATAGATATGAATGATAATAATAATAATAATAATAATAATAGTAATAACAGTAAAGACACTCCAATAATCCAAGTAAAAAATCTAACCGTTCAGTATGATGACAGAACGATTATTGACGATATTAGCTTCGATATTAAGCGCGGCGAAATATTTATGATTGTAGGCGGAAGTGGTTGCGGAAAATCAACTGTTCTACGTCAGATTATTGGATTAGAAACTCCCGTCGCTGGGCAAATCCTAATAGATGGAATGGATATTTGCTCTGCTCTCGGGAAAGAAAAGAAAAAGATTCTTAATAAATTCGGTGTGCTATTTCAATCCAGCGGATTATTCGCTTCTATGACATTAGCAGAAAATATAGCTTTAATCTTAGAAACATCTACTGATTTAGATAGCGATATTATTATGGAGCTTGTTAGCATTAAGTTATCCGCCGTTGGCTTGGGCGGTTATGAATCTTTCTTGCCGTCTGAGATTTCCGGAGGTATGAAGAAAAGAGCTGCCTTAGCCAGAGCAATGGCTTTAGATCCGCCAATTCTATGCTTTGATGAGCCTTCTTCTGGATTAGACCCCGTTACAGCTGCATCTATGGATGCACTAATTACTGAGCTTAACTCAGCTCTTGGCACTACGATGGTGGTAGTTTCTCACGATTTGGACGGAGTGCTGAACACAGCTCACAGAGTAATTATGCTTGATAAATCAACCAAAGGTATAGTAGCCGAAGGCAATCCTCAAGATTTAAAACTAATGAAAGAAAACAAAAACGTTTATAATTTTTTCAATAGAATATCAGAATAAGCGTATTTTTCCGTAATTTTGCGCTTAATTTGAATCATAATTAACTATTTGCTCCATATTTACTTATTCCAAATGAAAAGAATACATTTAATAATAATTTCCGCATTGACTTTGCTTCTGTGTAATGCTTGCGATACGCCAACCAATACAAATGAATTTAAAACTCAAGAAATATCTTTCAAAGATATTGATCAAACTCCTGGATTTACTTGGTTTATAGCACGGTATAACATCTATAAATCAAATACAGATATTATACAAAAAATCAAATCAGCTATGAAGCCAGATTTGAATTTCTACTTATTTGCGCAACCGTCTTGTAATTGTGAGACTCTTCAGAATATTTTCCCAAATGCGATGCGCGTAATCCACGATGCTTCAATAACTAATGCTAATTACAGAATCATCGTAATGAAGAATAAAGATGCTGAAAACCCCTATAAAAACTTCGTTACCTTAAAGGAACTTCCAGAAATATTTTTAGTCAAGAATAACGCTGTTATTTATTCTATAAGCGATACAGTAAAGCAAAGAGGGACTGATTCCACTCTAATTAAGTCTGGGAAGGCATCAATGGAACAAGTGATATTAGAGGCTTTAGAGCTTGGGGGTAAGTAAGCAATTACCCTCCGCATAATACCTCCACATAATTCCTCCGCATAATCTCAATTACTCGCAAAAATGAAATTAATAAATAGATATTTGCTCCGCTCGCACACAGCCCCGTTCATTATGGGGACTTTTACGGTTGTCTTCCTATTTTTCTTTCAATTCCTTATCCTAAATCTGGATAAACTGATTGGGAAGGGCTTGGATAATTGGACAATCGTGCAGCTAATATCTTATCAAATGCCATCGTTCATAGTTCTTGCGATTCCAATGGGCGTGCTGTTTAGCACGATAATGGCATTTGGCTCAATGTCTGCCAATCACGAAATAACGATTATCAAATCCAGTGGCGGTAGCTTGATTCGGATGATGACCCCCGTGCTGATAAGCTCTATCTTTATTACCTATTTTACTTATTGGTTTAATAATGAAGTATTGCCAGATGCTAATCACGCAAGCAAAATATTGATGAGAGATATTTCTCAAAAAAAGCCTACTTTCGGATTAGACAAGGGGCAATTTTCCAATCAATTAGATGGATTTACGATATTAGCAAGAGATATTGACTCGGCTTCCAGCCTGATGAAAGCCCTGACGATTTATGATAATAGAGACTTTGAGAAGAGAAATATCATTTCGGCAGATAGTGGCTATATTCGCTACGACGCAAACAGCGAAAAGATGGTGATTGACCTATACTATGGAGAAATCATTCAATATCCAGAAAATAGCGTTAATAATATGCAGAAAATTGATTTCAAGGAATATCGCTTATTTATTGATGCTGTCGGCTTTAATCTAAATCGGAGCGAAAATACTGATGACGATAGAGGCGATAGAGAGTTGAAAATCGCAGATATGCAGCTAAGGATTAACAAATCAAAAGAAACAGAAAAAGTAATCGCCAAGAAATTTGAGAGCAATATTAGAAATCATATAAACAAAATTTTACTATTAGATAATGCGCCCAAAGATACAGCTGGAATTGAAAAGGGATTTGACTTAGAAAATGCGGAATTAGATAAACGGATTATTGATCAAAATCAAAATCAGAAACAGCAACCGAGCAACATTGCTTATGATACTTTGCCAATGGGACAACAACAGGCTAATAATAGTAGTAATAATAAGGTGTCTCCGGCAAAACAAAGCATTGCGATAGAGCTTAATAATCTTCAAAATCAAACTTTTGCTGATGCGCAAATGATTTCAGCCAATCGCACCGAGCAAAAAGAATATTTAGTAGAGATCCACAAGAAATACGCCATACCATTTGCCTGCATTGTATTTGTATTGGTGGGATGTCCTCTGGGAGTGCGCTCTCGCGGTGGGAACTTCGGATTAAGCGCCGGTATTAGCCTTGGCTTTTTCATTCTCTATTGGGCGTGTCTCATTGCCGGTGAGAAATTCGCAGACCGCGGATTGATCTCCCCTTGGCTTGGAATGTGGTTGGGGAATATTATCGTTGGCTTTCTGGGGATAATCTTAACTCTCAAAGTTAATAATGAGAATTTAAATATTATCGCTAATTTGAAGCGCAGAATATTTAATCAAAGAAAAATTGTTGCTGAATCATAATTTTATAAAAAATCATCATATTACTTTTTGATTATCATCTTCTTATATTTACGACATTTTGTCGTCGCTTATGTCATCTTGTCTTGTTTTCTGGCAAATTTTCCATTAAATCTGCCATTTCCCCTGTAAATATTTCATATTTTCTGCCAAAATTGGGTAGAAAATCTTTTGGCACAGATTTCGTAGACTATCAAGCATACTGAATAATAGAACAAAATAGTATAATAGAACAAAATATAACATTAGAACAAAATTAAATATTAGAACAAAATAAATTTTCAAACAATATAAAGGTATTTTAATTATGACTTATTTAAGTATGAGCCCTTGGAAAAACTTCGAGAGAGCAGCAAAGAGAATGGGCGAGTTTGCTGGACAATTAGAAAAAGGTTTAACCCTCGAAGCTGGTGGATTTACTCCACGCACAGATATTTCAGAAGATGCGAATAATTATTATATGTGCATTGAATTGCCAGGCATCAGCAAAGAAAACGTGAAAATCAGTGTAACAGAAGAAAGAGAATTGACAATTCAGGGCGAGAAGAAATCAGAGCCAGAAAACGCAAGCAAATCAATGCTAAAGAGCGAAAGAGTATACGGCGCGTTTTCCAGGACATTCATCCTGCCGGAGAATTTAGAGCTTCAAAAAATCACAGCTAAATTTGAAAACGGAATTCTTTGTCTATCAATGCCAAAGGTAGAGCCTCCGCAACCTCAGGAATTTGAAATAAATATAGACTAATAATAATTATAATTAAAAAGAATAATATTAATAAATAATCAAGCAATATTGAAAGGACAATAATATGGCAGTAGTAAGATTTGATCCCATTAGCGGATTCAATAGTTTATCACGCAAGATGAATGATCTCATCAGTGATTTTGATAAAGGCATCTCCGTAGAATATGGTGGATTTGCCCCAAGAATAGACATCCTCGAAGACGAGAATACTCTTTATGTGCAAGCAGAAATGCCGGGAATTAATAAAGAGGACGTAAAAGTAAAGATCAACGAAGAAGGAATGCTCTGCATTTCAGGCGAAAAGAAGAGAGAGCAAAGCGATACAGTTAATAACGATAGCTATAAGCTAATTCGCTCCGAGAGAAGCTATGGCTCATTCTCCCGCTCTTTTATCTTGCCAGAGAATGCAGACAAACAAAGCATCAAAGCAAAATACGAGAATGGTATACTCTGCATCTCTTTGAATAAGATAGAACCGCAGAAGCCAAACGAAACCCATATCAACATAGACTAACACTTTTCATAATATACTCATATAGGTAATACTTAGCCGAATTGCTATTCACAAGATAGCTCTTCGGCTATCTTTTTATAAATTATCTTTATAATAATTTGTTATTTTGAGTATTTTTTTATATTTTGCATTTTGCAAGTTTTGCTTAAGATTTTAACAAGAACTTAACATATTTTTTTTATAATTTTTTTAAAGGTATATAATGAAAAAATTACTATCATTTTTCGCATTCGCTCTATTACTTACTATGAGCTTCGATGCGAACGCAGTTCCAAGACGTTATCTAATAGAAGACCATACCGGTGCATGGTGTGGATGGTGCCCAATCGGTATCGAAGTTATCGACCAACTTCTCGCACAATATGACGACCTAATCGTTCCTGTGGCTCTCCATAATGGAGATAAGATGCAAACATCTTATCAAAAAGATTTAGCCACAAAATTAAGTATCACTGGTTATCCAAGCGGTGTGATTAATAGACAAAAATATAGCAACAAATATGGCGTTCATCCGACTTTATGGAATAATATTATCCAAAAAGCCATTGCAGCAAACGAAGAAGCTCTCGTTGATGTCAGAATTAAAAGCTGGTCAATAGATAAAGCTGCTAAAAAATTAACAGCGGTTATCGAAGCTGAAATGATGGCTGATGTGCCATCTCAATTAGCATTCAACTTATATATACTCGAAGATGGACAAACTGGCTCTGGCACAGGTTGGGATCAAGGTAACTACCTAAGCAAACGCCCCGGCTATGAATCATCTATATTCTATAACCAGCCATCATCAATGAAAAACTTCAAACACGAAAACGTATTACTTCACATGGCTGATAAAACTAGTGGATCAACAGAAGGTTTCCCAGAATCAGCAGTAAAAGGTAAAGTATATACAAGAACTTATGAAGTTGATTTAGCAACGATAACCCTACCATATCAAAATATCGACAATCTTTGGATTGCAGCATTAGTTACAAACACTGGAAGCAACAGCGAAGTTCTTAACGTAGTCCGCGCTGGCGTTAAAAAGATTCTACCTATCGCATTAGTAGATACTAAAGCAAGCGAATACATCAATATTGATAAGGGACAAACTTTAACTAAAACAATTAAGATTAAAAATCCAAATTCTGTAGATGTTCAAGTAAAAGTTGAATTAGTAAAATCAGCTTCCTTTATTCAAGAATCATGGACTACAAGTGATTTAGAAAATTTTGCTCCTGTTACAATTAATGCAGGTCAAACAGGCGAGCTTTCTTACCAAATTACTTCTGATAAAAACATTCCTAACTATTTCTCTGCAACAATCAAGGCGAAAGTTGTTCCTGTTGAAGGTTATATGGCAGGTTTTGCAACTATTGAACACAACTACCTAAGCAAAGGTGGAGAAATCTTTATGTACACTACTCAAGGAAATCTTCCAATAGTAGCAGAAGCGCTTCCAGATTATAAAGATAAAATAGTTACGATTCCATTTAAAGAAGATGCATTAAAAGCATTTGACCACAGCACAGCGAAAATGTCAATATTCTCAGAAACATCTTGGGGAGAATTGATAAGCGATGGCTACTTGAGCGATTTTTTCCAAGGTATCGTTGAAGATGGCATAAAGAATAATAAACCATTGTTAATCATTCCTAAACTTTCATGCCTTCACCTATCAGAAACTCCTGCATCTCTACCAGGTTTAGTTTTATCCCCAACTGTCAAAGCTGTTCTAAATGACAAACTAAAGATCGGTGGTTACTCAGCGTTCAAAGATGGTATTAAAGCATTAGCAACTACTTCAGCTTACGTAAAGACTTCTATTGATGTTCAGCCACACGCTGTTACTGAAGGATTAGGCACTCCTATTATGATTAACGACAACACTAATTATGGTGCTGCTCAGTATGCAGATATTATCAACCCTCTTGATGAGCACGCTGTAAAAATCATCATGAATTTCCAATCTGTAAATCCAGAAACTAAAACTGCTGTAGCTGCTGCTATAACTCTTCCTACTACCAAAGCTTTATATTACGGCTTTGACCTTGACGCTATTGGAAATCTTCAACACAGAGGACTTCTACTTAATAACTCAATCAAATGGTTATTAGATCCAAATTCAAGCGTGGAAGATCTTACAAACACTAACATTGCAAATATTCAAATTAGCCCAAATCCAACTGCTAATAACGTAAATGTTACGCTTAACAGCAAAGAAGGCGCTAATGGATATGTATTCATTACAGATATGACTGGTGCTACAGTAAAGAGCATCGTAAATAATGGAGCAATCTCCAACAATTACAATATCAACGTATCTGAATTATCAAGTGGAAAATATTATTTAGTAACTGATATTAATGGTTCGAGATCAATCGCTCCAATATTAATCGCTAAATAATCAATTCCTGATAAAAGCTTAATCATAAAAAAAGCTACTCCTTGAAAAAGGAGTAGCTTTTTAATTATTAATTAAATAATAATCTTATTTATATTTTGCCATCAAATTCATGATATAATGGGAATTTAGAAGCAAATTCATGAACGTCATTTGCTACAGATTTAATTACTGCTTCGTCATTGAAATTAGTAATTACTCTGTCAATGAATTCAGCCACTTGGCGGAAGTCATCTTCCTTAAATCCGCGAGTAGTCAATGCAGCACTTCCCAAACGAATACCAGAAGTTACTAATGGTGGTTTAGGATCGTTTGGCACAGCATTTTTATTACAAGTAATATTAGCGTGGTCTAATGCGTTCTGAGCTTCTTTTCCAGTTACATTTTTATTCTGTAAATCAACAAGCATCAAGTGGTTATCAGTTCCACCAGAAACTAAGTTATATCCTTTGCTTGTCAATGCGTCTGCTAATGCTTTAGCATTTTTAATTACTTGGATTGTATACTGGTTGAAGTTTTCAGTTAAGCACTCACCGAATGCCACAGCTTTAGCAGCAATCACGTGCATTAATGGACCGCCTTGGATTCCTGGCATTACCCATGAATCAATGATTTCGCCCATTTTTCTAACTCTGCCTGATTTTGGAGCTACGATACCGAATGGGTTCTCTCTGTCTTTTCCAAGCATAATAAGCCCGCCACGAGGTCCGCGAAGAGTTTTATGAGTAGTAGAGGCTACAACGTCGCAATGAGGCACAGGGTTCGTTAAATGCCCTTTTGCAATCAATCCAGCAGGGTGAGCAATGTCAGCAAATAGGAATGCTCCCACGCTATCAGCTATTTCTCTAAATTTTGCGAAGTCAATATCTCTTGGATAAGCAGAAGCACCAACAGTGATCATCTTTGGCTTATGTTTTTTAGCTAATTCAGCTGCCTTATCATAGTCAATTCTTTGAGTTTCTGGGTCTAATTCATAAGGAATAAAGTTGAAAAATCTACCAGAGAAGTTTACAGGAGACCCGTGAGTTAAGTGTCCGCCGTGAGCTAAGCTCAAGCCCATTACAGTATCGCCCGGCTTAATAAAGCTGTAATATACAGCCATATTCGCGCTGGAACCGCTGTGCGGCTGAACGTTGGCATATTCCGCGCCGAACAATTCTTTTAATCTATCGCGAGCGATGTTTTCAGCGACGTCCACGTACTCGCATCCGCCATAATATCTATTTCCTGGGTAACCCTCGGCGTATTTGTTAGTTAATACGGAGCCTTGAGCTTCCATCACAGCTTGCGAGGTAAAGTTTTCGCTTGCTATTAATTCTAATTTTGTTCTTTGTCTTCCGTATTCATCTTTTACTGTAGCGAATACTTCAGGATCTTGTTTCATTAAAATATCATACATTTTTACAATCCTTAAATCTTATTATATTTGATTTTATTAAAGTTTACAAAGTTAACATTTATATTTGAGATTTACTAATATTTTTCTAATTATCCCGCGGGCCAAGCTAATTTTCTTCCGCCAATTAAATGGCAATGGATATGGAACACAGTTTGCCCCCCATTTTCATTACAATTGAACACCAATCTATATCCATCTTTATCAATATTGTTATCCTTTGCGATTTGCTTTGCAGCTAATATTATCTTCCCCATTAATTCCGCATCAGAATCTTCAATATCATTAATTGTTGCGATTTGCTTTTTGGGAATTATTAATATGTGAATAGGTGCCGAAGGATTAATATCTTTAAATGCTAACACATCATCATTTTCAAAAACTATTTCCGCTGGGATTTCTCTTTTAATAATTTTCGTAAAGATTGAATCTTCCATTGTTTTTCCTTTAATTTACTTTATAATATTTACTTAATAAAAACCCTCTGCTTTTCACGGCAGAGGGCTGTAATTTTAATTTCTATAGATTTGATTATCTTGCTAAAGTAATCTTACCGAAGTAATTTTGACCATTAACAGTTAGTCTATAGATGTATGATCCTGATGGCATTTGAATACCATTAGCATCTTTACCATCCCAAGCGAATTTATGACTTGTAGCTCCGAGAGTACCATTTTGCAATGATTTAACTTCGTTACCGAACATATCGATAATTGCTAAGTTCACGTTTTCTGGGCTTGGTAATGTAACAGTTACGTAAGTTACGCTATTGAATGGTGTTGGTCCTACTTTATGAGTAACTTGGTCATTGCTTACATTGATTTTAACAACGTTAGAATATTTAGCACATTGGCGTGGGTCCATATCTACTTGTTTTAGTCTATATAAGTAAGTGTTTCCATTTTCTACTTTAGAATCGCTATAAGCATATTCTGAAGTAATTTTAGTAGTTCCATTTCCTTCTACGAATCCAATTGACTCGAATTTACCATCTTCTTTTGCTTTCTCTACGTAGAAACCTTTGTTGCTTGTTTCAGAAGCAGTCTTCCAATACAATTCAACGTTGTTGTTTCTGAAGTGTCCGTCAAATTCAGATAATTCTACTGGCACTGGATCTGGGCATGGGATGCTTCCAGTAACTTGACCGAATCTTCTTTCGCCGAAGTAAGGTCTTAGCATTGGGATCCAAGTTCCGCGAGTAAATGTATAAGTAGTAAAGTTATCACCTGGAGTAACTCCATAGTGGTTTAAGTGAGCATAAGCTGGGTTACCTTGATCAGGGCTGAATTGAACCCATGATCCGATAGAAGAAGAATTTTGATAGCAGAACATATTATTGTTTACTAATTCTCCTCTTGAGTTTTTAATTCTCAAGTTTTTATCAACTAACAAGCTTATACCATTGATACCGAGAGGTAGATTTTGAGTTGGAGGGAATCCAGTACTTGTAGAAGTAGTTCTCATACCCATTCTATCAGCTTTTGCACCTAATTCTAATCCATAAGCACCTCTTTGAACTATAGATACCCAATAGTTACCTGGATCTAATTTAATAGGATTGTCAAGTAAATATGTTACGTATCTTCCGTATCTGTATTCGTTTTCAATATCGTCACGTCCTCTTTGTCTTTCAATTAGACCACCAGTAATGTGTTGTAATTCTGGCATTACTCCGCTTCCACCGTCTCTATATACTTTAAGGAAAATATTGTCAGAGTTTACACTCATTTCGCCGAAGAAAGCTTTGAAACCGTAAATTGTATCTTGGTCAAATACTTGGAATTTCACAGCTATTTCTCCAGAACCGTCGCCACCTACGTATCCACTGATTAATTTGTCGTCAGCAGAGTAAGCAGAAGTAGACTGCATTGCTGTTGCTGTTCCGATACCGCCTTCGTTATAACCTCTTAAGTTTAATCCTTTTCCTGGCATTGACTCATTCAAGAATCTTGGGATGTCATTTGAAGCGTTTTGTGGATCTGGTGAGTTATCATAAACATAAGAATCTGAGAATATTAATTCATATTCACTGTGGTTCATGTCGTTTGTAGTATCAATATCTCTTAAAGAAGAGCTATTGCCAATGTAGAACATTTTAGTAAATAATTGATATCTTCCTGGTCCGCTTAATCTAGCATTCCATATTGGTAAAGTTATTTCAATAGTTTTACCTGGTCTTAAGATTGGTTGGTTTGTAATGTTGCAATAAACAGTATCGCCAGTTGGACCGAGGATAAATGTTTTCAATGCATATTCTTGAGAAGGCACAGCTGTATTGTTTGAAATAATAACTTTCAAAGGAATACTTGATGCTTGTGATGCTGGAAGAGCTGTGTAAGGCCAGTGGATCTTAACGGAAACCACTTCAATATCAGCATCTTCACCCTGAGTAATGATTGCTACGTTATCTACGATAAATGGATCGTCGTCATCAGAAATAGTTGATAAGTTCAAGGCTTCAGTTACTTTTTTGTAGTTAAATGCCCATTCTTTTATTCTAAATCTAAAGTTACGTGCGCCACCTTCTGGTGCATTTAGGATATAATTTGGAATTCTAATGAATACTTTTTTGAAATCCCAGTCAAAACCATCATCATATTTATCTGCGCGTAAACCTTGTTGAGTTGTTAATGCAGAGTCTTTGTTGTCTTCTAAGAAGCCTAAGCAATAGCCACCACCACCAAACATTTGGAATGCAGCTACGTTAGTAATCATATCTGTTGCATTTCTTGGAGTAGCTTTTAGGTGCTGTTTCCAGTATTTTTCATCAATATTTGTAATATTTTTAATACCATTAGGGCTTGGATATGCAAACTCAACGTGTAGTTTATCTAACCATTTTGGTGATGAAGCATTTTGAGCTGTATAGGCATTATCTGGATCTTCGTTGACCATTACTCTAGGCTCTGGACCGCTTAATTCTTGATCGTTAAATCCTCTTGGATAATCTAATCCTTGTTGATATTTACCTCTTTGAATTGATAAAGATAGCGTTGGATTTCTCTTAGATGATAAATCTATTGGGAATGATCTCAACTCATCTCCGTCTGGAGTCTGTGGATTTTGATCTTTATCCCAGTCACCACCATTATCATCTTTTGTGTTAAATAATAATTCAGGTGAATTTAAGTATGTTCCTTTTTTTCTTTCATCTTGATATCTACCGCGTGGAGCTAATGGATATTTAGAGAAGTTATCACCAGAAATTGCATCTACGCCTAAGTTAACCCATTTGTATGCTGAAGGCACTGGTTTTCCGTCTAATACGTGGAATTCAGTTACGTCATCTTTGAATGCGTTAAGTCTCTTCATTACCCATAGTCTTACCTGCATTGTATCATCGAATGGCCATTCATCGCCCAATTTTTCTTGTGTTTCTGGGTTTGTTGGCTCTGCGATGATATACATTTTAAGTCTACCGATGTATTTATTGTCAAATTCACTTGGTTCAAATGCTCTGTAGATAATTTTTGCGAAACCGTATGGAGGAATTCCCTGTCTATTTGATACAGTTGTATCAGGATAAGTTAGGTTTGCGCCTTTGTCATCTACGTATTTTACTGAAATTACGTGATTATCAGAAGCTCCCAAAAGGTTAGCATGATTGATGTCTGCTAATGCAGTATATACTACCTCTTCAGAAACCTCATTAATTATCTTGATTCTTGAGCGGAATTTCAAGCCGTTAGGAGTATAGTTTACTCCGTTTGGTCCTTGAATATCATTTGTCAAGTTTTGGATAGTTACTACTGGTTGTAAAGCTCCGATTTTTGGTTCGCCTGCTAATAATTCGTAATCTGCTACTTTATCATTAGGAATTGTAGTGATAAAGTCTAAGCTTGATGTTTTTTCTTGACCACGAACTCTATATTCAGTGCTAAATACTCTTAAAGTATTTTTATATTGTTGGAATTTTACAGCTTTATCAGATGCATAAATAGCACCTTGATTTGGATTAACCATGTTGTTAAAGTGTGTTGTCTGCTCATATTCAGCAGCTGCTAATGCATTTGCATTAGTGCCATTGTAGTTAATATGACGTGCAAAACCTCTAACGCCAGCGACTGTTAATCTTTGGAATACACCACTACAAGCAATGTTCGATGGGCGATTGCCTGCGAGTCCGATTGCTCTACCTAAGAACTTACCATATTGGAAAGTAACAGAGCTATCATTTCTGTCAAGAACTACCTGAGCAGATGCATAAGGTGCAGTAACATCGATACCATACTCTGGATTGTAAGGCATAACCAAAGTTACGTTGTTTGCTCCAAAGCGATTTGCATAAACACCTTTTTGAACTGTAATGTTTTTATAATATATGATCAATTTGTCTGCTGATGTGCTACGTTTATACCACACTTCACTGAATTCGATAGGGCGCGCTAAGCGAACGTTATACACGTTCATTGCTAAAGGTCCCCAGAATGGTGCTATCAAAGCAGCTTTGTTATTTGGTTCGTATCCAGATAAACCATCTTCTCTTGGACCGGTCATATCTGGTAAATCTGATGCTGAAGTAGTTGCTCCAACTGTGTTTAGTGGACTTCTAATACCTGCATATCTGTTACTTGGAGCATTGCCTAACACAGAATATTGATAACCAAAGTTATCAGGCAATCTTGTTTCTTCAGTGCCTAATGGAGCATCTGCTCTTCCTCTTCCAGTTGCGAACCAATCCATTGACATTGGGTCGTAAGCGTTATCAGCTCCCGGAGGAATAGATATTTGGTTTTCAGAGTTATAGAAATATCTTCTATTTGTTAGGGCGATTACACCGTTTGTAGATACATAGAATGAATCGTAGCGGATGCCATTAAAATAGAAACCGCCTGCTATTCCTAACGGAATTGGTCCTGCAAAAGCCTCATTTGTTGAGTCTGTTGCATATATCACCTGATCTGGATCTGGATCGTGCATAAAATAGCTGCCTACTGCTGGTAGGGCAGGATTTCTAAAGAATCCCAATCCTAATGCTTTGTTCTCAGGTCTATCCCAAAACGTTGAATCTATTTGTCTTGGACCTGATAAAATTTTCTTCCAAAGATTTGGCTCTACTGTAAGTTCTACGAACCTTGCAGTTGGGCGCCAAAATGTTGGAATGCTTGTCTCATAGCTATCTACGAAATAATATCCCGTAGAGATAGCCGGAGAAGTACGTGGATTTGCTCCCTTTTTCACAAAAGGAATAGGATATCGAGTATCACCCGGCTTAATCCTTTGATCATCCAGGACACTTCGATCTTGCAATTCAGCTGTATTTACATCTACGGCTTTAAGCGAACTTACGCCTGCCAGACATAAAAAACTGAATAAAAGTAATAATTTCTTCATAAGAAGCCTCAAAAAGAGTGTTTAACATTAATTTATTATATAATTTTCTTATCTTTTGAATCGCCAGCCGAAATCTTCGTTTTCGAATACCCAACCGACTATTTTGCCTTCATTGATTTCCTCGAAGCCCTGCCAGTATTCTTCATTGAAGTTGTAGCGGGAACTTGTGTCGCCTGCTCTGTGGCTTGCTAATTGTTTCTTGATGTTAGTAAATCTGGTCTTCCATTCATCAAAGCTTGATGGGCGGAGGTCTATCCATGCTTCGTAACACCATTTATCTATTTGTTTTTGATCTGCGTTTAGGACGTCGTCGCCTGCTTTTACTGGGATTTTTACATCTTTTCCGCGTAAATAAGACTTGCCGTCTGGTAATAATATTACTAATCCGATTGATAGCATTTGAGAGCGTAATTCATCATTGCTCTTGATCATTTCAAATGCTTTGTCGGATAATTCTTTTGAATCTGCTTTTAATACATTATTGATTGAGCCATAGAGCTTGCGCATCAAGTAGGCTTCGAAAATCAATTTAGATAACCTTGGAGGTCCGAGCAATTCAAATGCGACGCTATCAATATTATGTTCTTTTTCTAATCTATTTAAGATATCCAAAGCTCTGTGGCGAAGTGTGCCGCCTCTGTAAGTTGGTCCCATTGTGAAGGCATCTAATCCTTGGATCACGTCGTTACCAGAGTTACCACCAATGATTTCGAATATTGCTGCCGCAGAGATTTCCTCTGGAGTAATCATTTCCATCTGCCCGATGGATGTAATGGCTTCAAATTCTGCTTTGGAGAAAATTCCATTCTCGCCAGTATCGATAAATACTGATTCGAAGAATTTATCTGTTGATTGCACGCCCTTATCGTCGCTGAAAGTAAAGCTTCCATCTACTTGGTGAGCGTCTTCTATCTTCATATCAACCAAAGGAATTGGCTGACCTCTTCTATAAACTTTATCTTTAGTAATGCGCTTCCAGCAAATTGTAGCTGTTGGCTTTACTTCTTTTACTATACAGCCACCCGGAGTGCGCGCCATTAAGAATAGCAATAAAGTCATTGCTCCGGCTACTGCTGATTTAGCTAATAGCACTCTTGATGGTCTTTCTTCGGAGTGAGTGTATGGGATATTTAAGCCCATTCCGCCTGTGCCGGCAGTTCCGATTTTTAGATACATCGTTACTTTTGCATCTGTCAATGCTCCGTGCAGGATCTGAATATGTCGTGATAATTGAGGGACATACATGCTAGCTATCATACGCTCGATATCGTCTTTGTCGAACTCATCTTTATCAAGCTCGCGCAATACTGTACCTGTTGTATTGTAAACATCTTGATATGCTATTGTAGTAGCTGTATTTATAGC
>CAZGXC010000004.1:0-44962 GCA_964529535.1 uncultured Hyphomicrobiales bacterium | reverse complement strand
ATTTACTTCGTTTATGGAATATTTGCTGATCTATTACGATTGTTCCAAGGGAAATTGATATCTCTGGTATTTACGTAGCCCGACATATTAATATCATATTGCGTCCGAATAAATTGCATGTCTCTATTTTCCCATGTTAGTTTATAATCTGTCTCGTCTATCTTATTATCTCCATTAACGTCGCCGGCGACCATGCCATAGAGAATAAATCCTCCCTTAATGTCAAGCGGTCTAAGCGAACCTTCTTTACCGTATACCGTGGCTGGTTTCGTAAAGTCGGCAATTTGCCCATTATATTCTTGACGCATTTTCATTGTTTTCATTGTATACACTGGTAAGTGATTTCTGTGCAAAACACCTATGAAATATACGCCGGAATCTATTCCGAGAGCTGTTAGATTTAGAACAGTATCGCCGTGTGGAGACAATATTGTTCCATCATTCTTCAAGAGTAATGATGCGTATTGAGATTCACCTGTTTCTGGTTTAAATTCCATCACTATCCAATCCACTATACTATCCAATTTAGCTATTGTTGCCTTTACTTTAGCTCTGTTCTTATCTAAATTATACGGATAAACATCATCCGGAGTGCGAGGCAAAAGATTAAATTTAACCAACTCTGTCTTCATTAGTGAATCATAATATGGTCCTTCCAAGAAAACTTTTGCTGCTAAGTTTATGTTTCCACCCTTATCTGACCCGATGACAAACTTACCAAGTAAATCAATATTAGATGCACTGGCGAAATACCATTTGCCATCTGGACTCTTTTCTGGAACTGTTGAAGACATTATACTGTTCCAATCTCCGCCATTCCATCTTTTTAATTTTAATGTCGGAATATCTAAGCCCTTGCTTTCATCAACCTGCTCATCACCATCTTCGCTTCTCCAGCCATAACCTATATCTACATTTGGGATTGCTGTAGTTGTATCGCTTTGCGTAGTTGATTTTTCTGCCCATATTTCGAAACTTCTTTCTACTTTTTGAACATTCCCCTCAGGCAATGCGAAAAATGTTTTTGGCTTCACTCTGAAGTTTAATGTCTTTACTCCGCCTGCATCGCCATCTGTTTTAAACAATGCCCAAGTAAATCTATTGTTCATGAGCATATTTTCTTTATAGCTGATGAAGGTTCTGCGGAAAGTTCCGTCTATCTCGGCTTGCGGAGACATGGAGAAATCTGGATTAATTGCTGGTGTATAAGTCAAAACATATCTCTTCTCTTCATCAAATTCTGTTGCAATTCTCGCTCCGACGTATAGGCTTCTATTGACCTGCACATCGTGTGTCAGCACGATTCCGCCGGCATTTTCTACTCTCAAGTTCTGCAATTTATCCTTTTCTAATGGTAATTCTCCGCCTGTCTGAATAGATTTTCCCGCGCCTTTATAGCTTACGTCTATAGTTCC
Source organism: uncultured Hyphomicrobiales bacterium (assembly GCA_964529535.1). GTDB lineage: Bacteria > Bacteroidota > Ignavibacteria > Kapaibacteriales > UBA2268 > CALLXS01. The sequence continues at coordinate 43,547 of CAZGXC010000004.1, read as the reverse complement.
TTCGAAATTAGGCTTTTCGGCTAATGCGCCACCTTCGTATCGAGTAATCAAAGATGAATCTCGCATATTGAAGTTTTGTGTAGTATTATTCAATTTCCCTCTGGTAAGGGTAAGCGAGCTATCAACGGTAAATCCACCTTTGATGACATTTACTCCATGGGGATTATCGATATTTAAATGATCAAAGCTACCCCGCCCATTGCCTATCATATCCTGAGCTTTCACCTCGCTATTCAAGCGGACTTCCTTAGAGCCATAAACTTTCGTAGTGTTCTCTACTGAGTTTTTTGCGTAAATATCCGCTTCATACAATTCAATTTTTGTAGAATCTATCATTATCAAGCTATCGCCCACAATTAGGTGTGATGAAGAATTTTCTTTGCGGATTTTTCGATATCCTTTACCCTTAAGAACTAATTGCCAATATTTTATATTGGGTATGGCTTGGACGTGCCCACCATCCTTGCTCGTGAACTCTATCCTGCCACCAAGTGAATCAGGCAAACCTTTCACCTGCCCTATATTAACCCTTATTGTCCCTTCGTTTGTGAGTTTGCCGCCTGTGTTGTTAAACGAAGCTTCCTGTGCATAAGCTAAAAAGCTACCTATGCTGAGTAGGACGAATACCGCTACAATATGTCTAAATTTTATTTCCATTTCTTTAACAATCTTTAGGTTATTAAAATATACACCATTTTTTTGGCTTTTTTAATTCTATCATTTACTTAATCAGTTTGATTAAACTCATGATAAGATTAACTTATATCTTATTAGTCCCGCCCACCATTCGTAGGCGGGACTGTATAAGATTGTTTGTATTAACTATACTATGTTTATCGTTAAATATCTCATAGTGCGAATACTGTTATTGATTTTATTATTGACAAGTACCAACTTCAATGATACCAGCATTATGCATAAATCCTTGGTTATCAAACTGAGATGCTCCCAATACTGGAGTATATGTAGGAGTGTCTCCGCCTACTACAGCAGAAATAAAGATACCATTTACCCTAGCAGTATTAAGCATTGGATTAATATCAGAATCTGTTGTTCTTGCGTTTTTGTTAAAGATACCTGATTTAATATTTCCTTGCATTACTGTTGCAAATACTACTTCACTTCCATTTGTTTTATACATATCACCATCTTGATTAGAGATATAAAGACCTGCATCTTGAATATCCAAGATTGTTATAGAGTTAGCAGCTGCACTTGGTGCTACACCAGGTGCTCCAGTAGCTCTCTCGTTCACTGCGTATGCATATTGAGATTCAGTTCCGAACAATGCGCGATCATCACCAACCCATACAGATGTTTTGATATCTACGTCTTCGTAAGCGTAAGGCTCGTGACCTTCATCCCAAGTCAATGGGTTTGACCAACGACCATGAACAATAGATGTGATTTTTTGTATTTTTGTTGATAACACGATGTCTGATCCATTGAATAACATCTTGTTTTCCTCTACAGTTACTGGATCGCTTGGAGCTGTTGCTGCAACCAATGCTAAACCTTCAGCTCCAGAAGCTCCGCCAGCATAAGTGATTGTTCTATCTGACGCACTTACTGTAGTGCTAGCACCGAAGCGAACTAATTTCTTGCTTTCTTTTGTAGTCGAGTATAATTCAGCTATTTTTAGTTTTGTATAATCTACTGATCCAGCAATGTTTGTTACGTCTGCTGCAGTCCATAGTGTTTTAAATGAAGATATTTTACCATTACTTAGATTACCAGGTGTTCCATTAAGAGTATATGCTACATTAATTCTTCTGTTAATATCTCTATCTGTCTTAAAGTTGTCAGCACCTGCTTTAACTGGTGCAGTTGCACTTCTTACGTCTAATGTGAATGTCTTTGGTGCTGCTTCAAATATAATTTGAGTTCCTTTGTTGTTAAATGTTAATTCTTTATTAGCATCTATATTCTCATATTTGATCTTACCAGTTACTTCATAGATACCAGTAGAAGGATCTCCGTAAGAAATTCTGTTTTGATTTCCGTTTAACATTGTCATTGTATGCTCATCATTATCCAAATTCGCATTACCAGCGAAGTTACCACAAACAGAGAAGTCGCCACCAGCTGTTTTAGCACCCCCAGAAATACCAAGGTTACCGTATGAAGCGAAACCATTAGTTGCTAGCGCATCAGTAGCTACGATAGTTTGTGCACCGGTACCTGTGTAATTAAAAGTAGAGGCACAGGCAAAATCCATTTCGCCAGCAGTGCGTATGAATGTTCCAGACAAATTGACTGTTGCTTGTTCGTTAAGTTTCAGTTTACCAGTAGTATTAGTTAAATCCTTAATATTTAATATTCCATTTTTAGCTAATTCAATACCGCAATCAGTAGATGCATTAACCATATTATCTACTGAATGAGTATTAGCACCCAATGCTAAATTAGTCTGGTTTGTAAATGCTCCTCCAGCTTGCGTCAAAGTATTGATACTTAATCCAGCTGTTCCTGCCGCTACACAGCTACCTGTCGTTTTTGCTTGGCTTCCAGATAATTCTACATTATCAAATCCACCACCATTATTAGTGTTTTCTGAAGGAATAATCTGGGAAGTTCCTGAAGAAGTTCCTGAAAATGTAAATGTTGTTCCAGTGTATACACGCTTACCAGTTGCTACATCTCCTGGCTGATATGTTCCAGAAACATCGTATTTTCCAGTAAATGTCTTATCCCCGGAGCCATCTGTCTTCATATCAGTAACGAACAATGTGCCACCCTCTGCCGGTGGCGTTATTGTTTGTGTACACATCCAGATAACTGTTCCTGGAAATCTATTAGTTGCAGTGGCACCGTATTTCCCTGTAATTGCTCCGGTTTTACTTCTCATACGAATAACGCCACCACCCGCAGTTGATGTTGAAGAAGGAACTACGTAGCTACTACTTTCGCTAGTGTTAAATACACCAGTAGCATCTGTTGTTTGAGCTAGCGCGTCGGCTGTGCCCAATGCTAAGCCTAAGCTTGCAATTGCTCCAATAAGGAGACTTTTAGTTGTTCTGATTGTCATTGGTTTATCTCCAATAAAATTATAAAATTGTTTATTATATTTTTAAAAAAAATTTATTTACTTAATCTATTTCTATTTATTATTTATTCGCAATTTCCTACATCAATTATGCCCTTATTCATCAGCGAGCCGTTAATAGTCACATTTTTCAGGACTCTTACTGCATCAGTTCCATCATGAATAGTAATACCTGTTGATGCATTATTAATAGTATAATTACCTCTCAGAAGAATTTTGTTACCAATATAGCTTGTTCCGTTGCTCATCAACACGTTACCATATCCTTGTAAAGTCTCGTCTGCATTATTTGGATCATAGAATTTAAGAGGAACATTTGAAATATCCTGATTAGTTCCATAGAACTCTATCGTGCTATTATTGTGTAATAGGTAATTTTTAAAGCCTGTTAATGCTGTATTTGGCGTATTACTTGCGCCAATTCTAAGCAATGCACCATCAGACATTGACATAGTGGCATCAGTCGCTGTTGTTGTAACAGTGTGGTCTACGATGTCAGCAGTTCCTGAAATGACTGTGAATAGCTTCCCAATACTTATGTTTCTATCAAAAGTTACGGTATTGTTATTCTCGGTTCCTGTATTTGCTATTCCTAATCCGGCTACTGTATTAGGTAATCCATTTCCTAATGATTGATTACTTGTTCCTGAGTAGTAATAATTTCCTGCTTGGTCAAATATTCTATTTGTAGTTTGAATATTTCCAGAATTTGTTCCTTCCGCTGAAATACCATTCGCAGAACCAATATATAATGATGATCCAGGAATAAAGTTAAAATACGTACCATTTAATATATTTTCGTTAGTAATTTTAAGTATGCCAGCGTTTTCGGCAGTGTTTCCTAATTGGATACCCACGTCCATTATATTTGCAAATGGATTGTTAATGTTTAATGTAATGATCTTTGAACCACCTATTACTACCGAGTCTCCTGCTGAGTTAGGGAATAGCCCTATGCCTGCAATATCTCCGCTGTGTGTATCACTAAATGTCCAGCTATCAGGACTATTCCAGTTTCCGTCTTGGCGGCTATAGAATATTCTTCTGAATGTTCTGTCATTTCCTAAAGTCCAGTCGCCAGTGAATCCTGTATAGTCAAAACTAATGCCTGTGCCAAATGTATTGGCAGCTTTATCTAAATTAGCAATAGTTACAGGGAATGACCAAGCACCTTCCGCTCTTTCTTTAGCTGGTCTCCATCTTACAATTCTCTTCATATCATCTTCTGTAGAATTTGTTGTAAATTCTCCTTCGTTGTAGTAGAACTTTAGATTGCCATTGATTTGCATAGTTACGCTATCGACTGCCCAATATCTCTTCATATAGCCAGCATTTGCATTTACACTTAAATATTTGTGTGCGTTATTTGAGTTTTGGCCCCATGAAGTTCTAAGACCAATTCTACCGCTATTGCCTGTATTAGCTAATGTAAGATCTGCTTTTGCATATTGTAGAACTGAGTTTTCGAGTGAGCCTATTGGGAATGTATAAATAGAGTTATTTTTTACTTCTCTTATTAAGCTGCCGGATGTAACAGATGTTTGAACGAATTTATTGCCATCAAAACCTGTAATTGCCTGTGGATCAGAGGATTCGACTGTTAAGTTAACAGCGTCTCCGAGAATGAATAAGGCACTTGTTCCAGCAAAATTCAACTTATTCTTAACATATACGTGTTGCAATGCTCCTTCTGCTTCAATTGTTCTATTCGCATGCAGTTTAGTATTGTTTAAATCTATACGATAGAATCTAATACCGCCAAGATTCGCTATGTCTATATACTTATCTGCACCATCTTGGAAAATAAATGATGATGTTCCAGCTTCAAGCACACCTTCATTGGTTTGTTTACCAATCTGAACGGCTTTTGCGATTCTGATATTTCTATCTGATGTATTAAATAAGCCTTGTTCGATAGCTAATGTATCTTGAATTGCCAACTCTCCACTTATGTCTGAATTATGGAGGAACAATGAATTGTTACCAGCTGTTGAATTGTTAAGTATTAAAGTCTTGATTGTATTAGGGATTGCATTACCTGTTATTTGAGCACCCTCACTACTATTGTAGATGTAGCGGCTTGTGCCAAATGTTCTCGAATTTGTGATAATTGCCCCGCGAGATCCTTCCATTAGTGAATTAATTCCGTGCATATGCTGAACTCCGATTGTGCAATCATCTGAAAGAACAAATGATCTTCCGGATATTCCATTGAATTTTCCATTAATCTGCAATGCGCCGGGGACATTATTGTACTTCTCGACTACTACTGAATTTACCCTTAAATCTGTTAAAGTTGAAGGCACTACAATTTTCTTACCGTTACCGATTTTTACGAAATCTGTCGCTAAACGAGGATAATCTGCTGCTGATGTTCCATCGTAGCCAGTTGTAGACCAGTTTGTAGGGTTATTCCAGTCGCCACTATTGATACTATAATATGTTATTCCTAATGGTATTCCTAATATTACGTCACCGAAGTTTGTATTAGCAAATGATTTAGAATAATTAGCTCTTTTTTCATTTGTATTTAGCGAAGCCCAAGTTCCAATAGCATTCAAAGCGATGCTTGGAGTTCTCATTATTTGTTCTAACTCAAGCTCGTTTGTTCCAGCTGTTAATTCTGTATTATCATAATTTACAGCTAAGTTATAGCTTTGTCCTTCAGCTAAGCTAAATGCTTTAGTCGGATCTGTGTGAGGTATAACTGTCCAGTATTTGTCTAATTTAGAGCTTGCGATAGACGGAAGGGTCGTATGAGCAGTATTATTATATTTAGCCATTACGATACCGCCAGTGTTCGCTCCTACTGTCTGGAATTCTACAGGTCTGTAGATTGCATTTGTTGAACCACCAATATCAAACTTAACCGATGAGGCAGTTGCTGGTATCCATGATCCCATATATCCATCTACGTGACCTTTTCCTGCTCTAATCACCGTGGCTACGCTATTCACGCCTTCTTTTGGAGCAACTATTACATATTTGCTCATATCGGTAACACCAGTTTTGATAATCGCATTATTATCTGTTGAGAATTCAAGGGTGCTACGAACCCACAGTTTTGTATCTGCTCCTAATATAACGTCTCCTGTGGGTTTATTCACTCTAAAGTTATGGATATTTAATCCATTTTCGCTATTATCGCTTATAGTCTGGTCACCTGCCCCGTCAAGCTCTAATTGCCATGCACCAGTTGTAGCACCAGCTGGAACAGCTGTAAATCCTCCATTGTTAGTAAGGTTACCACCAAGACTGATGGTATTTCCATTTAAATTGAAGTCATGTCTATCTGTAATTGTCCAATTATTCTTTATCTTCATGGTTTGCTCTAAGATGCTCGTAGATATTCTAACATTATCCACACCATTAATGAAAGCTAAGTCATATAGAGGTGTAGAGCCACCTATTTTAATATTCGTGCCAGCTGGCGTTTTATCTTCGACACCACTTATGATAAGTCCGCCTGTTAAACCAGAACCTCCCATTGCGTTAATTCTTAAATCGAATGGAGTGCTGGTAGTCCCACCGCCGTTAGCTACAAGTATTCTACCATCTGACATGCTAATTGAAGAGGCTGAGTTGCTTAAATCAAAGCCTATTTTATCTGTTGATGTGTTGCCAATTGAATTGACGATAAAGTTGTTTGTATTTTTATTTGCTATCGTTAAATCCACGGAAGCATTTTCGTTAAAGCGGGCAAATGCACCGGCTACTTCTATTTTCCCGTCTGTTAATGTTACTGTTGTTCCTGTTTTATAGAGCATATGCCCATTCGCAGCAGTTCCTACACTCAAGTTTCCGCCATCAACATTGATAGTCGTATTAGTGTTTGTTATTAAGCTTGACCTTGTGTATGTAGTTTGTTTCTTACAATCAATCCCTGAATTTAATCCCATATTTACATCTACACCTGTAGCTGATAAATACAAATCTTTATCTGATTGATTGCGAATTATTCCTGATTCAGGGGTAATTGCTCCCGTTAATTTGCTTTCAGTTGCTAATGCAAAGCTATTAGATTCGATTTTCAATGTGTCACTAAATCCGCCACCTTTTTTCTGAATTATATCGCCAATAGATGTATAATTTCCTTCGCCTGAAATAGTGCTATTGCCTTCACCTGCGAATTTTAATATTACTTTCGATGGTAAATTAGATGCTCCATTGAAGCCAGTTCCTGTAGATTTGTTGACAAACAGACTGCTCAATATCATTGTATCTAATCCTGAATTTGCATTCTCTGATGCTATTTCGCCATTATCTGCATCTAAAAATACTGAGCGTAAAAACATCTGATTGTTAGCTACATTTCCAAACAGCAACCTTCCAGCAACGGTATTATTATTAGTCCCGCCAATTCTGATTGAATCAAGTATTAATAATTTTGGATCATTAAGTGTTATTGTATGACCATCAATATTGACTACGTCGTTTTCATATAATTCACCAGGATAGTAGGCGGCTGATTTACCTGTATGTTTTAGTGTTGCATCCGTTGACCAGTTACTTTTCACGTCCCAGCTGCCAGTATTCCTTGAATAGAATATTCTATTTGTGAAATATGTAGTAGGAATACCAGTAGTCCATTCGCCTGAAACGCCTGATTCATTGGTAATGTTTATTGTATCCGGCTTGCCTATTGGATTTGTCCCTAAGTCAATTTCCCATGCACCTGAAGCATATCTTGCTGGTATATACTTTTTCATATCGCCACTTGTATCAGCACTCCTATAGCCGAAACCTAATGAGGAAGCTGTTATGTTGCTAATTCCTTGTGTCTCTAATTTCCAATACTTCTTTAATATGTCTCCGTTTAAGGCTGCAGGATGCTTCCTATTAAACAACTGAACTGTAAGCGAGTTATTAGCTGCGTAAGCGCCTGTCATTCTAATGTTTGCTGGGTTATAAGTAGTATCAATACCAAATGGGAATTCGAAGCCACGATTGCCAGTCGCTAGATTGGATGAGAATGTTTTTATCATCTTTCCAGTATTTTCTGAACCACTTACTTTTATCATTGCTTTATTATTGCCTGGATAGCCATAGATGCCTGCGTTTGCTTCAAATTTTAATGTTCTACTATCTGCCAAGTTAACGGAGTTCAATGTATCTACTCTCCATTCACTTATAATATTAACGTCAGTATTTAAGTTAATTATTGCGTCTTTTTTGCGGAGATTAATCTTATCAAATGTTATAGACGCATTACCCTTTATATCACAATTCTGAACGTCTATTAAATTGACCTGCCCACCGACAGCATTAAATGTATTTGCATTATTACTGATTATATCGCCAGCTACATTAAGAGTATTCGCTCCATTGACAAAATTTCCCTTATCAAATTTGAGATAATCCACTATCGTCAGGCTTTTATTTAATGTAAAGGTCTGAGACGCCGCTGGTTCATTATCCGTCGTCATTGTAAGGCTCTTTAGCACTGATGGCAAAGCTGTTCCTGGCACCTGATTAGCTACATAATCTGGTTTAGTTACGTGTATAGTATATAATTCAGCTTCACCTGCGGAAGTTCTATTATTAAGCGTTTGGACTCTAAGCAGTGTTGTGCCTGTTTCTAAATCTGCAGGGATTGTAAAGTTTAATGTTTTAGAAGAACTTGTTGAATTCCATACATCAGTAACCGTAGCTATCTCCACCCACGCTCCAGCATACGTCAAATATGAGACACTATAAGTTCGTCTTCTACTATCATTTGCAGTAATTGTTACGCTGTAGGTAGAACCAGAGTTAACATTCAGACTTGCTGGCATAAGAATACATGCGTATGAACCTAATCTATATCTATCACCAGAAGTATATGTTAAGATATTAGACACTGTTGCTGAATAAAATCTTACAGATGTTATATAGCTGCTTGTTGCATCATAATTAGCAATAGGTATTTGATGTCTATTTACAGTCCTACCTCGTGGAGAATAAACAATATTAACACTATCTGCAACTGCTATTGGCGAATTGTAATATAATTGCACGTTGCCCAAATATTGATTTCTATTAAGTCCATCATTAGCACCTATAATCAATGTTGAGCCTGGATCTGCAGTAAATTGATTACCTCTAAGAGAAGTAGTTCCCAAATCAAGTGTTCCTGTATTTTCCACCTTCACACATGTACCCAATAAAGATGTAGGAGTTAATAGATTAGTACCTATTAACACATCAGCTCTTACTTTCTTTCCATTACCAATGTAAGCCACATCATATTGACGAGCAGGGACAGGACGAATATCACCCGCAGAATAATCAGTTGCTGCTGCATTTACTGTTCCATTATAACCTTCTGTTGACCATGTAGTAGGGTCAGACCAATCTCCATCTTTTATTGAATAGAATGAATAATATTTAAGAGTATTTCTATTCCCTGCAACAAAATCAGCGAGGAGGACATCACCATTTGAGCCATCAATCGTAAGAGAGCCAAAAGGTATATCTGAGCCAACTGAATTAACCGTAATTCTATCTAAAATATTTTCATCATCTGTGCATGAAGATCCACCATAGGTAAACCTCATGTTGGCAGGTATATTATACTCTTCAGTGGTAAGCCATCTTGTATCACTGCAGTCAAAACCCTCAGTATCAGAATTAGTCCTGGAATTATTATTGAACAAGCCCTGCCACTGATTATTAGCATAATTATTATTTATACTCCCCCCTCTGTAAAATGATAGATCCGCACAACCAATACAATCCGTCTTTACAGCATGCGATGAATGCGAATAAGTTCTTAGAGTATAAGCTCTATTGCCTCTAACAAAGCCTGAGCCAACCGGTCGCTTAAGTTTCCAATATACTGTTAATTGTCTTTCTCTTGATACGGGATAATTTACAAGAGGCCCTGTTCCCAGCATTGGATGCTCTCCAGTAATACTCGCCCCGGACAATACACCTGCAGTGCTACCGGTACCATTAGCAAAAGACAATTCAAAAGGAGCATAATACAAAGGAGTTCCAGTTTCAAATTTCACAGTGGCAGCACCAGCAGCCACATTTCTTCTCATATCGCCCAATACCCATCCACCAGATGTTGTCTCTGTAATTTGTCCTGCACCTGTAACAGTTCCAGCAAAAACATAAATTGGATTTGCCACAGAAGAATGAGTATTAGCATCTATTAAAACTTTATTTATACTGCTAAAATTCAATGTAGTTACGTTGATATTTGTATTTCCCTTTAATGTAATATTTCCGGCATTCATTACCTTATCAATTTCAATCCTATCAAATGCAATAGGTTGATTGTATGCACCAGCTTGTATATATTGTTGTTTCTCTCCTCTGAACCATACTGTTCTTGAATTAGGAGTAAATGTTGCATTTAAATCTAATGTCATATCTCCATAAAGGACTAAAGCAGCATCAGCTATATCGGAAAGTTTAAAATTACCTTTTATTATCCTTAATTCATCAAAGACACGAAGGACATTTTTGCCTCCGGCAACTCCCCATTGCGTAAGGATTCCACTTGTTTTATCTATAATAAGCTTCGACAATGTATCTGGAGTAGCACTATTTGGCACTGAACTTGGCAATCCATTTCCTGTTGAGCTATTGCCCGCCCCGGTATATATGAAAATACCTCTGTTATGATTTCCATAGTTATAATTTCTTGTTGTAGTTTGCACGTTTCCTGTATTATTACCAGCTAACATGATACCAGCGGAGCTACCAATACTTAGAGTAGAATATTTCAACAATCTAAACTCACCAGTTCCATTTATTACGTATCCTCCCATAAGCAAAGTTCCAGCGCCGTTAGCACTATCAACAATCACAGCAGAATTTTCTGTAATACCAGATGCAGATGAAGCATTTACTGTGATATTACTACCCATTGTAATTGTATGCCCGTTTCCGATATACGCTCTATACACTTCAGTTTGGCCGGGATAGCCAGGAGCTGCTGTTCCGCCATACTGCTCAAGAGACCAGCTTTGTGGATCATTCCAATTACCTGTTTGTCTTGAATAGTATGTAATCATAGATGGAACACCTACTATAATACTTCCGAAATCTTTCAGAGCTTGCATTTTAGTAGAAGTAGTTGTTTTCTCAGTAATTACTGGACGGACCAAATATTCATAAGAGAAAGGATATACCCAAGTTGGTATATTAGGATTGGTCAGCACAGACATAGTAAATTGTTGTGGATTAACTGTTCCTTTTACGTCTCCGGGAACGAATTCCACTTTCGCGCTATATGATCTTGTATTAGATAGATTGAATGAAGAACCTACTGGAATTGTAATTCCATATCTTCTTGCAATATGTCCTGTTGGTTCAATTTTAGAATTAGCAGGAATAATAGCAGTTGGGCTATTTGCATTCCATCTAATAATATTAGATGAAGCGTTGATAGTATCACTTATCACTCCAACGAAGCCAGCGGAACCGGCTGTTCCAGTTACATCAAAAGTAACTGGTGTATAAGATGTATTATATCCTACTTCAAATACTTTTGTTACAGCACCAGCTGATATTTTCTTTCTTAATTCACCATCTACGAAACCGCCACCTGATCTTGTGATAAGATTGTTTATCTGCACATATTTATATTTATTTCCTACGTGCGATACAAGATTACCGCTATTAAGTGCTAATTCGTTATTTATAATAACTCCAGATGTATCGCTTCCAACGTTGGCAGCATATACATTATTTAGATTTTGAATAGTTAGCTTATTAAAAGTTGCATTTCCTGTTGTTTTTTCTATATTTTGCGGATTTGTCCCACTAAATATCACGTTTGAAGTTCCGATATCAAATATTCCGCTTGTGTTTTTCCAATCACCTTTAATATTTACATTATGGCTTAGAGCACTTAAAACGACATCTTGTTCAAATGTTAGGTTACCATTAATTAAAATATCGTTATTTAGCTTCACAGTTCCTGGTCCGCTTACAATTACATTATTAAATGGATTATCAGTCATGCTTCTGCTCTTAATATTTGTAGCTATAGAGGCAACGTCTGAAACGAATTTTACAGTTCCTGTTCCTTGCACAAAGGTTCCAGCTGTATTTACCCAATCGCCATGTATATTAATACCAAATCCATTTGCATTAAATGTAGCAGCTGCATTGTTTATAGTCAGCTTATTGAGAATATTTAAGCCCGTTGATGAAGTTGTTCCTGTAATCTTAACAGTATTAGCACCATCAATAATCAAGTTATAATAATTCAAGTAGCAATTTTCATCTGCTGGAGAGTTTGGAGCAAATTGAATACTTTGCTCAGCTATTGTGCTATTGAATCGAACTGTTGATCCATCTGTGAAGAATCTATATCTATTATCTGCAAATTTTAGACTTGAAATATCTAAGTTGTGTGCAATTTTAATTTCTCCATCTCTGGATAAAGTGATATTACCAGATCTGCTCGCACTACTTATTTTTAGGTTATAGTATTGAGCGATAGGAGTTTCAGAAGCAGATGATGGAATAGTTATATTTCCAGTTCCATCGAAAGTAATTTGTCCATTTGTGAATGTAGGAGCAGTATAATTAATTGGGAATGCCGAATTAACGATAAACTCACCATCATCCATTTTAAATTTTCTGTCAACAGTTAATCCATCAAGCGTAGAGGAGGACATATCGAAGATACCATTTATTAAATGGAATTCATCAGAAATAAGTATGTTTCTGCTCAAAGTAACTTTTGCAGTAGCAGTTTTATCAATAGTAAGTTTTGCTACTTGCGTTGGGATTCCCGTTCCAGTTATTTGTGCTAAATCACCGTAATAGAAATAATGAGCGTCTTTGCTAAAGAATCTGTTTTGAGTTTGGACGTTTCCAGTTGCTCCGGATTCACTAATTCCCTCTTCTGACCCAATGTATAATTTTGCTTTTGCTTCTAATTTGAATGTATCACCAACCACGACGAAGTTATTTTGTATTTTCAATACTCCATCTCCGCGTCCATCTTTTCCGGTCTGCACAGCAATTAACTTAGCCGCAGGTGTATTTTCTGTAACTGTTACCACATTCTCTTGTATATAAACTCTGTCACTCAACTTATTAGGAGCTGTTGGTGCAGCGTCTCCACCAAAAGCGATTTTCGACCAGGTGTTTGGATCGTTGTAATCGCCGTTCTGTCTTGAATAATAATATCCAGAGATTGCTTTTTGCTCGGCAGCAGTCCAATCACCATCGATATTATTCAATCCTTTAGATACTAAATAATGCAAACCAAAATCTACATAATTAGAATCTCTTCCTGGCTCGCTTTGCCAATAAGCTGCTGGTGTATTCCATTCTGGAGTATATTTTGCTACACGGTAGTAACCTTCGCTACCTCCGCCCACAGCGTCATTTGCATCATAAAAGCATCTTATTTCAGCTTTATCATTTGTTAATGTTATACCACTAGTAGATACATTCCAATATTTTTTTAGAGATTTATTGCTTACTTCAACGCCTGGGTGCTCCAATGGCACAACTTTTACGCCTATATTTGCGTCAGTAGCTAATGTAGTTGAAGTTTGGAATAGATCTATTTGCACAGGGGAATACGCGTTTGGTGTTCCTATCGGGAAAGCAATATTTGCTATGCTACCTAATTCAAGCGCTGGCAATTTTCTAATTAACTTAGCTCCGAGAAGCGGGTCGGTATTTGATCCTGAATTTATTATATATTTTGATGAATTGAATGCTGTAACGCTTTCATTCGTTTCAGATACATCTGCAAATATTTTCGCACTTGCATCAATCGTAAGATTGTTAGACTGCATATCAATTATTGCAGTTGTTCCGACCAATTTCAATTTACTTGTAATGCTCATCGGTTTGTGCATTACAATTTTTTCGCCAGTTTTATTATTGATTAAAGTCGTGAAAACCGGATCAATAGTAGTTGCAGTAATCTTCTGGACTTTATTACCAGTAAATATTACATTGTTAGTGCCTTGGTTAAGTCCATTTGCTTGTGCGATATTATGATTCCAATCACCGCCTAAGCTTAGATCGAAACCATTTAGCTTCACTCTATCTTCTCCAGCACCAGCGATAGTAACATCTTTTAATACAGATAAGTTATTGCCTGATAGTTGAACTACAGGATTATTTGTGCCAGTCATCAATAAATTCCCTATTGGAATTGCAGATTTAATGCTAAATGTTTGACTTGCGGCTGCTGCATCTATTTTCAGAGTGCCACCGGTTACGGTAGCGTTATTTACTGCGAAGTTGTAATCTATTACGTTAGCAGTGCTATTTTCATTTTTCAATACAATTTCGCCACCGCTAATATTAACGACTGCTTCTGGGCTAATGAATTCAAAAATTGAATTCGTATTAGTTTGAACACCTGCAGTTGCTACATTGATTGTTCCACCTGTTTGAGTAAATTTTAGAGGAGTAGTAGTCGAAGCATTATTCAATGAGAGTCTTTGCCCTACATTCAATGTTCCATCTTCAATTTCTAACTCTGTTCCTTGCTCTGTAACTGTGGATAGCAATGCTTGCGATGCATTAAATGTGCCATCTGTAATTTTCAACTTGCCATTTAAAATTAAATCAGCTAATTGCCCCTCGACCACTGCATTTGGGTTTTCAAGCCAAAATTCAGCTGTTCCAGGTATAGATAAGATGCCATCAACTTTCGCAAGGAAGGAATTGGTATATGTGTATTCACCTATTACCTTAAAGCTACCTTTGCGAAGTTCCACAAATCCAGCTGGAGTGCTTGTAGCAGGTGCTGTATTCAGAGAAAGCACAACCTGGCGCGTATCTTTATTAACCAAGATACTATAAAATTGGGTGCTACCACCGGTACCTGAAATTTCAGCGTTATCGCCACCAATAAACTCTATTCGAGATGTAGCTGACGCTGTTTGGGTTCCGTTGTTGATCCAATTCCCATAGATGCCGATGGTCCCATTTAAACTTAACGTAGCATTTGTTCCATTGCTTAGCGAGCCTCTAATTAATACATTAGAGCCATTTGCAAAGCTAACTTTTGCTCCGCCTTTAATATTGACAAGCGGTACCGTTTGTGAGTAGGATGTCATACTCGCGCTGAACATCGTGAGTGCAAGTATTAGGCACCATACCCTTTTATCTATATTTAATCTAATTTTATTCATCGTTAATTTTTTTAATATATTCTACAACTTAGTTCTGTTTAGCCCAACCCAATCTAATATTGCGATTATTACTTTTTGATTATGTAGTTTACTACTGTATATGGAGGCATTGTATTTACTGCCTGACCTCCACCTGTATTCTTTATTGATTCTGGCGCGAGGGGTCTCTCTTTGTCATCTGTTGTATATGGAGTCAAAATATTTAACATAGATGACGCACTAGTTTCATTGGCAAAAAGTGCTGCCTTATTATTAATATTCGCCGCGTTGTAATTACTTGGAGCAGCACCTGGTCCTACATGCACGCCCACCAACTGGTGAGTATGAGCTGGCAAATTATCAGTTGTTAAAGTAGTTGTAGCGCTCCCGCCTGTAGCTCCAAGAGTATAGGTTCCTCCATTTGCACCGATAGGCATTGTTCCTTGCATGTTTGGTAGCTTGAAATTAGCTTGATCTGAAGGAGAACCATAAGCATCTCCTATGGCAGCATACAAAGCAGAGTTATCTGTTTTACTTACTTCTTGACCATCGCATAATAACCAACCTTCGGGTGCAGTTGCTCCAGCGTAAGGCATCATTGCACCAGCTGGGATAGCACCGCTATTAGAGGCTTGCCATTCAGTTCCATTTGCTGTTTTAGTAAGAACTTGTCCTGTAGCTCCAGCATTGCCTGGCAAAGTAAAATCAATATTTCCTGCCAATGTAGCAGGTGCTTTTACTGCAACGTAATTTACACTTGCGTTTCCAGCGTGGAAATGAACTTCTTTAGCTGCGCCTGAAGCAATTGACAATAAGTCAATATTTCCATTAGTAATGACTAAATTGCCTGAAGCATCATATACCAAATTAGCATTAGTGCTAATTGTACTTGCATCAGAGAAAAAAGCTATTTGATTCGCAACTCCTGAACCTCTTAAACCAGAGACAGAAACCCATGCTGAACCACTGCGATAGTAGAATCCGGCTGGAGTTGCATCGGTTACATAAACCAATAAGCCTTCCGCAGGGTTTGCGATGCCATCTCTTTGAGCTGCCGTCATTCTTGGGACTAATAATCCCAATTTAGTTCCAAAATCTGCTGCACTTACATCCAAATCAAGGATTGCAGAAGCATTAGGAGTTGTTGTTCCAATTCCAACGTTTTTTGTTTGTTGTGCATTTACATTTAGTGCTAATGAAGCTACTAAAACCAATGTTGTTAATAATTTTTTCATATCTATTTATTTATTTAATTTATAATCTTGTCTATTTTAATTTTAAGAGTAAATCGTAGCCGACTTTACTGGATGCAAAAATATAGCTTATTTTGCAAGAAACAATAAGTAGTATTACGTAATTTACCTAAAAAATAATTCATTATTACAAAATCATACTTTTAATACAGTGAGTTTATAATATGTTATCTTAATTTGTTCTGAAATATCCATTCATCTTTGATTTAATTATATGTGTTAAATCTGCTCATTACGGCATATCTCATTAATTCTGCAGCGTTACTGATGCCCAATTTCTGCAAAATATTTGCTCTATGCACTTCCACTGTTCGCTTAGAGATAAACAACTCCTCTGCGATTACTTGATTGGTCTTTCCTAGTGCTATCTGGTTTAATATATCTTGCTCTCTGCGAGTAATAGAGATCAGCTCTTCCTTGTCAATATCATATTCCCTGTATTTATCTTCAATAATATTAATTATAGAAGAACTAAACACCCTTTCACCATCAATAACTCTGCCAATCGCTTCCAATAATTCTTTCGAAGAGACTATTTTAGACAAATAGGCATCGGCTCCTGCGCTTATTGCTTCTTCGATGTAGTTGTATTCTTCTAATGCTGAAAGCATTATTATCTTTAATTCTTTGTTTGTTTCTCTTAATTGTCTAACCGCCTCAATGCCTGTCATCCCTGGCATTATAATATCTGTAATTAGAATATCGGGTTCATAAATCTCTACCACGTGAATAGCTTCTCTGCCATTTCTTGCTTCTGCCAAGAAATCAATATCTGGCGATTTTGACAGCATTTTTTTTATTCCAGACCTGACCATTTCGTGATCATCTGCGATCACTACTTTTATTCTTTTCTTTTCAAATGAATCTACCATAAAATTTTCCGTCTTAATTATCGTTATACCTTAATGCTACTTCAAATTAGAAGCAACTTTTCTTAAACACATTAACGATTTTAACCGTTTATTATTATGAATTATTTACTCCCAATAGCTTGTAAACCTTATTGCTACCTATATGTCGGCATTTTTGCAATTTGCTTTAATATTAATCTTTTCGCGGCTCCGGAAATCCAATTTAAGAATGTATCGGAAGAATTGATATTTGATTGGGGAAGGATTACTCCCGATATGGAGATTTTATCTACTAAAATTCCTATCCTTAATAATGGAACTGATACTCTTCTTATTAAACACGTGAAACCCGGCTGTGGTTGCACTACTGCGAATCTCGAGAACTATAAAATCCCACCAAAAGATTCAACAATATTACACCTTACGCTTAATACGCGTGGATTCAAGGGGCACATAAGCAAAAGCATCGATATTGAGACTAACATTGAGGAAATGGGAAATATTTATTTATTCTTGCAGGCTTATGTGGTCTATCCAATAGCTATTAGCCCGAAGGAATTTCTTATATTTCAAAATTCTGAAAAGGGAGTAGAGCAAACACAATTTATTGAATTAATAAACACGACTGATTCGAGCATTGTTATGGAGGAATCGCGTCCTTCGGATTCTTCTATTACTTATGATTTACAAAATAATACCACTATTCCCGCAGGTGGGAAAACAACTGTCCATATTAAGTATATTCCTTCAGATAATCAGTTATTCCGCGGGGCAATTACTTTAAAATTCAATCATCCCAAATATGAATTTGCCAGAATTTTTATAACGGGTATTCCAAAAAAAGAAGAGAAATCGAAGTAGTGATTTGAATTTAATAGATGATTATTATTAATTCGTTTCTTTTAACATTTCGGCTATTCGCTCCATTACCGTCTCTGGTGCTAAGCCTCTCATACATTTGAAGTGTCCCAAGGGGCATTTTCTTTCTCCGTGTATGGCACATGGCGAGCAATTAATCTGCTCATTTTTTATCGTCTTAGCCCCATGCGAAATTGGATAGAAACCGAAAATCTCCGATGTTGCTCCATAAATACTGAGGCACTTTATACCCGCCAAACCTGCCATGTGCGTAGCAGCGCTATCATTGCAGACTACTAATTTGCACTTTTTGATGACGTTGATTGTCTCGTTTAATTTCAACTTTCCAGCAATGTTAATCGCATTGGTGCCATTCGCCACAAAGCTACACAAGTCAATTTCTTTGTCGCTTCCTCCAATCACGACTTGATATCCTAAGTTTTCTAATTCTTTAGCTACTTTATTGAAATATTCGGGTATCCACTGTTTTGTTTCCCAGACCGAACCCGGCGACAAATATATTAATTCTTTACTCTGGTCAGCTCCGTCGATTTCACTCTCCCCATTGAAATTCAATATTGGATATTCGTCACTTTCAGTGTATCCAAATGGCTTCAGCAATTGGTTGTTCTTTTGGGTTTCGTGCTGATAATTATAATATGAGCATTTAATGTCATAAACGGAGGACATTGCGGCATTGGAAAATCCAATTTTCTTCTTTGAATTAATATTCTTCACTAATATAGATGTCCGCAATGATCTATGAAGAGAGAAGACTATATCGGGCTTTAATTCATTGATTTTCTCTGCGAATTTCTTTACATCTCTTATTTTCTTGTATTCTTTCCTTTTATCAAAGGCGATGCAATCATCAATGATGGTGCATGATCTAATTAGAGATGCCGCTACAGGGGTGCTAATAAAGGTGATTTTAGCATTTGGGAACAGAATTTTAATGTTGTAACAGAAGAACAAAGCTAAGGCAGTATCTCCGATAAACGCCGTTTGTATCACTATTATATTTTTTACTTCATCGTGTATTATATCTTTCATTTGATCTGCTCTTATCTGTTTGGCATTTCATTTTTTGGCTGATGCTTCCATCTTTTGTGCGCCCACGCCCACTGTTCTGGATTCTTAATTAACTGCTTTTCGAGCATAGAGACGTGCCTTTGCGTTAATTCTAAAATAGCGTCTCGATTTAATTCGAGGTCGTCGTGCTTCACTTCTTCAGACTTTATTATATACGAACCATCATCTTGCCTCTCGCAGAAATTAATAGTCAAAGGGATATTATATTTCAATGCTAATTCCGCAGGAGCTTTATATGTAAGGGTGGGTCTATTGAATAAACTAACGAAAACATCTGTATCTTCCTGTGCAGATTGATCCGCCAGAAGGGCAACTGCTTTCCCTGATTTCAATTGCTTTAGCATTTCGAAGGCAGCGCGGTCCATATTTACAATTTTATTCCCATTTGCAGTTCTTATTTTATTTACCATTCTATCCACGAACCAGTTTTTTAGAAGCTTCACAGGTATCAGCATATCAATATTTAAATGATAGGCGCCGGCAAATGCCATAAATTCCCAATTACCATAATGAGCGGATAATAGCAACAATCCTCTACCTTCTTTATATAAGTTTATTAGTAGCTCAGGATTTTCAAATTTTACATATTTCATGACTTCTTCGCGACTCATTTTGGGCAAGTAAAACAGCTCCATAAATGTTATGCCAAGACTTTCTATTGATTTATAGGCGATTTTCTTTATTTGCTCATCGTCATAATCTGGGAATGCTGCTTTTAGGTTATTAATCGCTACTTTTTTCCGGCTATTTAACAATGGATAAACTAAGCGGATAAAGAGCTTTGATGCAATTACATTGAATTTCAGAGGAAATAAGCGAAGTAATTTCCCGGCAATAATCGCAATGAAATATGTGATTGAATATTTATATTTTAGGTTCATTGTTTATAATCTTTTAAGAAGCGTGTTTCCCAATCATAGTTCTGAATTTCGCCCGTCATCGTGCTATGCACTAGCATATACACGCCATTGCCTTTATAATCAACAAAGTAAAAATGCGCCCCACCGTATAAATCAGAATAGAAAAAGCTTTGGTATGCTCTATTCCCATCTTGGGCTGTATTTGTCTGGACTTCTATCGGCTTGCCGTATTTAATATATATTTTTTCTCTATCCGATAGGTCATCATTGTTTAATTCTTTATAATATTTCCTCGCCTCAATTATCCTATCCTTAAAGTTTTCCCTTGCTGGATTAACTAAGCTACTATGATCCGTGCGTCTGTTCTCCCAAAATCTAAAATAGAACTTTTGCTTTGCTTTTAGGTCAGTAATGTCTTTCCATAGCTCTTTTTCATTTTTCGAAGCAATCAGATTAATATACTTATATTCTTCTTCGCATTTTTCTTCACTGAATGTAGAAAATTCGCTTTTCTCAAAAGCTTCATCTTCACTAAAATATACATTAATACTTGGTTTTTGCTTAGGGTTGATTAGGTATATTTTCTTCTGTCTTTTCTCTATTGTTTGATTTTTATCATTTTGCAAAAGAGCTTCGACGTAGTATAAGCCGCTTGGCAATGTATCTAAATTGAATTTTGCATAAACACTTGTATCGCTACTTATCTTGATTGCTTCCGTCATTACCTTTGATTTCGCACCATTTAATATATTATATTGAAATGTTAATGCCGAAATATTTTGTATATTATATATTTCATTATATGCTATAATTTCTGGCTTTGTTCCCTGAATTTCATCATTTGTATTTGGCAGAATATAATATCCATTTCTATCGAAATCTGGATTAATCCCGCCTGCTATTTCTTCTTTTCTCTTAATATCGATGGCTAATACCACATCGCTGATATGATTCTTTTTCCCTCTTGGAATAGACAATGTTTTAATCTCAAACTTACTCGTTTTATTGGCATTTTTATCAGTTAGCCATATCTCGCCAGAATATTCCCCATTTTTAGCAGTGATTTTTTTTGATCCAATAAACATTAAGTTCATTTTTTCTGCTGGGTTTATTGCTTGCGTCGACATTTCCCATAGCTTACTTATGGTATCGGAATTACTTTTCAGGTATAACATTAGTTCTAAATTAGAGACATAATATTCGCCTTGCTTCGCAAATTCTACTTTATTTTGAGGAAAAGAGAAATTAAATAATATTTCAGTTGAATCTCCGCTATTTTGTAGCTTTAATAATTCATATTTAAATCCGAAATCATCTGCTTTTATTCCAATCGCAGAAATGATAAGGCTAATAATTATTAAGCTAATCTTTTTATATTTCATATAATTACTATGTTTATAATTAAAAAAATGCCGTCGAGCATACAAATACTCGACGGCAATTTACGAAAAAATAATGAAATTATTAGAATCCGAATCTAATGCTTAATCTATTTACTAATCCTAAGCTTTTTGTAGGATTGATAGAATAGTCAGCAGCAGCGTGAAGTCCGCCACCCATTTCATATTTAAATCCGATACCACCGGATAGACCATATTGGTCATGGTTAATTTGGTATCCGCCTCTAATTGCGATTAAGTCTTTAAACGTATATTCTGCGCCGATAGCGAATTGCTCTTGAACGTCAGAAGCAGTAATAAAGTCAAATGCTGCAGTAACTGCGTGATCTTCATTTTTAAAGACCTCTGAAGCTAAACCAGCTCTAAATACAAGCGGCATTGTGTATGATCCAGCTTTAAATTCTGCATCGATTGGAGCAAGACCCATATCTTTTAAGAGTGGTGCTAATGTAGCTAAATCTTGTCCTCTATATTGTAAATCTGTTCCAAGATTTGATAATGCGAATGCAATTTTAATACCGTATAACCCTGTGTTGTAAAGAGTTCCTACGTCGAATGCAAATGCACTGCTTTCAAGAGAAGAGAATGAATTATATATATATTTCATATTCACTCCGAAAGCGAAATCTTCTGTTAGATTTCCAGCTACAGATAATGCAGCGGACATATCAGACACTTGATAATAGTGCTTGTTACCTTGGTCTTGGTGCAAGCTTGTAAATTCAATGTTTCCAGAGGTGAATGAATTTAGCGAAGCTGCTACTGTGAAATCACTTGAAATAGGCAATGAGATTGCCGCGAACATTTGGTTAAAATCTGCAAAAAGCCATGTGTTAGCGAAATAACCACCAGTAGTCTTCACCGATGCTAATCCAGCGGGATTCCACCAGATAGCTGAAATGTCATTAACGGCAGCGACGTTTGCAGACATTGCTGCACCTCTCGCTCCTACTGGAATTTTCAAGAATTGCGAGCCTGCAGCACCAACTTTCTTGTATTCACCCTTTGAAGATCCAACGGTATTATCTAAACCTTTTGTGTCTTCTGCTTGAATACTAATTGATGCAAATGTTAGAGCAATTCCAATTATAATGATATGAATAAATTGTTTCATATTTAAATAATCTCCATTTTATTATTAAATTATATCAGCCCAGCTGCCCTTTTGGGCAGCTGAACGGATTTATTATTTAATTAGTCAGTTACCAATCTAGTGCTACCAACTAATACTGAGAATCTTACTGTTTGTTTTTCTCCGTTTGGAGTCGTAATTAATGCTATAAACGTCTGGCTCTGCACTCTTTGGTTGTTTGAGCTGTATAAGTCCCAAGGTTCCATTGCAAATTTGTAGCTACTGAATTCAGTGTGGCTTTCTCCAGAGTTAAAGTCGTCGTCTTTTTCAGTTGGTGCGTGCTTAATTGATCTTACTAAATCACCATTGATTGTGAATATGTCTATATTGCATTCTTTTGGTAACTTTGTGAAGTAAAGCTTAGTATCGTAAGCAGATTTCTGTGCTTCGTGCGAAATATAATATGGATTTGGCACTACTTTCACTCTGCTTAATTGGCTTGCTGTATAGTTATCAGAAACTATTGGTTTCACTTTTGCGTGAACTTCTGCTCCCGCCATTGGAAGACCGAATACACCACCGCGAACTTTAGCAAGTAATTGATCGCCTGCTTTGAAGTCTTCGCCATATTGTTTCTGATCTGCGTTAGGAACTTCCCAGTGGAATTCTTCTGCTTTTTTGATGAATCTACCCATTTGAGCATAATCTAAGAAGAAGAATGCACCGCTTATATCCAATACGTTTACAAAGTCAATTGTAGCATCGCCATTTGTAGCAGACATGTAATATCTGTTTTGCTTACCAATTATATTTGGAGCATCATTGATATATGATTTGCCTTTTTCTACTGCGATTGTGTTCTTGTAGTCTTGTGGTCTACCAAGTGCTTTGTTTCTAGAGTTTACGTAAGCTACTGCGAATGTGTTAAATTTACCCATAAAATTAGTAGCGTCGCTCTTTAGATTGCTTGGGTGTGGGAATGCTTTCGCCATGTCTACTTTTCTTGTAGTCAATACTTCTTCTCCCTTGTCATTTACTGAAGAAACTACTCCAGTGAATGGTTCCCAGTTCATTGTCTCAGGTAATACCATTGGTTCGTAATTGAATCCGTATTTTACTGTTTCTTTAGAATTAGGATATTGGATATCTACATTATATACGTTCTTAACTTCGTATGTAAGGTATGGAACATCGAATGTTACTTCAGTGCTTGTTTCTGGCTCTGAATTGTTATATGAAACAGTGATGTTTTCGCGTCCACCTTCTTTGAATGTAATTTGGTAATCCGCTGGTCCTAAGTTATATTGTTTAGGCACACCACTCTTTGCTGGTAAGAATCCAACGCCTTTAGGGAATGCCATATACATTGGAGCGCTTTGATAATTATTTAAGCTTGCTCTTACGTCAGTAATTTGAGTTCCTGCGTAATCCCATTGGTCACCGAATTTATTTGGATCGTGAGTTAAGCTTCTATTTTTCAAAGTAGATACTATTGTAGAAGCGTTTTTATTGTTTACTTTTTCGATGCTGTGAGATCTAATTACACCACCGTGTTGCTCGAATCCATAATCAAATGAGAATCCAAAGATGTTTTCATATCCGTTTGTGAAAGCGTATGATTCTGAGTAACCAGGGACGTTAAATCTACCAGTTGTGTATGAACCGCGTTTGATGAATTTGTCAGTATTTTCTGGTTTTCCGAACTCGCTCATAACGTTTGATACTTTGTCTAATACTGTATCGCTCATTAAGACTGTAAAACCATTCTCTGTTAATAAATTCATATATGAATCTGTTTGTCCATCTGTGTATCTAATTACAGAATTGAATAACACTTCATTTGTAGCTGAATCAGTTAATGTGAATTTTGTTTGATAGAAAGCTATATCCTTTGATTCTGATTGCTTACCAGTTTTTCCTGGGACAGAAACCTTAGAAATATATGAATATGGCTCTAATTTTAATTTCAATGATTTACCAGCTAATTTTTGGTTCAATCTGTCAGGGTCAATTGTGAAGAATTTGAAGTTTCTCAATCCGCCCATTAATTCAAAGTCAACTTTAGTGATTTCAATTTCAACGTTATCGTCTGGTCTACCTGCTTTTGCATAAGCCAAGATGTTGTTACTTCTGCCCTTAGAACCGTCATTTTTCTTAGATTCTGTTGGTTGTAAGTAATCACCCTCATCGTATGCTTCGAGTTTGTAGTAGTAATCGATATTGTTTAGTATTCTCTCTGTTAATGCAGAGTTATCACTTGTTTCAACTACTTTGTTATTATTGCCATCGTCAGCGAAATCATAGTATTTTCTACCGTTTGTAATCTTAGTCATATATGGTTCAATCACTGCTGCACGTCCGGCATCATAAACTAAGCTATCATTGATAATGACATCATTTACCATACCTTTTTGCATGAACTCAATGAATTTTCCTTTTGCGTATCTTAGCCATTCTTCGTTTTTGAAAATATTAGCCCAGCTCTCTGGTTTAGTATTCCATAGAGGTTTCATTCTTGTTAGATAATATTTTACATTACCATTTATCTCGATTGGTCTAAATGTGTTATATAAGAATATATAATATCCATCTTCTGGATTCGCTCTGTATTGGCTAACTAATTTCTTTTGAAGAGCTTCATCCTTCATGTTTTCAGGAGTCAGGTCAATTCGAGTAAGTGCTCCCAAAGAGTCTTTACCTTGTTGATCTTTTAGCTTTTCTTGCATATAGCCATAAGCAGGAACTGTTTCTTCTACATAGAACAATGGGTTGTAGCTTACCAAGGCTTGATTAAGAACTACTTTTGCCATTAGAATGTTATCCAAGAACACGTTGTTAGGATATTGCGCTTTATATGATTTTAATGGATCAAGCTGAACATCCTTTAAGTTGTTATCCCAGAATTTCATTAAATACTTAACCCATGGATTTGGATTATTTGTATCGGGATAGAAACCGTGAATAGTAGGTGTAGCATATTTTGCTGTATCATTCATTGTAGCTCTATCTTTTGCAGATATCGTAACGAATCCCATTGGTCTCTTCATGATAGTGATAGACATTGTGTCCATTTTATCACCCTCGAAACCAAGGCCTACGATTTCGAAATCATCAATACTTGGGTATATTTTATTATCACCAGGTGTTGGCATAATTCCTGTTTGAATATAAGGAGAAGGCATTTGCCAAGATTCTACGCGTTTCCAGCCGAATGGTCCTCTACCTTTTGCATATTTATCGTCTGCTTGTACTTTATTTACGTTAAATGTATCTAATAGTGGGTCTCTTGCTCTATATAGGGTATAGCCCATGAAGTCTAATCCTCTTTCTTCTGGATCATAAGACATTTCGGCAGTTGAATCCCAATATACTTCTATTGCATTGTTATATGATTTGTATCCCAAGAAACGTGTATTTTCTGGTGGAGCTGGTGCTCTAAAGTGGTTATCATATACTTTCTGAGCGAACATATCGCGTCTCTTTAGATTCGCAACGTCTTCCTCTGAACCGTCTGCTTCGCGTTGAACAGCTGGTAATGCTAAGATAATACCTACCACTACGCGCACTGTATCTTTTGGAAGCATTGAGAATGGTCCAGTCGCCATCATAAATCTCTTATCACCAGGACCAGTATCGCCATCTCTGTAATAGCCGTTAGGACCGATATCAGAAAGGAAGTTATACTGCTCATCTGCTGTGTGCTTATCTTCTGAAATGTTCCAGTTTCTGAACGACACCAAACCTAATTGCTCGATAGTTTCATAATATCTTTTATCTTTTCTTACGAAGCCTTCAAGTGCTTTATCATATACTAATTTAGTAATACCGATAATTGTATCGTTCTCTGCTCTTTGGTTTGAATTTGGTAAGTATTGCCCTTTCTTTACTTCGTGGAAAGTGCTCCACATCCAATTTTTCATTACTTTTTTATCGTTTTCAATTACTTCTACTTCGCCTACTGCTTTATGGACAGATGGAGATTCCAAGAAGTCGTATCCCAAGTAACCGAAGCCTTTTCCGTCTTCGCCTTGGTTATTCATTGTCCATTGGAACGCTAAGTTCAATGTATCTTGAACGCTTTTTTTATCTGGTTGGTCTTCCCAATCTTTTGGTTTGTAATATTTCACTCTATCATTTTGTGCACCCGCATCTGTATAAGGAGAGCGTGCAATATCTACGTCCATGATAGGAGCCATCCAGCAATTGCGGAGTGTATCTTTGGACATACTGATTATATCATATTTGATAAAGATAAAGTCTTTATATTCACCGAAGCCCCAAGAGTAAATCATTTGCTCGTATTGCATTTTCAATGGATATCCATCTTCTCTTGCTTTACCAGCACCGATTTGATATTTATTTAAGTCTGTATCTTTGAATGAAGCGAAAATATCTTCTTCTGATACGAAAGCTGGACCTTTTTTGTATTTGTCAGTATTTCTATCTGCTGGGTTGTTTACGAATTTACCAAAATATCTATCATATTTCAACACGTAACCAGAATCTTTTGATTCAGTATCCCATATTGGCCAAGCATATTTTTCTTCAGCATTGTATGGTTTACCAGTAGAGCGGTTAAATTCTGTAGAAATATATGTTCTGTATAACCATACGTCGTCTTCATTGGCAAGGAGTTGCTCGTTGCCATTATAATCGAAGATTCTGCCCGGCACCATCCAAGATTGTGCTGAGTTTGGATTGTATGTTAAAGATACATATTTTTTCGGAGCTAACTGACCAGTTGAATCTGGGTGCAATTTCTGCGCACCGAACCAGATACCACCAGCGAAAATATATTGATTTAAGGAGCCACGGGGCCAGTAGCCAGCGCCACGGCTTCGGGCTACGTCAAATCCGAATATTCCATAATTTGATGTATAGAATTGTATATTACTTACCGTGTTTTTGCGGACGTCATACAATTGCTGTATTCTTTTTGATTCTGCTTGTAATTGTTCGGTATCATCTGTTTTTTTATAGTTCTGTGGCAGAGCATATAAAGATCCTGCTAATGCCCACGAGAACATAAGGATTGCACCAACAACTAACAGCTTTATTTTGTTTTGCATAAAAGCCTCTATTTATTTAATTAAATTACTCAATTTATTAGAAATTAATTTTAATACCAAAATTCACTGTTCTAGGAGCCTGATAATTGCCTCTCATTTGTCCCATATCCAATAGATAATTTCTATATGCTTGGAATTGTTCGTCAGATGTTACTAATCCATCTTTGTTAAAGTCTGCTTGTGGAGTGTATAATCTGTCTCCATATCCATCGTATTGCACTACAGAGAATGTATTTGCTTGCGCTGGATTTGCTTTATCATATAAAGTAGTTTGATATAGATCTGTTACTTTTAGATAGTAGCTTCTTCCGTTATCGTCTGGATCGCCAGTGATTCCGTTGAGTGATGTTGGCACTCTTCTGTTTAATATGTTATAAACGTTTACGAATACTTCGATAGCTGTTTTGCCCATTGCATCGCCGAACCAATCAGCTAAAATGAATCTCTTTGATAATCTCATATCTAATCTCCAGAAGTCTGGTTGGCGAACTTCGTTGAAGTCTGAAATTGGCTCGCCAGAGCGTTTGAATCTTGTGTATGGATATCCAGTGCGATAAACTGCGTCGAAGTTAATGCTTGCGTTTTCTAATGGTTGGATTCCGAATAATTCTGGTCCATCATTATTGCCCCACATAAATGCTAATGATGCATTTACTGTATGGCGCACGTCATTGTTCATGTTAAATTCTGCTAATGGGAATGCTAACTTATCAGTATATGGGTCAGTAGGTCTGCTCATATTACTTGTTGGTCCAGCGGAAGTTCCCTTATTCATTGCTATTGAGTAATTCAATGAAGCATAAATATTGTCTGTTGGCATTTTAGTTAAAGAGAACTCTAATCCTTTGCTGCTACCGTATTCAGTTGTGCTGTATACGTAGAAAGGTATTGGAGTAGCCATTACGTAAGTTACGCCTAATTGATTGTAAATATCTTTATAATATGCTGTGATATTTAAGTTCAGGTCTTCAGTCAAGTAGTTTTCATAAGATACTTGATATTGGCTTGATCTCTGTGGTTTCATATTTGGGTTACCAATTACTTGACCAGAGCTGATTGTCCAAGCGTTAAATCTATCATATAGATACTGTAATTCAGGAGTTTTCAAGAATAAACCATAAGACAAATCGATTTTTGATGCTTCTGTCAATGGATATGTAACGAAGATTCTTGGGCTCACGTAGAAGTTTGCATCTGTTGGAGCGAAGTATTGGCGTTCATAAATTCTTGTATATTTGCTCATGTTAGTTCTATAATCACCATTTGCGTTGAAGTAGTCTAATCTTAAGCCAGGAGTAAATACGATATTTTTATATCTAATTTGATCTTGGACATAAACGCTTCCTCTAAATGGAGAGAATGGCTTGCTTGTATGTTCTTTTGCATATTTGAAGTTTGGAGTGTTGGCTGGATTTGTTACGTCCACTGGTGGAATATACAAATTGCCGCCCCATTGGTCAGAGAATACGTCGAAACCGCTTAACTCGTTCCAAGGTGCTGAGTTGGAGTGTCTATGCACTTCATATTTTCTTACTTCAAATCCTGTTTTGATATTGTGAGTTACTTTATCATCATCTATTGAAATATCATAGAAACCATCTGCTTGATAGTATAATGTTCTTCTGAATTGTAAACCGCCGTCAGATCCGTGTTTTACGAAGCCACTTGTGTACCATCCATAAGGGTTGTTGGTATTAGAGCCTTCGCCACCTTCATAGTATCCAGTGAATGGATTAATAATTGGCATATCTGCATTATAGTATCCATCTGCTGATTGTCTCATGTTAGTAAATTTAGCATAATGATCTAAGTATTGATCTACTAATTCTGATTTTACTGGGATTTTTTGTCCGCCTGTTTCTTGGATCATGTATAAGTTTTGTGGCTTTAATACATCGAAACCAGTGAAGAAGCTTGGACCGTCCATGTTGATTCTTCTTGAATTATCATCATCATTTTGGTTATATGATAATGTTAACTGATAAAAGCTAGCATTTTGGAAAATTTGCTTTACTCTTGCTAAGAAGTTCATTACTTTAATATTGACAACGTTTTGCTTTGCTAAGTTCTCAGAAACGCCGATGAAGTTATTAGCGATACCGCCATCTAAATTCAAGTTAGTTCCTTGACCTTTCATTGTAGATAAGCTCCAGTTCCAATCATTGCTTTCGATGCTTGTAATACCATAAGATGCTCCGAGGGAGATCTCAACGTCTTTGATCATGTTAATCTGGCTTCTGAAGTCAATTCTCTTTACCCAGCTGTTATTATGATCGCGGTTAGATACGTCTTGTCCTAATGGATCTTTTATTCCATAAGAAGAGTTACCGCTTGTAGTATTATATGTTGTACTTAATGAGAATACGATGTCTCCGCCAGTAAATGGCATTGGACCATTGATTGCAAAATCAAAGTAGTTATTCGAAGCTGGCTTTAATTGATAGCCATCGCCAGCGTTATATGCTCTTAATATTCCGTCTCTTTCTTCTAGACCTAATGAGTTTTTAGTAGAGCCATATAAAGCTCCGATATTGCTTCTCCATTGGAAAGCTCCGTCGTATCTTTTGTTATTACCATAAACCATTGATTGGTTTACCACGCCGCCCATTGCCTCGCCGTATTCAGCGGAGAATCCACCTGTTATTACCTGGACTTCTGCGATATTAAGCGTAGAAGGCATTGGGTAATAAGATGTTCCGCCGGCTCCGTATCCACCGTTTAATGGATTAGAGATCTCGACGCCGTCTAATCTTAGTGATGTCTCACTATTTCTAGAACCACGAATAGAGAAACCGTCGCCAGTATTCTGCACGCCGACTTTAGAACCGACTAATGAAGCGATGTCCGTCTTTGTGGTAGAGGTAATTTGGTCTTTGGAGATGCTGATACCATCGCCAATTTTAGTCTTATCGACTGCTCCCATTTTATTTCCATCTACGAATACAGTATCACCTTTTAGGGAGATAACGATGTCGCCTAAATCTTTATTCTCGTCTGCCGAGATTGAAAAGTTTACGCGAGTCTCTGACTCGAGATAAGAAATTAGGAGTTCATAACTACCCACCGGAATAGCAACTACATTGAATTTACCATCTTTCTTAGAGATAGCGCCCAATTTAGTTCCTACTACCGAGATATAAGCGCCCTGCTTTGGGTCTTCGCCTACATCTACGATTCTTCCTCTTAAATTGCCATAGTTAGCAGCTTGTGCTGCGATTGGTAACATTAGCAACCCAAGGAATAAAACTAATAATAGTTTTCGCATAAATGCTCCTTTTGTATTAATATTAATATTTATGTTTAATAAATTATGTTTATTTCTTAAAAATGTATCCGCTATAAATAGCAATACCTTATCCAAATTATTGTTTTTTTGGATAAGCATTAAGTCGATGATTATATGGTTGGGATTAAATTTGCTCGATTTTCAAGTGCGAAACAAGGTTTCATCCATTGCCTTTCATCATTGTTATTACTGTTATTGCTACTTTTCTTCTACTTTGCATATTACTAAATTTTTCAGAATTTCAAATATAAGGAATTTTTGGGAAATAAATGCACTATTTTGAATTTTTGCTTAATTTTTTGTTAAATAGACAACTGGATTCCATACACCAAGCCAAATGAGTTGATCAATTTACGAGGAGTGCCTGAAATCGAGAAATCATTGATGTAAAACATACGATTATCCAAACCAACGCTGAACTTCACGGTATTTAGCAAATGATAAGATGCTGTAAGGCGCGAAACATTCATTAATCCAAGGCTATTTGCCCCGATGTTTATTCTGCCATCGAGGACGAAATCATTATAATTCAGCAAATTGTATTCATAAAATGCGCTACCCCAAATATAATTTAGAGAATTATTTCTTTCGTATGGCATCAATACCGTTGGACCCGGGGCAGTCGCACTACCTGATGGATCATTTGTATAAACAGTTACCGGCACTTGCAGCATTTCCACCACTGTATACCTTTGATTAATGCTTCCTACTTCGACGCCAAATTTATGCTTCTGATCTATGCCATATCCTATGCTGTATGAGAATCCCATGGAGAGTTTAGTATCTGGGTCTTTTAGGGTGTTGCTTATTGAATTGCTTGAATAATATGAGTTGATTTCTAAATTGACTAAAGGATCTGAATTTAAAGTATTATTGAATCTGTTGTTGTTTGTCCAGTTGTTTGCGTCAATATAGCGGATATTATTCTTTGCATAATTACTGTTGTCAAATGAAATGTGCGAGCTTTGTGCGTTAATACCACTCACATTATTTTGAATATTCCCAGCAAGTAATCTACTCATTTCTTGTGATTTAGCATCTGTATTGGCTACTGCTTTTTTGGCTAAAACAGGAGATACTTCACTTGATTTGAGTTTATCAATAACATTCATTGCTATTGGAGCGGCAATTGTTGGCTGCTGGATCTCTATCTTGTTGCTGGAATTACTATTCATTAAGATTGATGTAGTAGCGACTTCTTCGATTTCAGCATTACTATTGCTTTCTTCTATTTGCGTTTTATTTTCTATCTTTCTTGATGAAAGCCCAAAATTATTACTGTAATTATTAGTGGTTTTATTCTCGCGAATATTATTTTTTCGACTATTGTTTTTGCGTGCTTTTCCAGCATTTGCATTAGCTTCTATCGCTTGCTCCGATTCAATTTGCTGATTGATCTGATTCGTCTGGTAAGTATATAACTCACTCAAATGCCTGAACATTGAATAATCATTGATGTTAGCGAATCCCAATAGAATTACAGCCGCTACGCTTGCAGCGAACTGGCGGAATGCACTGATTCTATTATCCATTTTGATAATATTCGGTCTATCCCCGACTATTTTCATTAGGACGAGGTCCTGCGTATTTATCTTTAAATCTTCTGGGACTTTCAGGCTTTCTGCATCTTCTTTCAGTGCATAATGCACAAAAATAGAGTCATCAAAATCCATCTTTAAATCAGGGTTTTGAGCAATTTCCGAGCGAAGCACCTCGTCTTCGCTTGGGCTTAGCTCGCCGTCTAAGTATTTCGATATTAAATCTTCGTAATCCATTTGTATCTATGTTATTTATTAATTATCTTTTTTCTTATCTACTAAGGTTATTAATCATCTATCGCTATAATATTCTTTAGCAATAGGGGTTAATATTTTCCGCATCAAAGCTCTGGCTCGGTGCACTCTCACTTTTGCGTTCGAGAGGTCGATATTTAAAATATCTGCTATTTCTTGATAGGAGCAATCTTCGTATTCCCGCAAGATCAAGACTTCTCGATACACTACGGGTAATTTCATTAGAGATTGATTGATGAAATCCTTCATCCCTATATCAGACTCTCGGACGTGGTCGGTGATTTGCGCATCCTCTTCAAGCTCTGAGTATTCCTTGCGAGCGCGGATCACGTTCAGGCAAATATTGCGACCAATCGTAAAAAGCCACGCTGAAAAGTTCTCGCCACGGAACTCCTTCCTCTTGTCATAGACTTTGATAAATGCGTCCTGGTATGCGTCTTTGGCAGCTTCGCTATCGCCGAGCATCCGCAGGCAGAACCAATAAAGCTTTTTGTGGTATCGTTCGTAAAGGAAATTAAAGGCTTCGACTGAGCCGAGCGCAAGCTCGCGGGAAGCGGATTCTATATCCATTTCCTTTGTAGCGGGAGCAATATTTCCTTTTTTAAAAAGCATTTACCAATATTTATCTATTTATAAGTTAGTTGTTTATTCAATGTTATAGACACAGTAATTTGATTGAAGGTTACAAAAATATCTATTTTATGTATGATTACCAAACAATCGCGCCTACAAGCTTACTCAAAGATTAGCCAATTACCTAAATCTAAAGAGTAAATATGCTTCTCTATTGGGTAAAGCTAACATATTTTTTCTCGCTCCACTTATAATAATTTTTTATCAAGATTAATATCGAAAAAAAAATCATGCACTATTTAATTTTTTCTTGTTTTTTTTATATTTTTTATTTAATTTGTAAACATATTATTAGTAAATTTACAATTGTTATATTTAAGGAGCAGTTATGCTAAAGAAGTACTTATTATTATTTACGCTCTTTGCTACAGGCTTTATAACAGTTTCAACTGTTCAGCTTATTGCCGAAGACGTTCTGCGACCACGAGATGGAATTATTACGAATTCCAATGCCGACGGTAGCACCAGTTATTCAAACTACGGCGATGGAGAATGCAAATTCAAAATCGGTATCGAGGGTGGGGTAAATTTCAGCCTTTTCTCTCAGCTCAATACTTACACTCACCAAGTCTTGCCCCCGAACGTCATATTAAGACGTAGCACAATCGTTGACTTATCTACCAGCGGGACGGGTTTTGCTGGACATTTTGCATTAGTTGGAGATTACAGATTTAACGAAACTTCTGCGATGCAGATTTTTTAACCGGCACTCCGACTGAAGAGATTATGATACAATCCTTAAATTCTTCAGTTCCAGCTAATAATCTCGTTTCTGTCCAACAACTTGCTAACCAACCATATAATTCATTACTATTTACGAATCCCAGCACTGTTACTTGCAATCTAAATCCTGATATCGACCATTTTATTAAAAACAGATTTGCACTTGAAGTTGGTGCGGGATATGATTTCAAAATCAACAAGAATTTAAGCCTCGTGCCTCAGGCGCGCTTCCAGTTCTTCCTCGATCCTCTTTGGAAAAATTCTAGTGGACAAAGCTACATAATGGGGACTACTATTCCTTATGATTGGGAAATGACAGATAGAAACTTACACAACGTCCAATTTCTTATAGCTTTATGGTATAACTTTTAAGATGAGGAGAAAATAATAATGAAAAATACTATTAAAATATTGACAATAGCAATAGTAGCAATATTGGTAAATTTTGATTTACTTAATGCTCAAATTGAAATTAAATCATTGGATATTAACTCTTCATCTGATGATTTCGCACCGGCGCTCGTGAATAACAATCGCAAAATGTATATTACAAGCGATAAAAAGGGCAAGCAGCAAGTCTACGAAGTTCGTAGAGAATCAAACGGTGAGCTATCCATTTATGGTTTGTGCAAAGGAGATCTAAATAACGCTACACAAACAGGAAGCGTTACACTAACCCCTGATGGCAACTATATGATTTTCGCTGCTTACGAACACGATGCTAAGGGCGAAGGAAGAACAGATCTATACAGTGCGCGTAAAGAAAAGGGCAAATGGGTTGACGTAGTAAACCTCGGCCCCCTCGTAAATTCCGAATATTGGGATTCACAACCAAGCCTTTCTGCCGATGGGCAAACCCTTTATTTCGCAAGTGACAGACCGGGCGGCAACGGAGGCTCTGATATTTATATGGCTACAAAAACCAGAGAAGGTTGGACACGAGCCAAGAATGCTGGATCTACCATTAATACCAATGCCGACGAAATGGCACCGATAATTGGGCAAGATAACAAAACATTCACATTTGCTTCAAATCGCTCAAATTCTCTGGGTGGTTTCGATATTTACTTTTCCAAAGTGAATAATGGTAATTTCTCCTCTCCAAAAAACGCAGGCGAGCCCATTAATTCAGCAGCCGATGAATTATTCTACGTCCCAATTCAAAATACAAATGTAGCTTATTTCTCATCAAATAGAGGCGGTGGCGAAGGCGGACTTGATATTTATCACGCTATACCAAATCCACATGAATCCGATCCTGTTATCTTCGTAACCGGTAAAGTATTGGACTCGGAAAGCAAAGATCCTATCAATGCTCAAGTTACCATTACAGATTTAAAAACGAACAAGAAAATTGCTACATTCAATAGCGACGACGAAAATGGTGATTATTACGTTGCTCTTCAACCCGGAAGAACTTACTCCGTAACGGCAAGTTCCCCTGATCACTTCTTCTATTCAGAGAGATTTGAGATCCCAACAAATGCCAAAGGCACTGAACTCAAAAAAGATATTATCTTATCAAGAAATTCAACACGACTATTAGTGGCATTTGATTTTAACAAATCCACATTAAACGATGAATCTATACCAGATTTGGAAAACCTGTTGGCTTATTTACAATCAAACCCAAATATCAATACAGTCCTCGAAGGACATACTGACGACGTTGGCTCCGATGACTTCAACAATAAACTGTCGAAAGATAGAGCCGATGCTGTGAAAGCTTGGTTGGTAAATAATGGCGTAGCTACTAAACGAATTGAAACAAAAGGTTATGGAAAAACTAAACCTTTAGTAAAAGGAACTAGCGATGAAGCCAGAGCTACAAATAGACGCGTGGAAATAAAAATTAAATAGCAATAAGCTTTCAATTTCTCTTATTACAAATCAAGCGTAATCTGTTTTGCAAATTACGCTTGATTTTTTATTAGGAATATCTTCTTGAGATTCTGTGCTTCAGTTTGTGCTTTATTTTTTATAACACAGAAAAGAAAAAAACAAGGCTCTACATCCTATAAATTCCCCTGTCTGATTTCTCAATAAAATCAATACAGAGTTGAATTTCTTGTGGGATATTAGCGAATCTACGTTTATACTCAGCCACTCCGTCGCTGGTATTGAATCCCGAGCGGAATAGCAAATGGTAAAACTCTTCAATCTGCTTGATCACTTCATTAGAGAAGCCATTGCGGCGCAAACCAATTTTATTTAATCCATCTACTTTTGCTGGGTTTTCTCCAACCATTGAATATGGTGGAACATCTTTTACTATCTTGACGGCTGCGCCAACCATTGCATAAGAGCCAACCTTGCAAAACTGATGAATCGCAGCAGCTCCGCTAATTATCGCAAAATCGTCTATTTCTACATGCCCAGCCATCTGCACGGAGTTTGTTATGCGGACGTTGTTCCCCACTTTGCAATCATGTGCTATATGCGCATAAGTCATCACTAAGCAATTGCTGCCCACTTCTGTCTTATATGTAGCATCGGTAGCGCGGTTAATCGTAGCAAATTCTCGGACTGTAGTATTATCGCCTATTATCACGTAAGTTTTTTCATTTGCATACTTTAAGTCTTGTGGTTCAGTAGCAATTACAGCATGGGAGAAGAATCGGCAATCCCTGCCGATTCTCGCACCATCTGCTATTTTTACGGAGCTTTGTATCTCTGTATTATCTCCAATTTCTACGTCGCTTTCGATAATGGAGAAAGCCCCTATTTTCACATTTTCGCCTAATTTAGCATCTTTTGCTACAATGGCTGTTGGGTGTATTTGCGTGCTCATTTTATTATTTAGTCTCTATTTACTAATGCAGCTTGGAAATCGCATTCTGCAGCAGGCACACCGTTTACGTTTGCTACTGCGGAGAACATAAAAGTATTGAATTTCTTGCCCGTCATCTTTACTTCCATTACCATTTGGTCGCCTGGGATTACTGGTTTGCGGAATTTCGCATTCTTTACTCCCATAAAGAGGACTAATTTATCGCTGAAATCATCTAATGAATTTAGCAATAGCAAGCAGCCTGTCTGCGCTAATGCTTCTAATATTAGGACGCCCGGCATTATTGGCTTCTCTGGGAAGTGCCCTGGGAAGTGTGGCTCGTTCATCGTAACGTTTTTGATTCCGACGATGCTTTGTCCTTCAGCGTCATATTCCACTACCTTATCTACTAATAAGAATGGGTAGCGGTGCGGCATAATTTTAAGTAAGTCATAAATATCAAGGACAACGCCTTTGGATTTATCACCCTTGAAGTTTTTGATTGGTTGCTTTTTAAGGTATAAAGCTCTGATTAGCTTCGCAAATTCTACGTTTGATGCGTGCCCTGGGCGCGCCGCTAAGACTTGTGCTTTAATTCTAGTGCCGGCTAAAGCTAAATCGCCGAGCAAATCGAGCAATTTATGGCGAGCTGGTTCATTCTTGAAGCGAAGCTCAGTATTATTTAATATACCATTGTTCCCAAGTTCTGGAGCTTTTTCAAGTTTTAATTGCGTTTTTAGATTTTGCAATTCCTCTGGATTCATATCTTTATCAACGATAACGATTGCGTTATCGATGTTGCCACCCTGAATCAAGCCTTGGTTAATTAAAGACTCTACTTCAGTTAGGAAGCAAAATGTGCGTGCTGGAGCGAAATCCTTCACAAACTCTTTCTTTAGATCGAATAAACCAGAATGCTGACTACCGAGAGCAGGATTATGATAATCTACAAGGACAGTCAAACGATAATCGTCTAGAGGCAAAGCTACGATTTCCACGCCTTTTTCTTCGTTGTTGAAGCGGACGTTCTCGTCTATTACCAAATAATATCTATCTTCGTCAAGTCTTTCGATTCCACCGCCTTGAAGCACTTCTACGTATTGAATAGAGGAGCCATCTCCGATTGGTGGCTCTGGTCCATCGAGTTCTATGCGACAGTTATCTATTTCGAGCCCTACCAAAGATGCTAATACATGCTCTACGGTATGCACTTTTACCTCTCCAATTCCGAGGGTTGTGCCGCGCGATAGATCCACTACATAATCGACGAGCGCAGGGATTTCCACTGGTTCTTTTAGGTCAGTTCTCACGAATTTATATCCATAATTCGCAGGAGCTGGATGGAATGTAATTTTCGCAGGTTTTCCTGTGTGCAGTCCAATGCCTTGGAATGAAACCTGTTGCTTTAGGGTTTGCTGTTTTTCTGCCATTTTATTTATTGTTTTATTTAATTATCTCTTTAATTTTAATGGATTACAAATTTACGAATATTTTATAATATTATAAAATTCCTATTTCTTTATAGCCTCATATTCCTTTGCGAAGCGCGTATTGGGATAGGTCTTTTCAAACACTTCCTGAGTGGATTTCAATTCTTGGGATTTTTTTATTTCTTTCAGCACTTCCATCTTTGCGATGAAGGCTGCTTCTGCTGCCTCGGTGTCGGCATAGTTATCTATAACAGAATTATAATAGAATAATGCGGATTTTAAATTTTCTAACTTGCGATAGATCTCGCCACTTTGAAATTCCTTCTCGCCAAGCTTATTGCGCAGATCGATTATCTTGCTCTCCGCTTCTGTCGCCAAGGTATCGCCTGGATAGATTGCCATAAATTCAGAGAACACCTGTATCGCTTTCAGTGTGTTTTCTTGGTCTCTATCATAAGTTGGCGACATCATGTAATACGATAGCCCCGTCTTGTATAAAGCTTCTTTTGAATACTCGCTTCGATTATATATTCTGCGAACATTGTTGTAATTAAAAGCTGCCAAGATGTATTCTTTGCGCTTAAAATTGATTTCCGCTAAGTAAAATTGCGCATCATCGGCAAAAACCGTTGCCGGATATTGAAGTTTGATAATATCGAAGAGGCGCTGAGCCTCCTGCCAATTCTCATCTTTGAATTGCATTAGGGCTGCATTAAATACGCCCTCGGCTGTGGTGGGTGTTTCTATTTTAGAGGAGGCACAACCCCCAAATATTGTTACCATTATTAATAATGATAATGAGATAATGGACAGCCTGATTATTCTATTCTTTGCCATATTTTCTATTTATATAAATAAAGGACTACAAAAATAAGTATTTTTGAGCAGATTTTATGCTTAAAAACATTATTGAGCAACATTATTATGTTTACGTAATTCCTCCTAATAAGTCTATCACCGGAGATTATTTATTTTATTATTTATCTCATTATAAATTCTGCATTACTCGCCCCCGCCCTGAAGGACGGGGTTGATAGTATTTTCAACCCACTGCTTCAGCTGTGGGAGAAAATACATTTGAATTATATATTATTAGTCTTTTTTTAGCTTTGGCGTTTCTGCGCCCTTCAATAATCGTTCTATTTCCTCTTCGCCTAATGCTTTTTCTTCAAAAAGAGTTCTCAATAATTCCCAAGAGAAATACCCAGAATCGTGCCTGTCGCCCCATTTTGGCTTAAGCCCGTAGCTGCCGGCTAATTCCATCTTTTTTAAGTCATATTCGCCGAATTTTACTTTAGGCAATTCAAAGCCAGAGATCTCCTTCGGAGCTTCTACTTTGCAAATGGCACACGGGCAATTTGCCCGCAAATCAGCGATCTTTATCGTAGAGGCAAATCCATCGCCCCAATCCGCTTTTATCAAAAACAGGTTAACCTTTTCTATATTTTTAAGTGTATGTTTCATTATTGTTTATAATTATTTATATTTGTGATTAAGTGTCTTGTTCAATAATCCATCCGCTATACATTATGAATTATGAATTGCGAAAGACCTGCTTTCCGGGCAGGTCTTTGCTCTCCCTTCTATTTGAAGGATACAATTATTCTCTAAAATACTATTTTTTCTTTTTTCCTGCTTCTCTCGCTGCGTCGATTAAAGCATCTATGAAGCCTTTGTATAGACCAGCTTCTGCCCCTGTTAGCTTTGCTCTTTGCAAGAAATCAACGATATTCTGCGCTTTTGTTGCTGCAATATCAAACTTTGTTATGTCCGAATTTTTCATCTTCAGCTCGGCACAACGATTGACTTCCTTCTCTAATATTTCCTTTGCGCTGATGAATAAATTTACTTCATTTCCCTGAATCTGTATAGTATTCAGTGCATTTATTGCAAATACTACGTATGCTATTGGCATAGAAGGAGTGATGATGACATCTTGTTGCGTAGCTTGAGTGTTTGCCTGCGCTTGCTGTGCTGAAGCACTTTCGTATCCCATGGCTATCATTAGAGCCATTATTATCCCAAGGATAATGTTCTTTTTCATATTTTTATAATCCATTATATTTTAATATTATTTATTGTCTTTGTTTCTATTTGAAATAGTTATATCTGGAAATTTACCCCGATTCTGTGCAGGTTTGCGCCCAATCCAACCCTCGAGAAACCATAATCGAGCGTTAGAGGTTTGAACTTGATTCCTGCGCCGAATGACAGCCCAGAAATCCCCTTCGAGCTTTCCGGTGCTGTGTATTTGCGGATATAATTATCATAGCCGATGCGAAGCATAACGCTTTCGCCCAAATAGAACTCTCCGCCTAAGGAAAAGTTCATAAATCTATCGATGAATGAATCTGTCTTATCCGCTAAATGATGAAATGAAAAATTTGCCAATAGCGGCAGACCAACCAATTTATGATTAAATCCAATGCGCACATCCAATGGCAGGCTCTCGGAATATCCGTTTATCTTGCTTAGCTGGAAGCCAGCATTTAGCACGGAAATACCGATATTTGTATTGATATCCGGTATAGCATAAAACAATCCGAAATCGAATGCCGCTGCGCTCGTTGATGTCTGATATATACTTGAATATATGAATTTTACAGATGCTCCGTAATATAAGTTGCTGTCGAGCATATTACCATAGCCGACAGAAAGGGCTAAATCCATAGGATTGAAATTTGCGGATTGATTATTGTTTTTATCGCGCGCAATGAATGAGCCATAAGATATAAAGGCAGCATTTGCCGAAAATTTGCCAATATCCTCCACCTTTTTGATATATACTATATTGCCGGAATTTATATCCGAAATATGCTTTAAATACGTGGTGCTAAAGCTATTATCCGCGACAGTAGGGATTAGCGCTGGATTCGCAAACGTCAAGCCTCCATCGCCAGGGATGGAAACTGTAGCCCCAGCCAATGCCCCAGCGCGTGCGCTGGTATTAGTTCTAAGGAATGAATATGGGTTGTAGGTCTGCGAATATAGACTCGCAAAGCTAAGGACTACAAGCGCAATTATTTTTGCTATTATTTTGTTCATCGTGTTATTAATTGAATTTCGTAAAAAATTCGTGTAAATTCAGCTATATAGCTACCCTTAGTTTGTGTTTTTCAGACTACTAATATAATTATTTTTTCTCAAATTATTACTCTATTTTTCTGAAAAATAGATTTTTATCTTCATTTTCAGCTTATCCCCGTCCATTATATTAATGTACTTAGCTTCGTTTATGGATTTGGGCGGCGTCGTAGGTATGCGATAGGTAGCATTTCCGCAGGGTTCAGTCTTGCCGAGACCAAGGATATCCTTGTTTATATATTGATCCCAGGGCTTCCCAGAATAATACTCCAAGGCTGTTTTGAAGAGGAAAAAGCCCTTCTCCGTCATCAATAGCATGCCTCCGATGCTTTCGGCTTTGGTTATCAAATTTGAGATGCTTTTATCGATGCCATTATCGTCCATCAAGCTGATAACGAGTAATTCAGATTTATTATTCCACTTCAGCGGTGTCCTGATAAAGCCCTTGTCGCGCTTGAATTGGGAACTATAATTTACCGGCAAAATAATCTTCTCCCGCGTGTTGCTCGAGTTCTCTA
This sequence comes from uncultured Hyphomicrobiales bacterium, assembly GCA_964529535.1. Classification (GTDB taxonomy): domain Bacteria; phylum Bacteroidota; class Ignavibacteria; order Kapaibacteriales; family UBA2268; genus CALLXS01. The sequence goes on along the minus strand of CAZGXC010000004.1, from coordinate 1,720 downwards.
TCACAAAAAAGAACTCTCCATCATCTATTAGACCAAGCACAGGGCTGTTGCACTCGCTCCTGTCATATATTTCAAAATATATCACGGCATACCTATCCGGCTCCGGAATGGGCTTCTGCACCACTACTTTTTTCTCTATCTGTTCTTGTTTAGTGCTTGAGCATCCTATTATGCCAATCCCTATTATTACTAAAATTACTGCTAATATTATTTTTCTCATTGATTATTATTTACTTAATTGAGACAAGAAGAATACAAAAATAATCATTTTATTAGACAAGATAAAATCTTATTGTCTCTATTTGAATATAAAAAAACTGTCCCCGCTTTTTCAAGCGGGGACAGTCTGTATTTAAAAAATATGATTTTCTAAATCTTGGGGAGTCTTAGCGAATTACAATTACCTTTTGAGTAAGAGCTTCGTATTGGTTTCTGACTCTTAACATGTAAGCACCAGAATTTAAGATTCCATTTTGATATAGATTTAACGTCAATGGGTTTTCGCCTGCTTTTAGCGACTGAGTAGCGCTAAATACAATTGCTCCTGCTTCATTAACGAGTTCGATTTCGTATACGTTATCTTCTTGTGTGTTAATGCAATATTTGATTTCATTCTTAGCTGGGTTCGGCATTACTCTACATACGCTAAATGAGTTAGCTTGTAATTCTGCATTTCCTTCGCTATCGAATTCATTCTCTTTTAATAATGTTCTTGTTATTTTTGAAAGACCATTACTAATTCCTGTTACTAATCCATTGACAACTGTTACTTTGTAAGCTCTGGTTTCGTATTGAGTTCTGCCTACCAAGTTCGTTATACTTGTTAGCGGTGTACTTGCTGTTAAGTAACCTACTACTTTGTAGCCATCTCCGATAGTTGAAGCTAAATTATAATCATCGCTTGCGCCTGATATTACAACATTTACGTCTGAAATACTTGGGTTATAAGTTGATTCAGTATCATTTGGCTTTATTAGTATCAATGCTGTTTCACCATCTGCAAGTGTTGGTCTTACGGTTAGGCGTCTTCTACCAGTCGTTACGCTGATATGAGTAAGTGGTGTCAAAATAGCGCCAGTAATAGTTGTTGATGCCTCTTTTCCTGAAGACATACTACAATATTGGTCTGTTACTTTTACTCTGTATGTTCCTATATTAACAACAGTAATGCTATTTCCATTTGCACCTGATATTAGATTCTCGCCTTGATACCATTCATACGTATAAGGCGCTGTTCCACCTGTTACTGTTGCTGTAAGTGTAATTGAGCTTCCGTTTGCTGGTAGATTATTCGTTCCTGTTGAAGTGTTAATTGATACTGTAGAAATGGCAGTATTAACCACAAGGTGAGCCTCTGTTGAAGTAGCTGTGCCAGCACCATTTGTAGCTTTCAATCTATATTGATTGCCATTCATTGCTGCTGTAACGCTTGCTATATTCAATGTTGCAGAAGTTTGACCATCAACGGATGTCCATGCGGTAGTATTCGGTGCTTTTACTTCCCATGCATAAGTTATAGGAGCTGTGCCTGTTACTGTTGCTTGGATTGTTAAATCTGAACCTTCGCAGTGTGTATAAGTTGCATTTATTCCTGTTATTGTAGGTAGAACCTGAGGAACTGCTACACTTACTGAGTGAGTAAATGCTTTTACACATTCGTTGCTTGTTACTGTAAGTGTTACTGTCTTACTACCTGCTGCTGTCCATGTAAATGATGCTG
>CAZGXC010000003.1:45515-51165 GCA_964529535.1 uncultured Hyphomicrobiales bacterium | reverse complement strand
CTATTTGCGTCAATATCGATTTTGATCCTCACTTTTGGCGATGCAAATTTCTCTAAATATTGATTGTGTGCCATTTTTATCGCGTGGTGTAGGATTTTTCCTGTGGTGTCTATTTCTTTAATTGATTTAATTACAATGATTTGCCTATAATAGTCTCGAATTTTCTCGATGAATGGAGCTACTGGATTATGGATAATCAATGAATTATGAGTAGGCAAGAGATTGAAAAACAGCTGGCAGTGTTGAGCGGCTAATTCTTTATCTTCGCTGCTAAATTCTATGATGTTAAATCGCGAAAATGGGGGATATGCCGCCGCCTCTCGCGAGCTAATTTCATCATTGTAAAATTGAAAATATGAAGAAGAAATTACAGATTTAATAGCGGGATTATCAGGCATACTGGTTTGGATAAATACTTCGCCTTCGCGCTCGGAGCTTCTTCCGGCTCGACCAGATACCTGCGTAAGCAGTTGGAAAGAACGCTCATTTGCTCTCAAATCGGGTATCATTAGTTGAATATCAGAATTTACGATACCGACCATCGTAACTCTCTCGAAATCAAGACCTTTCGCGACCATTTGCGTGCCGATTAGAATATCTGTCGCACCCTTGGAGAATCTTTCTAAAATCTTGCGATGTGCGCCCTGTTTTGATGTCGTATCGAAATCCATTCTTTCGATCTTGCATTCTGAGTTGTTCTCATGGAAGTAATTAGCGATATCTTCCTCTACTTTTTGTGTGCCTGATCCAGTGATAGCGAGGTTTACAGAACCGCAATTCATGCAGCATTGATGCATTGGCTCGGAATAATCGCAATAATGGCACTTGTTGCGATTTTCATATTTATGGTAAGTGAGAGTAACGGAGCAATTAACGCATTGATGGATATGCCCGCAATCCTTGCACTGAACTACGGATGCGAAGCCTCGTCGATTTTGCAGGAGTATTACTCCTTCTTTTTTGGATATGCGTTTGGCAATTTCATTCAGAAATGATTTGGAAAGAAAGTTATAAACTTGTCCTTGTCGAGTAGCGTCGAGCATATCAATTACGTTAATTTTCGGGAGTTTAGCTTTGTCCGCACGATTGAGGATTTGGTATAGATCGTATTTCCCATTTTGCGCATTGTGCATCGATTCCATTGATGGAGTAGCTGAACCGAGAATAATAGCTACGTCCTCGATTTTTGCGCGCATCACGGCAGCATCGCGTCCATTGTATCTTGGATTTGGAGATTCTTGCTTAAATGAGCTGTCATGTTCCTCATCTACAATGATTAAGCCAAGATTTTGAGCAGGAGCGAAAAGTGCTGATCTGGCACCAATAATGATTTTTGATTTACCACTAAGAATATCGCGATAGGATTGCTCGCGTTCTCCGCTTGGCATTCGGGAGTGCAGGACAGATATTTCTCCGGGGAAAGAAAGCTCGAATCTATCGATGAATTGCGGAGTTAGTGATATTTCGGGTAGTAATATTATGCTTGATTGCCCTTTATTAATTACTTCTCTAATCATATTCATGTAGATTAGAGTTTTACCGCTACCCGTAACTCCGTATATTAACGATGGTTTATGATTATTGCTTCTATATTTTTCTAAAATTGAATTATAAACAGAATTTTGTTCTTCGCTAAGAGGGAGGAGGACTTCCTTTTTTGATGCTAATTTAAATTCTGTGTCATCAACTCTACGATAATCAATGTATGTTTCTTCCAAAAACTCTGATTTAATCAGGGCTTTGATAATGTTTATTGTAATACCTGATTCGGTGATTAATTCCGGCACTTCGACGAAATGATTTTCTGTATTGCTCTCTAAAAGATGTTTTAGTAATTCAGCACGCTTTGGAGTTTTTTTCTCCATATTTTTGATTTCATCTGCTAAAATACTCTTCTCGGAAAAGAGTTCTGGATTAATCTTCACAAAATGCGATTTCTTTATGCTTTTTGCTTTATATTCAGCATCTAAAATCTCAATGATCCCAAGCTCTTGTAATTTCAGGATCTTCTGCCGAGCATTACCGGGGATATTTTTCTTTAATTTGGCGAGGCTGATTTTGGAGTTGTTTTCAATTAATATTTGAACAATGTGAAGTAGCGACTTGGACTTCGCCAAAGTGTTATCTAAATATTCATAATCATCATTTATTAATTTGATAATCTGATTTAATTCTTGTCGCTCGGTGCTTGGGGCTGCAGCTCTAAATACTTCTCCGATAGGAGCGATATAGTAATCGGCTATCCATTTCAGGAACTTAATCATTTTATCATTGAAAATAGCTTCATTATCAATTAGCTTAATCGCAGATTTGATTTTATCATTTGAATAATGATTGGAATTTGTATTTCGATTGGAATTCGAATTTTGATTGGTATTTGTATTTTGACCTGAATTTAAAGGGCTTGAAAGATCATCGCTTTGCTGTAATATTACTCCGATTAACTGTCGCGAAGTCCCGAAAGGCACTAACACGCGTCTGCCTACTAATTCCTCGTATTCGTCGCATTCTATGTAATAATCGAAAAGAGTGTCAAGCACTACTGGCAGGGCTACGGAGATTCTTTTCCGCAAAAGATGGCTGGAAGCCGTCTTTCCTTCAATATGAATAGCAGATTGATGTTGCATCGGTAGTTGCTGGACTGAATTTGATTGCATTATTTCCCAGATTTCTTTTCTTCAATCAATTTACGGCAATATGCCAGACCTTTGCTAATGTAATCATCATCTAACTCAATATCAAACCCACTTAGCGGTGTTCCGCGCTTTCTCTTCTTCATTTCGATTACTTCTAAAACTATTGGCTCGGCAATTTCCGGATCGCCTTTTTCCATATAGCATAATGCTTTTTGGAATGTAGTATATACTTGCTCTGGGGCAATTTCTAAAGATAAATTAGCGTAACGTATCGCCTCGTCGTAATTTTTCTTTATTCTTTCATATTGGGTTAAAAGGGAATATGCCGAGCTGGCGATGGAGCTTTTGAGCGTGCCGAGGCTAAGAGCCATTTGTAAAGCATCTTCGGATTCCTTGTATAATTCCATTTTACCAAGTGTTTGGGCGAGCTGGAACCATGCGTAGGCGTTTTCTGGCTCATCTTGGACGTGCTTTATCAAAAGATTATAATTGCGTCGGACTTTTTTCTCCATCACTTCAAGCGATGTATCATATCCCAAGTGCTTAATAACTATTTTAGAGAAATCAATTGCTTTATTTAAATCGAAAATTGAAGGGGAGATTTGCTCGTGGATGCGCCCCTGGAATCGAATAGTAGGATAACCATAATTCCTGAAAAATCTTGGGTAACCGCCACGGTGCATATTAGTTTTGCCATCATTTTGTAGATGCAAACTCTCAATATTGCAAATATATCCACCAACTTCTTGAGGTGAATATAGGGCAAGCGGACGCACCTCGATTTTAGTATCTTCGCTAATGCGTTCGTCGGCATCTAAATAGAGAATCCATTGCCCTGTGCATCGCCTGATGCTTTCGTTGCGGGCATAGGCGAAGTCGTCGCGCCATTCGATATGATGAACATCGGCTCCGTATCTCTTCGCTATTTCTACAGTTCTATCGCTTGAGCCTGTATCCACAACAATGATTTCATCAACAATACCGCGAACGCTTTCGAGGCAATCCGGCAAGAATTTCTCTTCGTTCTTTACTATCATCGAGAGAGAAATCAAAGGGTTGCTTTTATTCAATTTTATTGGCACGATAGAATCTAAATCTATTTCGCCTTTTATGCTTTCCTTATCTTTTCGTAGTTGGATTGTTTTTTCTGAATTATCCAACTGATTTAAATATTTAGCAATATCTTTATTTTCGGGGTAATTGTTCTGAAGTGTTTCTAATATATTTCTTGCTTTTTCATATTCTTTATTAACAAAAGCTATATTGGCAATGCCAATATCATTCATTGGATTGTTTGGGTTGTGTTTTTTACCGGAAATGAAGTATCTTTCAGCTTTTTCGTATTCCTTTATAGCAAGGTAGCACTTACCGATTTTGAAATTCATTTCTTCGGCTGGCAGATAATAATCGCTAACAACGACATTATTTGCGCAATTTTGCTTGGGCGCCTTTTCCATTTCCAAATAATAATTCAAAGCTAAATCAAATCTATCTTTTTGTGAATAGCAATCCCCAAGGATCAAGTTCCCTAATGCTTGAAAAGGAAGCAATTTTAATGATTCTAAAGCGCGGGAAATAGCTAAATCGAAATCACCCATCTTTGCGGCAATTAAACCTCCGTAGCTGTATGCTTGTGGCAGGATAGCGCTATCAATATTTGCATATTTAGTAACGGATAGGAAGTCCTGCTCGGCTGCTGCTAAGTTATCCATCGCCAAGTGCGTCTTTGCCCTCTGAAAGTAATTATAGTAATCTGTAGGGACTGCTTCTAAGTGTTTGTTTAGCAACTCAAGGTTTCTTTGAGTTTTCTCCGACATCTTTTCAATTGAATGCCCATAACCCAGATGAAGTAGTTCAATAGAAGTATGGTGTATTTTATAATTATTAGCAATGACAGAATTAATGACCTGTTCGTGAATAATTCCTTGGTAGCGGATTTTTCTATCATTCACAAATAGACGTAAAATATCATTGGAGAAAGTTTCGATAGCACCATTTTCTCGGCGCACTTTTGAGACATTTTTTACTAACCAACCGCCGACATCGTCGGAGCAATTTTCGATAGAAGGAATTACTTGGTATGGGTTTGTTAATCTTTCGTCAGCATCGATGATGAAAATATGCGAGCCAGTCGCATTTTCAATAGAAATATTCCTTGCTTTAGAGAAATCGTTTTGCCAAGTAGAATGGATAACATTGCATCGATATTTGTTGGCAATTTTTACGGTATTATCAGTAGAACCAGTATCAACCACAATAATTTCGTTAGCAATATCGCGGATAGAGCGGAGACAATCCTCCAGCATTGATTCTTCATTTTTTACGATTAGGCAAAATGATAAAGTAATTTTCTTCATATTCATCTCGTATTTCTGTTTATTCATCAAAAATATTATTGATTAGTATTCGGCGTTGCTTGAGTAGAAGTCGTTGAATTTAAATTGCTTCCTTTACTTGATGATGTACCTCGCATTCGAGTTTCTTGTTCAGGAATAGGGAAGATGCTCATTAATTTCGAGCGGACAATAGAAGGATTTTCTCCAACTTGCAAGCCCCTTACGCCATCAATCATTAGCTGCATCATTTCAATTTCGTCGCGATGGATGCGCCTTAGCTTATCCGCCACGGGCAACCATAAAATATTAGCCAAAACAATACCCCACATTGTTGCGACGAAAGCCCCCGCAATGTGCTGTATTAAAACATTTGGATCTGATCCCGCATTTGATAAAGTAAGGATTAAGCCCATCACCGTTCCGATAATACCCATAGTCGGGGAATATCCGCCCAACTTCGAAAACAGCTCTATGCCTTCGTTGTGTCGCTTGCTAATATATGCAATTTCAGAATCAACAATGGCATCATATACTTCTGGGTCTGCACCATCAACGCAAATTCGGAGCAGTTTTCTTAAAAATGGAATAGAAGTATTTTTTAGTTCATCTTCTAATGATAAAATACCTTCTTTTCGTGATTTTTTAGATAGGAAAGTAATTTGGTCAATTATCTGCATT
>CAZGXC010000003.1:264-45505 GCA_964529535.1 uncultured Hyphomicrobiales bacterium | reverse complement strand
GTTAATCGCAATAGCAAATAGCTTAGGCAATTTCGCCATAAGCGAGAAGCTCGAACCAGCGAGCCCAGCCGAAAGAGTTCCGCCAACAACGATGATTAGCGGAGTAATCATAAATAAAGCATCAATGGAGCCACCATCAGCGAAGTAAGCTCCGAAAATTGCGACTAAACCCAATAATATTCCGAAAAAAGTGCTAGCCTTCATTATTTTCCTGATTAATAATATTCAAAAACTATTAGAAGTGAAATTTACAGCATATTTTACGCCATTTTTATCTCTTCTTGAATTATTGTTAACTATTTAGCTCTGATATTATTATATGTGAGGTAGAAAAAAGTGTGGGGTGAAAAGTGGGGTGAGTGTCAGAATAATAAATAATTTGTTTTTTTGCAAAAAAAGTCATAATTTTGTAGTCTATATAGTTCACAGGTATGTATGGGAACAGTCGAAGCTCTCCCTACAGCCGTAAATATTTAACACATTATTTGGAGGTAAATTATGCCAAGAAGTGTCAATAAAGTAGCTTCACGCGCTAAGCGCAAAAATTTCATAAAATTAGCTAAAGGCTATTGGGGAATGCGTAAAAACGTATGGACAATAGCAAAGCACCATATCGAAAAAGGTTTGCAATATGCTTACCGCGACAGAAAAGCAAAAAAACGCACATTCCGCAGATTGTGGATAGTTCGTATTAATGCAGCTGCTCGCTTAAATGGCACCACTTATTCAAGATTGATGCACGATTTGAGAGTAGCAAATATCGATATCAACAGAAAAGTATTAGCTGATTTCGCAATGAACAAACCAGAAATCTTTACTAAAATTGTAAATTCTGTAAAATAAGCGAACCAAAATCGCAGTTAATTTAAAAGGTTGTTTAATTAAGTTTAAACAACCTTTTTTTATTGTTTTATTGAATATTCCACCCGTCAGGCTTCGCCTGCCACCCCTCAATGAGGGGAATATAAAACTTTATTAAGATTTTCAATAATATTATTCTCATTGCTTGTTAATTATAAAATAAAATACTATTTTAGTGTTTTATTAAAAACACTTGGAAATTGATTATGATGAGAGCAATGATGACGAGAGCAAGGCTATGCTTAGCTATCTTTTTTTCGATAGCACTGATGGCTTGCGAAAATGGGCTACAAATTGTATCATTTACGCCCGACAAGGATATTTCCCTCAACCAAACTTTTACCGTGAAGGTGAATGCAGATGTTTGCCCAGCAAATAAGCTGAATGTGTGGTTAGATGATAACTTTATTAAATTCACTCCAGAAGTGAAGGGGAAATATAAATGGATTTCGCCCAATACCTTCCTATTCTCACCGCTTACGAAGTTAGAGCCCATTCAGAAGTATGAGGCTCAGCTAACAAGCGCAGCACTTTTTGATGCTAAGGATTTACCTCTTGGGGATAAGAAAATAGAATTTAGCACTCCTGATTTCAAGCCTCTACGAGCTGAATATTTTTGGAGCAGCATCCCATACGAATATTATAAAGCGAATATTCAGGTAAATTTAGAATTTAACTATCCCGTTTATCTTGATAATATTAAGCCAAATATTGAAGTAAAAATCAACGGCAATAAATATAATAACGTCAAGATTAACAGCAAATCGGACGCTACTAAATTAAGTGTTGTGCTCGAAAAAATTCAACAAACTGATATTGCACAGAATATCGAAGTGATTGTAAAATCCGGCGCTCAATGTATTTATGGAAAGAAAGGTTTAGAGAAAGACGAAGTCTTTAAATACAGTCTACCTGCTAAACAGGAATTGGAAGTAAGCGGGACGGCTTCGGGCTTTGATGGCTCTTCTGGTTGGTTGGAGATTGCTTTCACGCAAGGCGTTGATGAAAAGACATTTGCAAATTTCGTTTCATATAATCCTGCCAAAACTGTTCAATATGCTTTTATGGACAACAAAGTCCGTATTACTGGTAATTTCGAAAATTCCTCTTCCGTCAATGTAACTATTAGAAAGGGATTGACAGGCAATGCCGGCGGCACTCTGAAGAGTGATTTCGAGCAAGATTTCTCCTTTGTTAATCTGGATCCAGCAATTAATTTCGCCGATAAAAGCGGAAGATATTTAAGATATAATGGAGAAAAAACTCTTGAAGTAAATGCCGTGAATGTTGATGAAGTCGAAGTAGAAGTGTGTCAAATATTCAAAAATAACTTACTCTATTATTTGAATCAATATTCATATTATGATTCTGGTGATTATGGCACTTCAGCAATTGATCCCGATAATTTTGGGAAAGTGCTTTATAAAGAGAAGAAATCCCTTAAAAATAATCAAAATTGGCTTGAGAAATTCCAAGTAAATTTACAGAAAACAATCCCAACAAACGATAAGGGTTTATATATTGTAAATGTGTACTCCACAGAGGATAGATGGATTAACTCCAGTAAAACCATAGCATTAACGGATATTGGTATAATTGCTAAGATGTCCGGAAGCCAGCTCATGGTATTTTGTAATTCTATTGAAACAACCGAGCCGATTAGCGATGTGGAAATTAGCTTGATTTCTACCAATAATCAAACGATTGTATCGGGACGAACAGACAAAGAAGGTGTCCTTAAAATTGATTCTATCAATAAGCGACTTAACGGCTTCCAGCCGCGATTAATAGTAGCGGAAAATGCTCAGGATTTCAACTATCTTGATTTAGAAAATACGGAGATAGAGACCTCGCGCTTCGACGTAGCCGGAAATTACAAGGGTAGCGATGTTTATTCTGCATATATTTATGGCGAGCGAGATCTATATCGTCCTGGCGAGACTGCTCGCATCGCGGCAATTATCAGAAATAAACAGATGCAAGTGGTTCAGGATTTCCCTGTAATCGTAAAGATGATTTCTCCGAATGGTGCACTTTTCAGAGAATTTTCGAGCAACGTAAATCCTCAAGGTGGCTTTGAATTAGCCATTGATTTGCCTGATTATTTATTAACTGGAATATATAGAATAGAGCTATACACTGCCTCCGGAGAATACATAAATAGCCGTTTGATAAATGTCGAGGATTTTGTGCCGGATAAAATTCGCGTAGCACTGAAATCGGATAAGCCCGATTATAAGCCAGGCGAAAAGGTAAATGTGTATATAGATGCTGAATTTCTTTTCGGTGCGAAGGCATCGGGACTGAAATGGCAAGCAGATTTCCATCTCGTTGAGAAGCAGTTCCGCAGCTCCAAGTTTTCAGATTTCTCCTTCGTGGGGAAGAAAAATGATAAACCAGAGATAGAATCATTCATCGGAGAAGGCTTTTTAAATCAAGATGGTAAAGGCACAGCAGAATATTTAATTCCTGCCGAAGCAACTACGAATGGCTATTTCGATGCTTATTCAGTTGTGAATGTTTTTGATTTATATGGTAGATCTGTTATTAAAACACATAAGTTCCAAGTATTCCCATTCGAAACTTATGCAGGAGTAAAGATGAAGGGATCCTATTTCGGAACGAATCAAAATCTCTCGGCAATGTCTATATTAGTGGATAAGAATGGCAATCCAATAGCAAATAAGAATATGACAATGAAGTTGATTCGATACGAGTGGAAAACCGTTCTGAAAAAGGATTATTCTGATAAATTTTATTATTCATCTGAAGAAAAGCAGTATGTAGAATGGGAGAAGGAAATATCCAGCTCATCTTCAGCGAAGGAAACAAAATTTGCAGTGGAGAAATCTGGCAGATACGAATTACAAGTATCCGAAAAAGGAATGCCGAATTACTCAAGTTATGAGTTCTACGCTTATGGCTGGGCAAGTTCCACAGCAGGTTCTTTTGAAGTCGATAAAGAAGGAAGAGTAGATATAATAATAGATAAAGAGAAATACCAAGCAGGAGAAAAAGCAAAGGTGCTATTTACTACTCCATTCAATGGGAAAATGCTCGTAACTCTCGAAAGAAACGGCGTTGAGAGCTATCAATACGTAAATGTAGAGAATAGAAGTGCGGAGATTATCTTTGATCTAAAAGATGAATACTTACCGAATGTGTATGTATCGGCAACTCTATTCAAGAAACATACTCCCGATAATTCCACTCCGTTTTTCGTTGCTCACGGATATAAATCAATTGAAATAGAAAAAACAGAGAATAAGATTATAACAGAAATCATTACCCCAAGCGAAATAAAGCCAAACACCACAGTTAAAGTAAATCTAAATACAAATACTCCAAACTCTTATGTTACTTTATCCGCAGTGGATGAGGGGATTCTACAATTATATAATTATAAAACCCCAGACCCATACACATATTTCTATTCAGCGAAACCACTCAGAACAAAGAGCTTTGACATTTATAAGTTCTTATTGCCGGAGATAGTAAAGACTTCATCTCTCACTGGTGGCGATGATATGGAAGATGTTGATTATGAATCATTAATAAAGAGCAGGACGAATCCAATAAAGACCAAAAGGTTCAAACCTTTCTCATATTGGAGCGGAATAGTTGAGACCAATTCATCTGGGAAAGCGGAATTTCAAATAGAAATCCCGAATATTAATAGCGAAGTAAGGTTTATGGCTGTAGCTTATAAAGATGGGAAGATGGGAGCGTCTGAGAAAGCAATGAAGGTATATAATGACTTAATCATTGAGCCAGAAATACCGCGCTTCTTGGCTCCTGAAGATGAGCTAATTATGCCAGTTACAGTTATTAATACAACAGGGAAGGCAATTTCAACACGATTAAAAGTATCGGCTGATATGGCAGTCTATCTGACTTCCGCAGATGAGCAGAGCGTAAGTATTCCAGCTAATTCTCATACTACTGTGGAATTTAAAGTAAAAGCCAAAAATGAAATCGGCGAAGGCGTTATAAAATTTGCGACAATCGGCGGAGCAAAATCCGAAGAAAAAATAGAAATCCCAGTGCGTCCCGTAAATCCTTACACTATTTCTAATCAGACAGGAACAATAAAAGCCGGCGAAACGGTTAATCTACGTATCCCAGAAGAGTATTACGATGGCTTAGTGCAAGCGAATATTAGCATTTCTAAATTATACGCAACAGCATATTCATCTATTCTCAAAAAACTTATGGAATATCCGCATGGATGTATGGAGCAAACAATATCGAAGGCATTTCCACTGATATATTTCGGCGATTTAGCAAGTATTATCTCTCCGAATACATTCAAAAATTCTAATACTATCTATTATATTAGCGAGGTAATTAACAAGATTGCTGCTAATCAAAGATGGGACGGAGGCATTGCATATTGGACGACTGACGAAAATGCCCATTATTATGCCTCTGTTTATGCTGCGCATTTCTTGACTACGGCAAAGAAAGCAAATTTCCAAGTAAATGAGGGCAGTTATCAAAAGCTATTAAGATATATTTCTAAAAGAGCTAAACAGAACCTAACGACTGATTATCGCTATTATGTTAATAATAAAATACAATCCCGCAAAATTGCGAATAAAGAGTTGATCTATTCCCTTTATGTATTGGCAATGGCTGGCTATCCTGATGTGGCAACAATGAATTATTATAAAGCACATCAAGAATTGCTAACAAGTGACACAAGGTATTTGCTCGCCGGAGCTTATGCTTACGCAGGCAAAATGAATATCTTTAATGAATTTACAGAGAAAGCTATTGCGTATGAGGAAAATGCGCGCTCAATCGGCGATGACTTCGATTCTTACATTAGGTCAAATGCTATTATGCTCTATGTGTTAGCTGATATTGATCCGCAAAATCCAAAGATTCCGGAATTAGTTAGATTCATTAATTCAAATGCTTTGGAGATGAATAAAGCTCAATCTACTCAAGATTTCGCCTTTGTAATGTTAGCTCTTGGAAAAGTTGCCAGAGGGCAGGAGAACTCAGAGTTAAACCTAAATATCTATGCTGATGGGAAGTTGATCAAATCATCTCAAAACACGGATATTAGCTTAAATGAGAAGGAGTTTACTATGAAATCAATCTCAATAAAAGCTACCGGCAAAGGGCATATGCACTATTATTTCACGGTATCGGGTATTACTAAAGCCTTTGTTCCGGATTATGATAGAAATATTTCAATACGCAGAGAGTATTTAGATTATAAAACCAAAGCTAAAATTGATTTGAATAATGCGGTGCAAGGGCAAATCTTATATTGCAAAATCAGCGTGAACTCTCCGCAGAATATTAACAATGTAGTAATTAGCAATCTCTTGCCAGCTTGCTTAGAAATAGAGAACCCAAGATTACCAGAAGTAAATAGAGCAACATTCCAATCCGATAAAATGATCGCTCTGCGGAACTTGGATATTCGCGATGATAGATTATATCTATTCGCAGATGTTCCAAATCAATATAGAGAATATTACTTTATGGTAAGAGTTACTAACCGAGGCACATTTAGCGTGCCGGCAATTAGTGCAGAAGCAATGTATGCTCCAGCTGATTACGCCTCATTATTTGGGCGCGGGAAGGCGACAATTAAGTAAGTATCAATACATAATATTGAGTCATAATAAAATACTCCTGAATGTCTTAGCGATATTCAGGAGTATTTGTTAATGAATTTGGAATGATTGATCTTATTCCAAATAGGTATAGCCGTATAATCCAGAGCGATAGATGGTTAGGAATTCTTTCCCTTCGGTAGCACTGATTGTGCCTGCCTTTACGGAGGAAGTAACCCATGTCTCCATATTTCGGACTAATTTTTTCGCATCATATTGGACGTAATCAAGGACTTCTGCTACGGTTTCGCCCTCTATGATTTGCTTTATTTCATATCCATCATCTTTGACGATTACGTGAACGGCATTTGTATCGCCGAAAAGATTGTGCAGATCGCCCAAAATTTCTTGATATGCTCCTACGAGGAATACACCGATATAATACGGATCGTCTTTTTTAAGCTCGTGTAAATTAATGAAATTAGCATAATCGCGAGCACCGATGAACCTATCTATCTTTCCATCTGAGTCGCAAGTAATATCTTGGACTGTAGCTGAATGAGATGGTCTCTCATTTAGTCTATGAATTGGCATTATCGGGAAGATCTGATCTATTGCCCATGAATCTGGCAAAGACTGGAACAAAGAGAAGTTGCAGAAATATTTATCGCATAATGACTTAGATAAAGTTCTTAATTCTTCTGGCACATGCTTTAGGTCCATTCCCAATCTATTAATTTCCGCAGCTATTCCCCAGAATAGGCGTTCGGTTAATGCGCGAGTAGTTAAATCTAATAATCCGAGGCTGAAAAGATCGAGGGCATCTTCCCTCATTTGCAGAGCGTCGTGCCATGATTCAAGCATTGTAGAAGGCGAGAGGGCTTCGTGAATTTTGAATAATTCACGGACAATCTCGTGATCATTATCTGTTACTTCGTGTTCATAATCCCAGATAGGGAGAGTAGCTGTTTCCAATACGTCGAAAACCAGCACTGAATGGTGCGCAGTTAGCGAACGTCCGGATTCTGTAATAATATTCGGGTGTGGCAATTCGTGCTTTTCGCAGGCATCTTGCATCATTGATATAGCATCGTTGGCATATTCTTGCAATGCGTAGTTAATGCTGTGCGGGCTGGTGGAACGCGAACCATCGTAATCCACTCCGAGTCCTCCGCCTATATCGACGTATTCTATTCCGCAACCCATTTTCTTCAGCTGAATATAGAATTGTGAGCATTCGCGGAGCCCGCTTTTGATTTTGCGGATTTTTGTGATTTGGCTACCCAAATGGAAATGAATTAACTTGATGCAATCCATTACATTTGCATTTTCAGCAATTGATAGAGCTTCGAGAAGTTCGGAGGCATTTAGCCCAAATTTGCTTTGGTCTCCGCCGGATTCTTCCCATTTTCCGCTTCCGGAACTTGCTAATTTTATGCGTATTCCGATATTCGGCTTGATTTTAATTCTTTTAGAAATATTTATTATAAGTTTTAACTCATTTAATTTTTCTACTACGATAAAGATTTTCTTGCCCATTTTTTGTGCTAATAGAGCTAATTCAATAAAATCTTCATCTTTATATCCGTTGCATATTATCAGAGCATCTGGATTGGTAGTATTTGCTAATACGGCGTGGAGTTCGGGCTTGGAGCCAGCTTCTAATCCTACGTTGAATTTCTTACCATATCTGACGATTTCCTCGACGACTGGGCGCATTTGATTAACTTTTATCGGGTAAATATTAAAATATTTACCATTGAAGTTATATTCCTCTGATGCTTTTTCGAAGCATTTTGATATACTCTCGATTCTATTATCGAGAATATCTGGGAATCTCAATAGGACTGGCATTGAGACATCACGAATTTGCAATTCGTCGATTAGTTCTTTTAGGTCGATTTGCACGCCTTTGCTTGATGGCTTTACTACGACATTTCCCTTATCATTTATCGAGAAATATCCGCTACCCCAGCCATTGATATTATATAATTCTGCTGAATCATCTAATTTCCATTTTCGCATTCTGATTACTCCGATTCTATTATTTGAGCTAAAAAATAAAAACTATTAAACGATTATGATATACTTAAATTTGCTGTTGTTGAAAAAAAGGGGTAATTAACTGATTCTTAACAAAATTATGCGATTTTTCCCAATTGTGCTATTTTGTAGTTATCATACTCTTTCGGCACTTTGGACGCCTTCTATCTGCCTCATATCTTCCAATAATTGATTGTATTGATAGATTGAGGATATTGATAACTTGAGTGTGCCTTTGAATTGATCATTATCTGTGTTGAAGTTAACGCCTTTGATGTTTATTCTATCATATTTTGCGAGTAAGCCGGTTACTTGTGGGATAATCTTATCATTAATTTCGGCGATGATTAATATCTTTGTAGGAAATTCCATGAAATCCAATTGCTGCCAGCTAAGACTGATTATATTTGGGCGAGGCGGATTGAGCAATTCTGCTACTTTTTTGCAGGAGCGGCGGTGAATATTCAGCTTTGTATTTTCTATCATTTCGCCGATGATGCGGTCGCCGGGCATCGGCATACAGCACTCCATTAGTATTGAATTATCGCTATTTAATTGGTTCAATACATTGCTGATTAAGTGGGAGACAGAGGACTTGAAGTCTCTATTATCGATAAAGTTATTTTTTTCTAAACTTAATTTCTTTAATAAATAATTATCGATATAATCAATATCGATGCTGCTATTACCAAGGCTAACGAAGAAATCGCTGGAATTTGCAAATTTCAAATCTCTGACGAGGAAGTCAAATTCCACCTCGGAGAGCTGGGTGCTATATTCTTTTTGCAGATTGATCCACTTATCGAACCCACTTTTTTTATATTTATGTTCCTCTTGCTTAAAGTGATTTTTTAAGGCATATTTTGCTTTTTCAGTGCGGACGATTTCAAGCCACGCTTTCTCTGGATGCGAAGTATTTGAATTTAATATTTCTACTTGGTCTCCATTGCTTAATGTGTGTGAAAGTGGAACGATTTTGCCATTTACTTTTGCCCCGATACAGGTATTGCCAATTTCCGTATGAATTGCGTATGCGAAGTCCAGCGCCGTGGAATTTGCCGGTAAATTTTTGCTCTCCAAAGTATGCGTCAGCACGGTGATGCTGTCGATATGCAGGGCAGATGGCATAAGGGATTTTTCGCGAATTGATTCATAATCTCTATTCTCAAAAATACTTCTGATAGAATCAATCCATTCCTCATAATTCTCCTGCTCGAGTATTGAATCATTGGAGACGTTGCCCGGTTTATATTTGAAGTGAGCCGCCATTCCATTCTCGGCATATTCGTGCATCTGTTTTGTGCGGATCTGCACTTCTACGGGCTTATTTAGCATTCCTATCACGGCTAAGTGAATGGATTGGTAGCCATTTTCTTTTGGTTCTTTGATGTAATCTTTGAGCGTGCCCGGGATTGGTTGATATACCTGCGTAGCTGCTTCGAGTGCGGCGTAGCAATATTCGATATTCTCATTATCGACGATAATTCTCACGGCGAAGAGGTCATATAGTTCATCCATATTTTTTTCGCGCAGAATTTCCTTCATTGCGATTGAATAAATGTGCTTTGCTCTGCCGGATATTTCAAAGCTGATATTATGATTCGAAAAGATTAAATTTTGCGTCAATGCGTCGTGCAGTGGCTTAATAAATTCTTTTACGTATAGCTTTCTGTCCTCTTTGGACAATTGCAGTTTCTCTATTATCTCATCGTATTTAGCGGGGTTTAGAATTTTGAAGGCTAAGTCTTCTATTTCCCACTTAAAGCTACCCAAGCCGAAGCGGTTGGCAAATGGCGCATAAATATCCATTGTTTCTTGGGCTAATCTTTGCTGAGCATCTGGGGAGAGGAACTCCACTGTTCTCATGTTGTGCAGGCGGTCTGCCAATGCGATGATAATAATCCGAATATCACTGAACCAAGTGATGATTATTTTCCGATAGCTATCGGCGTTTTTAATACCGAATTTGCTGATTACTTGTATCTGGCTGATACCTTTTACTATTCTGTATATTTCTCTGCCAAATTCTGTTTCAATATCTTGAATAGAGAAATCGGAGTTATCGCAAGCATCGTGCAAAAGAGCGGCTGCTACGGAGACGTCGTCCAGCGGGATCTCGTTTATAATAATCCTCGCCACTTCGAGCGGATGCGTGTAATATGGTTGCCCTGATTTGCGGATTTGATTCCTATGAGCAGCAATAGTCCAGTTAAATGCTTTATGGATCAGGTTGTCGTCATAATTATCAAATTTCTGCGATAATTCATATTGCAGAAATTGCAAATCGCTTTTATGGTCTTTGCCGACGGAATAGTTATCCCATTTATTTGTTATTTCGCTTTTTGCCGTCATTTTTTTGCCATCATTATTGCTTGTGGTGCCTGCTAATAATTTATTTGTGCTTTAATTTACTTGTATTTTTAGTTTATTTCAGATTTTATTTGCTTGCTTAGCTTCGCAAATACTAATGTATACGAATTATGTATCAATTCCTTGCAAATTGCATCATTGCTTGAATCTTCGCTGATTAGCGTGATCCAATGCTTTTTATTCATGTGATATCCGGGGCTTATGAATGGATATTTTTCTTGTAATTCCAAGGAGTATTCGGGTTGGCATTTTAGATTAAACATAAGTGGGAATGAATTAATATCCACGAAGCAGAACATCTTCCCACCGACTTTATACACAGCTGTGGTTTCGTCGAAAGGAAATTCTAAATATGCCCCTTTCATTGATAGGCAAATATTATTTATATCGTCAAATTCCATTATGTTTTTCTCTACTTATCCATTAATATTCAATTTTCTACTAAAGAATAACAGCCGAAAGATAAGCGATTATCCCTCGGCTGTTAATTATTCATACTGTTATTGATGCTTTGCTTTTTGCCATTATTATTTAAATCTGAAAGTAAAATCTGATTTGTCAAATTCCGCTTCTACGTTCGCATCGATTACTTTGCCCTGCTTGTCGAGCATATTGCAAACGATGATATCAAGTGGCTTATTCTTCGAAAGAATGTAATTAAAGCTCAATATCGCATCGGGATGATGGTATGATTTGACTTCAATATAGTTCAAGTCTTTCAAAGTTTTATGGTGGAAACCATAATTTGCAAATTCTTTCATCTCGACGTGCTTGCGCTCTGCGATATTACTAAATTTATTAATAACTATCATATTAAACAATGATTCGCAAAGAGCATAATAATCATCGTTTTCGTCGAGCATATTCCATTTAATATCTGTTTTTTGAAAAATTGGCATAAGCTCTGCCAAGGCATTCCTGAATAGAATCATTGCCTCGGTAGCTTCTATTTCGTATTCCTTATTTACAGCTGATTTGTCTAATCCGTCCATTCCATTTTTTTAGTTAATTATTAATATCACTATGAAAACGTAAAAACACTATTTATATTTTTGATTATTGCCGAATAATTATTCAAATTTTAATATATATTTTGAGAAATACCATTGTCGGTCGCTTTCTTTCTGATGTAACAAGTTTATTGTGCCAGAGTTAGAATCGTAATATGCTTTGGAATTTGGTATTCTTATTTTAATGTAATATTTACGCTTACTCTTCTTTTCTTAATATCCTCATTTGTAGAGCTTGTATCTTCGCCCTCTCCGATGATTTTCCATTTGATTTTGCTTAGATGCTGATTGTAAGTCTCATTCTCTCTTAATTTTGCTTCTAATAACTTAAAAGTATGGTATGCTCGTAATTTGGATAATAGGATGTTATCCATCTTTGCTCCGCGTGGGACCAAGAAGCCGAGCCTATTGTCGTCTATTGTTTCATCTGCATATTTAGCTACGTTAGAGATAGGGCGTTGGTCTGCGTATCCTCGTATTTCAATTAGAATTTTGGCATTGGGGTCTACGCATCCGCTTTGAATGTTAATCAATCTTTCAATAATGAAGTGAGCGGCATTTTCCATCGCAATATCTACTTGATTGGAATAATCATTATATTCATCGCCTGGGTTTTGAATATATCGAGTGCTATCGGCATTTCCGAAGAAATTTTGCAAAAACTTCATTTTTAAGTTTTCGAGATGTTCCGTAGTATTCGGGCGATAATATCCGGAAACGAAGAATGGTATTTGATAGTCCTCTAAATTGAAGGTTAGCAAGTCATAGTTCGCCTCGAAATCAGCAGTATAATGAATTTGCGTGCTATCAGAGCAAGGCACCTTGAATTCATAATAAGTATCTTTCGGATTGCATTGACTTTTGAATGCCACTTTATATGCTTTGTTTGGAGCTAAGTCGAATTTATAAGATTCGCCAGCAGCCACTTCTTTGCTTTGGATTACGTTGTTTAGTTCATCGAATAGAGTTACTTGATTTTTAATATTTGGGGCTTGAGTTCCCTTGATATTTCCAGTTAATATAGCATCTTTGCATAGCTCAAATGAATAGATGTCGTATCCTCCGCAGCCATTCGGGCGATTTGATGAAAGGAATATCTTATTATTGTGCATGGCAGGACCCAAATCATCATTAGCCGAGTTTATTGGTTGGTTTAGCATAGATGGTTTGCCCCAAGATTCATCATTGATTCTTTCAGCTTTAATAATATCCAAGCCAGAATTTTCCATAAACCCATCAGAAGAATAAAACAGAGTGCCATCAGGAGCGATGAAAGGAGCGATTTCTCTCTTTGCGGTATTGATGGTGTTCCCCAAGTTCTTTGCTGTTCCCCAATTACCGCTAACATCTCTAAATGAGATATAGAGATCGGTTTCTCCGCTTCCGCCATCGCGGTCAGAAGCGAATATCAGGTATTTTCCATCTTGAGAAATAAATGGATGAGATTCATATTTATCAGTATTGATATTGTCTGAAATAGGCTTGGGGTCTGTCCATCCATCTTTCGAGTAGAATGCTACATAAATATCCTTATCGAGATGATTCTTAAGCGAAGCTCCGGCGAAATACATTTCTAAGCGGTTGTTTTCTTTATCAAGGTAAAAGGTTGGAGATCCAGCCTTGCTAATTTGATTAGTGGGAATTACTTTATCAACTCGTGGTATTTGGAAATAACCCTTTGTATCAATAGCTGCGAAATACGTATTTTCGCTGTTGTTTCGTGGATTTTTACTATCTCTATGAACTACAGTAAAATAAATTTTATTATTATAACTAATGGGCAATAATTCGTCATCGCTCGAGTTAATTATGCTGCCTGCATTGCCTATTGATGGGTTGCTTGGGCATTTATTTGCAGAGCTACAGCCCGCCAATCCCAATAATAATATTATCAAGATAGCAGGGGCAAACTTAGGATAATAGCCAAATTTCATATAATTTTACTAATATTTACAATATTCACTATACTATATGCAAAGATTATGCCTTATTTAATAAATGTTTTTTTTATTTATTATTTAGTATATTATTATATTAATATTTCGTATATTTGCAATCCTTTTTTTGTAATTTCACTTGATTCCAAAAAAACATGGCATAATAAATGCGAGAAGTAAATCGTATTTCTTTGATAAAAAACGAAACACGCAAATGAAGAATTATCTTGTATTTGATATTGAAACTATTCCCGAAGATTTTGATGCTTTGTCCGAATCCCAACAGGAATACCTTCTGAGACGAGCAGAAACAGAGGAAGAAATCCAGCAGCGGAAAAATGAAATGGCTCTTTCGCCACTTACGGCGCGAGCTGTATGCATTGGTATGCAGATGGTGGAATATTCAAATCCAGCAGCGGAAAACCCTGATGAACGCTTCACTTCTAAGACTTCTGCCTTCTCTTTGAACGACAGTTTAGCAGATGGCGAAATGCTTCAGTGCGAGCTCGCAGATGGGCATATCTCGTATCAATACAATGAGAAGACTCTTTTAGAGACTTTTTGGAAAATATTAAATAAATATCCGAGCTTGCACTTAATTTCATTTAATGGCAGGAATTTTGATGCACCTTTCTTAATGCTTCGCTCTGCAAAGCTTGGGGTGCGTCCCTCTCGAAACTTAATGAGCGGCACAAAGTTCAATTATCAGCAGCATACAGATTTGATTGATGAGCTTACATTCTATATGCCAACTATGAGCGGGGCTACTCGCCGATATAATTTCGATTTCTTCACGAGGGCTTTCGGGATCACCTCCCCAAAAGCAGAAGGAGTGGACGGTAGCAAAGTAGCTCAGTATTTTAAAGATGGAAGAATTAACGAAATCTCTGAATATTGCTTGCGCGATGTTCGGGCGACTTGGGAACTATATTTACATTGGGAAAGATATTTAAAATTTTAACTATAATTTATAAAAATATGAACGATATTGTTAACTACATAGAAACAAATAAAGACAGATTCCTTGCTGAATTGGTAGATTTTCTGAAAATCCCAAGCGTCAGCAGCGTTACGGCACACAACAAAGATATGGCACGATGCGCTACTTGGGTATCTGATTCTATGAGAAAAGCAGGAATGCACAATGTAGAAATACTTGAAACGGGAGGTCACCCCGTCGTGTATAGCGAATGGTTAGAAGCTGGCGACGACAAGCCGACCATTCTAATTTACGGACATTATGATGTGCAGCCGGTAGATCCATTACAGCTGTGGGACAGCCCGCCATTCGAACCTGTTATTAAGAATGGGAAAATATTCGCCAGAGGAACAGCGGATGACAAAGGTCAGCTATTCACTCACATTAAGGCAATTGAAGCGTTGATGCAAACGGAAGGGAAACTCCCCTGCAACGTAAAATTAATGATTGAGGGCGAAGAAGAATGCGGAAGCAGCCATCTTGACGACTACATTGTTAATAATGCTGAAAAACTTAAATGCGATTATGTTATCGTATCCGATACTGAATGGTACGCAGAAGGACTTCCGACAATTTGCTACGCATTGCGCGGAATTTGCTACACTGAATTAACTGTTACAGGTCCAAATAGAGATTTACATAGTGGTTCATTCGGCGGTGCTGTGGATAATCCAATTCACGTATTATGCAAAATGATTGAACAGCTTTGGGACGAAAATGGCAAATTGGCAATCCCTGGGCTATATGATAATGTAACTGAATTAACTCAGCAAGAAAGAGATGCCTTCAAGAAGCTACCATATAATGAAGCTAAATATATGGAAGATCTTGGGGTAGAAGCTCTTAACGGCGAAAAAGGTTTCACAACGCTTGAAAGAACTTGGGGTCGCCCTGCGCTTGATGTGAATGGTATTTATGGCGGATATATCGCCGAAGGAGCAAAAACAGTGCTTCCGAGCGTCGCAACAGCTAAAATCTCCATTCGCTTAGTCGCAAAGCAAAGCTCAAAAGAAGTATACGAATTACTGAATAAATACATTCAGCAAATCGCTCCGAAGACTGTAAAAGCTGAGCTAACATATTTACACGGCGGAGAGCCAGTAGTCGTAGATATGAATACAAAGCCAATCAAAGCCTGCGAAAGAGCAATGAAGCAAGCATTTGGCGTGGATCCAGTGTATATGAGAGAAGGCGGTTCAATCGGTATCGTGGCATTATTCGGCTCTGCTCTGAATGCTCCGACCGTATTAATGGGCTTAGGTCTCCCAACTGATAACATCCATTCTCCGAATGAGAACTTCGCTCTGGATAACTTCTATGGTGGAATAAAGGCTTCTGCCTTCTTCCTTCACGAAATTAGCAAATAGCATATTTTTCTATAAGAATATCAAAAAGGACTTCAAGCAACACGATTGGTAATGCTTGAAGTCCTTTATTTATTATCAAATCTTTTTTATTAACCACTGTCTTTATTCAAATTTTCTTTTGTATTTATGACAGATTTTTTATAATTTCGTGTTCTTATAAATATGCGATTATCGAAATATAATATTTAGTTTAATAATAAATTTCAAGGTGTCCAAATGATAAAAAATCAAATCAAAGGTGCTCTAATAATGGCAATCATATTATCTATGATGTCATTCTCTTCGCTTTATTCAAAAGAGTTGAAAGCTCACTCTTTTCCCGAAGCCTATTCATACTTTAATGTAGTCGACGGAACCTATACTCCAAAATTAGTAGATGGAAAATGGGAAATATCTATTAAATTACAACTCGACAAGAAATTTGATGGAGCTAAGAATGCTGAAATAAGGAGAGTAAGACTTTTATTAGCAGATGACGAAATGATGGCAAGTTCTAATTATGAATTTGATTTCAAAAGCGACGCTGATGCTGAGCAACTAACATAATTGCTCTATGGAAAAGTAAAGCAACAAGCTACGATTAATTTCGTTTCTTCTGATGTAGAGCCAGTTCAAGAAGCATTAGAGAAGGCTACGAAGATTCTCGTCAGTGGTCTTATAACAGGAGACAAGGTTTCTTTTGCTGATTTCTCTACATTCTTTACAAGTTTCCAAGCGGCATTAAAAGAAAATAATATCAAGAAGTTATCCGAGATGATTCAATTCCCGATGATTTTAGAAGATAATTTCTTTGATAATCCGGCTGAAAACATAACAATAACAGACCCAGAGACCAATGAAGAAAAATCATTTCCTAATACGAAAGCAGGATTTGAAGAGGGTGGATACAAGCTGTTTTCAAATACTGTGAATGGCTCAAAACTCTACGAAATTACCTTGAAAATTAATATGGAAGATGGTCAAGGCGGAAGAGTGATTAACATTGATGATAAGGAATTTACTTGCGTTCTTCGGAAGAATGTTGATGCAGTCGGAGCGTATGGTCATGCCAAAGGCGATTTCGAGGCAGTGATCATCTATGATTTCTTTTCAACTTACAGATTAGTATTTAAAAAATCTGGTAAAAGCTATAAGCTATATAAAATGGTATAGTTAGAGCGATCACTTAACAATGTAGATGGCGACTTTCCTTTGGGGAAAGTCGCTATTTTATTATATACTTTCCAAGAATAATAGAGATAATTCAAGATAAAATTTGTATATTTGTAAATTAGAAATTAAACTATGAAATCGTGCAGAAAAGCAGAGATTATATATTGAAAAAACGCCTTATCCTTGCTGTAGTGTGGCTGGGGATTGTTGTCGTATCTTTGTTTTATGCTTATGATTATTCAATAGGGAATCTGAATTTTCAGCCATCGCAACCTGTGCCATTCTCGCATAAAACGCATATTGAAAAATTGGGAATGAAATGCACATTTTGCCACTATGATGCGACCACGAATAAGCACGCAAATATACCATCTATACATACTTGCATGACCTGTCATATTGCTTTTAGAAATGAAGTTGATGCGATGAAACCATTGAATTTAAGCTCGGATAACGATTCTGTATTAATATGGAAGAGAATATATAAATTACCTGATTATGTGCATTTCTCGCATAAAAATCACGTAAATCGACAGATGGATTGCTCTTCGTGTCATAATGAAGTGGAATTACTGGATTCAAATAAGCTAACTACAAGAATGACAATGAAATGGTGTTTGGATTGTCATAGAAATCCTGAATCCAAAATCGTCCCGCCGAGAGAGGTTAGCGGTATTTTTATGACAAATGATAAAATTAATTTTCAATCTGGAAAGCCTATGACTCAGCCGTATTTCGGCAAAATGATCAATAAAATTAAAGAAAAAGAAGGATGTATCAGATTACCAAATGATCCGGGCAAGGGACCAGAAAACTGCTCTGCCTGCCATCATTAATCTGTCATCATAAATAATGAAATAAATATGGATAGAAGAAGTTTTATATATCAATTGTCCTTGCTAAGTGCTGGTATTGCAATGTCTTGCAGGAGACCCGAGCAAGATATTTTTCCGGCTGTGCTTCCTATTGAAAAGCAGGAATTTGGTGCGTATGATTATTATAGGACTTACCTTCCAAGTGAAAATGGTCTATATAAATTATTAATTAAGGTCTTCGAGGGGAAACCCATTCAATTCTTACCCCAAGAAATTGATGATGATGCTAATACTTTTATTGATGCACCTGTGTTAAATGAAATTTATAACCTATATAATTCCAATAGGTTCTGGAAATCATCTCACAAAGAAAAAAGCATAAAAAGAGAAGATATAATCGATTATTGCTCTGAGTTTATTGACAATAAATTGAGCAAACTCGATAATGCTTATATCTTTATCGAAAATAGAAATTCCCCTGCCTTGGAGCGACTTGTAAATATTATTTCTTCCGCAAAGGAAAATGTAATTTTTATCGATAAATATGCGGATGATGTTAGGAGATTTATGAATCTCGAATTTGATAGTAGCAAATATGTGGATTCTTTTGAGAAATCAATCCAATATTCAGAACTTACAGGACATCGCACAGAAATACAGCTATTATCAAGACAAGCATATTATAATTATACTACTCATAAAGTTAATGTTAAATTAGCTGAAATATTTAAATCTAAATCATTATTGTTAAGTTCTTATAATTTAAACAAATTAGATCTTGATAGCTCATATATAAATGATTTTATCTATATTTCTTATGTGAATAGTAATAAGTCATTGATAAATATACCAAAAAGCCACTTTTTAGAGGCATGGGCTGATGGGCAAACATTATTTAAAGAATATGGCGTTCAGCAACCAGTAGTGAAGCCACTTAATCCAGATTCTTTTACTGATATTGAGCTTATTTTTGATGTTTTCAAGAATCTTGGAGTAAGCGATCTGCAGAAGTATGATGGATATTATGATTTTGTAAAAGATGATGAAAGATTTTCAGCTACTCTCTCTAATGCTAATGAAATCATAAGAGTTAGTGATGTTGATGAGCGATTTAAAGAGCAAATTCATTTAGCTAACGATATTACTTTAAAGGCAAGTAATATTGATCCACTTGCTAATAAAGCAGATAAAGCATTTACTTATGATAATCCTTACGACATTTTCAAGCAGAAAAAAGATGACAACTTTGCAAAGAACTTCTTCCAAAAGATTAGCTTAGCAGAAGATAGTATATCTCATAATAATTATGAATTTCTGGGGCATAGATGGGGATTACTCATCGATGTCGATAAATGCGCTGGCTGCAACACTTGTATCGCAGCGTGTAGAATTGAAAATAATACTCCAGCTCCAGAATATCAAAATTATGATAAAGATAGAGATATGGATTGGCTCTCGATTATTAAAACAAAGAATTTAAGCGGGAAGACCATCTATATTCCTTACATGTGCCAACATTGCGAAAATGCTCCATGCGAGTCTGCCTGCCCCGTGAATGCAGCAACTCATAGCCCCGAGGGATTGAGCGAAACTATTTATAATAGGTGCGTTGGGACGCGCTACTGTATGGCGGCGTGCCAATACAAGGTGCGTCGATTCAATTTCCGCAATAATTACATCGATTTTGATAAGCGCCAACGCGCAAGGCTAAATCCAGAAGTTACTGTGCGGAGCAGAGGAGTGGTCGAAAAGTGTTCGCTTTGCGTTCAGCGACTAAATGAATTTAATAATTTAAGCGATTCAGAGAAAAAAGCGAAAAAAAATCACACTGCTTGCTCGGAAGTATGCCCTTTAAAAGCAATAAAATTAGTAGATTTGAATTCCGAAGAATTTAAGCAAATTAAGAACGAAAATAAAGACAATATGTATCAGATAATAGTTAATTCAGCGACGAAACCTTCAATATTTTATATTATGAGGGATTGATATGCAGGAAAGAGTAAGAAATTTAGTAAATAACACGCTATCGACAATAAATGGAAGCACAAGCAATAATTACCGCTTATTGATGATATTTTTCTCCTTCTTGTTATTGCAGGGCTTGGTAACCTTCGGCATCACGATTTATGAAGGCTTGGAGCTTTGGGGAATCAATAATAAGACGGCATGGGGCGTTACTATCGCTAATTTTGTCTTCTGGATTGGATTAGCCCATTCGGGCACCTTGATTTCCGCGATTTTGCTTTTATTTAAGCAGGATTGGCGCAATGAAATCAATCGTGCAGCCGAGGCGATGACCTTAATTGCTATTATTTGTTCCGGCATATTTTTACTAATTCATACGGGGCGTCCATGGCTCAGCTGGTTGTGGATTATTCCCTATCCTAATCAATTCGATCTATGGGTTAATTTCAAATCTCCGTTATTCTGGGATTTTATCGCAATAGTAGCATATTTCGTAGTATCTTTAATTTTCTGGTATTTAGGCTTAATCCCTGATTTAGCTTTTTATAAGACAAAGATTAATGGAAAGTTTAAGAGAAGTTTATATTCGTTCTTCGGTCTTGGTTGGAAGGGCTCGCGCCAGCAATGGGCTTCATACAATGCTCTGTATTATATTATTGCTGGGATTGCGACAGCGCTTGTGATTTCAGTTCATTCAGTTATTGCTATGGATTTTTCTCTTACTGCCTTGGCTGGGTGGCATTCTACAATATTCCCACCATACTTCGTAATTGGTGCGATATTTTCCGGCTTGGCTATGCTCGTGATCTTGCTTCATATTCTTCGTTATGCTTTCGGGCTCGAGGAGTTTATTAGTGATGATCATTTTGACAAGATTAATAAAATGGTTTATTTTATATCTTGGCTTGTGTTTTTCTCGTATTTTATCGAGATATTCGGCACTTTGTTTAACGATAATCTTTTTGAGCAAGATTTGCTGAGTCTTAAGCTAAAATCGACTATTTTCTGGCTAATGATAGTATTTAATTGCTTGCTTCCGCATCTTTATATGCTTCGTTCTTTCAGACGCAATACTAAGATTTCAATAACTATTTCCTCTTTAATATTGATTGGAATGTGGTTGGAGAGATTTATTATCGTAGTGTTTTCGCAAAACACTGGATTGCTCTCGGAAGCGGGTGTGCGCTATGCTCCAAGTATTATAGAGCTAAGTATATTCTTGGGGAGTTTCGGATTATTCGGATTGTTATATATGCTATTTGTGAAGCATTTGCCAATTATTCCATTGTGGGAGGTAGCAAAAGATGAAAAAAAATAATTATGAGATAATCGTTAGCACTGGGGATTATCCGAAGGTGCTTGAAGTCCTTAATTATTTAAGGCTTAACTATACGGATGAGTTCTCTTTGATACAAATGCCGCGTGAATCAGATGCCCAAGAGGCAAGTTCCCGACTCTATGGAATCATCGGCGTGATATTAGGAATAATCGGGGCATATATTGGGATAGCGTTTTTATTTTGGACTCAGCGCATAAGTTATCCTCTTGATATTGGTGGCAAGCACATGTTCGATTTTATTTATTCCGTTCCAGTAATATTTGAATTTGTAGTCTTATTCGTAGTTGTCGGCTTGTTTTTAGTGTTTATTTTTTCTAACCGAATGTTTCATTTCGGCGAAACTCATACAGAAAAACAAAGTATATATTTAGAAAATATTTACAATATAGATATAATAAAAGAGAAATTAAAAGATTTTGATGTAAAGATAGAGAAATTTGCCTAAGTTTTATAAACATATAGCGATTGCCATACTTTGGCTGATTCCCACAGGATTATTGGTATTTACTATTCTCCTGCGGGCAGATGTGTTTAAATCTGTTAATCAAAGTCAACCATTTGAGCTAATTAGCGATATGGATAACGGGCTGAACCTAAAACCACAATCTCGCAATATTTTTGCGGCTAATAAGGGGTGGGAGAGTTTGCGTCCTGAAAATTCCGTGCCTATTAGTGGTGATATCTATCGCATTGAGCAGAATGATATCGAATCTTCTGTGAAAAATGGGGACAATCCGCTTCCCAATAGCGAGCTTGTCCTGAAATATGGAAAATATTTATATGAAACGCATTGCGTCTATTGCCATAATCATAATGCTGATGGCATGGGGGCAATCGTAACTAAAGTTGTATTAAAAAAAGATGAAGACCCCTTCCCGAATCCTCCAGATATTCGGAACAAAGGGGAAGATGTCTTGCCAGATAGTCGGATATTCCACATTTTGAGCGCAGGACAGAATTTGATGTATCCCGTGAGTCATAAACTAAACAATAATGATAAATGGGCAATAATTAAATATTTACGAACATTACAAAATAGAGAGCGAAATGCTAAATAAAGTCTTTAATATAATATTCATTTTAATGCTTATTGGATTGTATTTTATCAATCCGGGCAGATTTAATATTAATCTAATTTTGAATAATACTTTGCTATTCGGAATGCTTTATGTATCGGTAATTTATTATCTTTTGCAGGAAAGCATAAATTCCAGAATTGCTTTTCAATTAAAGAGGTATATGATTTCTCTGTTTGATATGCGGTATTTCTTCCTCGCTTATTTCTCTGTAAATCTAATATTTTCAAGTAGGTATATCAATTTCTATGGGGCTTCGTATTTCAATGAATTTACCACGGATTGGTTCTCGAATTACTTCTATTATGCGCGACAATTCATATATTTAGCATTAATTTTCGGTAGTTTGTATTATATTAAATTGAAGAAATCTCCAGAGGTGTTATTTAACTACCTGCTGCTATTCCTGCTGTCATTCCTCTTTATTTTATTCTCTTATGATCTATTGGCTTTTGTGCAGGATATTACTATTCAGGAGTTTTGGCAAAGCACGATTTGGACATTTTACCTATTCGTTAGCTTGCTGACCTTATTGTTCGCGGTGCTATTGATAACTCATTTATTCCTGAAGCACGAGCAATCCGAGAGCTATATTTCAAGTCTCGCTACGCAGTTATTTGGCTTTAATATCTTATGGTCGTATCTGTTTTTCAGCCAGTTAATCATCGTTTATTATGCTAATATTCCTTCCGAATCATTCTTATTCAATATACGTTTTACGCCACCATGGTTGCTTTATCAGGGCTTGGCACTCTTGCTTCATTTGATAATACCTTCATTATTCTTATTTACAAAGAAATCGAAGACTTCCAAGAATAGCATTCTCGTGGCTGGATATTCAACAATAATGGCAGTAGCAATAGATTTGATGTGCTATTTTATTCCTGCATATTCGCCTTATGGTATCACCATTTTTGAATATACTTTCTTTATCTTTTCTTTTGGCATATTCATTGTATTGTTTTTAGCGAAGCTATTTAAATATAAAAAGATACAGATAACTGAAGGCGATGAATTAATAATGTCAAGTAGCGATATTTCATATAATAGTGATGATTCAAATGATAATAAAATAGACACACAAGAATAATAAAATAGACACACAAGAATAATAATATTGATACACAAGAATAAAAACTGAGACATAAAAGAGTAAAAAATAGATAAAAAGAGAAATAAATAGTAATGAAAAAAATCAATAATATTTCAAGCATAGAAGGCAGATTTCTAATAGTTAAAATTTTTAAGGAATTGAGGTTCGACAAGCAGATGAGTTCTCTGTCTGCATTGTTAACTTTATGGAAACTCTGCACTTACGAAAAAGAATTGTTCCGATATTCCTCGCAGAGCGTTACCGTGCTTCATCCGCTTGGATTTTTCAAGGGAACCGGTGTGTGGTTAGAGGAAATAGTAAATCGCTTTTATTATTCATCAATCAATTCATTTGTATATCTCGGTGCGGCGATACTATTAGTATTGGTTGGCATTCGCAGATTTAGCGATTTCATTACGGATAATATTGTTATCTCTGGCGTGGTATTCGAAGCAATGATGTTGATAATGCTTTTCATCGTTATGTATCACACGCCGATGGAAATTGTGGAAAAGTCCGAAAACGATGATAATAAAGAATCTATCGAGGAATTGCTGCTCGAAGTAGGGGAAATCAGTCGCGATTTTGCTTCTGTGTCTGTCAATTTCGAGAGAATGAATGATTCCTTCCTGAAGATCATTGACTTAGAAAGAGACCTTATTAACTCCATTGACCAAAATACCAAATTGAATTTGCAGGCAGTGAATCCCAATCCGCAAATGCTCGAAGTAATGAGCAAGACAAATGAGAGCCTCGAGCTATTTAATGCGAAAATACAAGATCTGAATTTAACTCTCGAAAAAGTAAAGTCTGAGGAAATTGAGCTTAGCGTGAAAAATGAATTATCGAGGATAATTAATCAGATTTCGCTAAACAAGTAGTCCTTGAATCCTAAAGAAAAGATAAGAAAAAGCAATGAGCAATAACCGAAATAATAATTCACTAAATAAGCGAAAAAGCGTAGAAATATATTTTGTCCTATATTTAGCGGCATTGTTGTTCTTATTGCCAGATAAAAAAGAAACCCTCCCGCAGAAGGAAGATAATAAATCATATATTGACTTCTCGATATATCCGGAGAAAACTAACCTAAATGCCTTGTTTGTTCTTGATAAAGATGGATCTCGGATTATTCAATTGGATTCGCTAAATAGCATTTATGCCAATTCAAAATTTGAGAATATTAGCTATAACTACACTATTATCGATCCACTTACCAATCAAACAATGGAGCTAAATGAAGCCTCTAATCATGAAATATATAAAATACACAATGATAGAGAAAATAGCTCCTCGAAGTTTATTTGGAAGCCAGAATATACGATTAATAATAATCATTCATACATCGTAGCGGTAAGCGCAATTGTTCATCCCAAGGGCGATAATACGAAGTTTTACCAAGCGAAAACTCAATTCACGCTGAATATTATTTATCAAAATAAACCTGAAATAGATTCCGCAGGCTTGCCTCTGGATAATCAGAATTTGACGCAAAATATTGATAGAATCTTGGATTCTTTGCGACGCATCCCAAGCACTCAAGTAGTATATAATGGAGATTTCGCAATCAATCCAGAAAGAACTTTAATCAATATGCCGGTTCTGCAAAAATGGAGCAATACAGTTTTCTTCTATAATGTTAATATTTTCAAGGACTTAAAAGCGAAGCCAAATGTAGAAATTACTGGCTCGGCTCCAGCAAAATACAAAGCAATAAACGTTGACATACAGCAGAATAAAATCATTTTCAATGGGGCTATCCCATCGTCCGGAATAATTAAAGTGAAAATATCAGCTGAACGAAAGAGCGATGGAACAATCAAAACAAGCACTTTCACAGTAAAAGCTCTCCCAATAGATGATCCTATTTATGATAAACAGATGTATGTGGGCAGGAGCTACCTAATTGATCCGAATCTGCCGATGACAAATCGCAATGCTTATGCCGAAATCAGAACTCCGCAGGAGAGATTGAAATCCAGCGAGGAAGGTGCTAAATTTTACTTTACTCCGAGCGCAAGAGATGTCGGGAAAACCCTTTCCTTGCGCAGATACTTAGATAATAATCTAATCGAAGAAGATTTGAAGATAACTGTTTTGGATTATCCGCAACCGGAAATCATTTCTATCCAAAAAATGCCAAATGGCGAAATTGAAATACGCACTAAATCCTATGGAATGATGAATGCCGAGAGAAATCTCGTCAATAATATTTCTTGTAACGTTGATATTAATTTTAGGGAATTATACGGCAGTATGGAGGAAAGCCGCGATAAATTCTCTTTTGTGCAAACTTTCATCATTAGTCTGAAAAAAGTAGGAGACGCGAAGCTAATCTTCTCGATTACTGATAAATCAGGAAGGCATTCGTCGCAAAGAAATTTCAGCTTATAAATTTTTTTTTTCTATTATGAAACAATACTAATAAGCCTGCGTAAATATTTTATATTCTATTTACATTGAGTAGTTATGCAAAAAACAATACAAATTATTATGTCAAAAGCAGTAATTTTTTTAATGGTAATAAACTTGGTTATGAGCCTAAAAGCTCAGGAATCAAGTTCTTCCGTGAAACACCTAACATTGGACAACTGTATTAATATTGCCTTAGAGCAAAACCCCGATTATCAGTTAATGAAACAGAGAACTCATGTCTCTGAAGCGGCACTTAAAAACGCTAATGGGCAATACTTTCCGCAAGCAGATTTCTCAGCTTCATATAATCGCCAATTATTGAATAATGGAGCTAAGAAAATGAGCGTGATGGGGCAAGTTATTGAAGTCCCCGGAGCCGAGCCAAATTCATTCTCCACCGGTATCGGAATCAATTATAACCTCTTCGATGGATTTAATCGCTCCAATAATTACAAGAGAGCTCAGCTAAACCTGCAGTCGAGCGATTACAACCTGAAAGCCTTTAAAAATCAATTGATTAACAATATTAATAAGGCATATGTAGAAGTCATTAAGAAAATACAAGAGATCAGTATTCAATCGCATAACTATTCCCTTGGAAAAGATCAACTCGCAGAAATTAAAGCAAAATTCGAGGCAGGAGCAATTCATATAGGTGTAGTAGCTTCTCAAGAAGCAGAGCTCGCAAATAGAGAATTTGCGATAGTCCAAGCCGAAAATGATTTAAACAATAGCAAACTGAATTTACTGAACTTAATTGGAATGCCACTTAATACTGAAATTTCTCTTTCAGCAGAGAGCGTTCCATTCAGCAATGATGCTATAGGAATGAAGCAAGTCATGGAAAAATATAGTGATATTGAAATGCTTTATAATAATGCTATCAATAATCGCAATGACATTCTCGCATTTAATAATACCATCGAGGCGGCTAAGCTATCAATGGAATCTGCCCATAGTGGTTATTATCCAAAATTAGCTGCAAATGCCGGTTGGAGTTGGTCAAATAGTAAGTTGGAGCAATTCTCTGAAATGAGCAGAGCTTATGTAGGCGCTTCTTTGAGCTTTCCATTATTCGATCAATTTCAGACAAATTATCAGATAGAGAACGCAAAATATGAAGTAATGCAAAATGAAACTGAATTATTTAAATTAAAGCAAAATATCCGAAATGCCATTAGCTTGTCTCATCATAACTTAATATTGGCAAGCAAGCAGTTGGAAATCGGCGATAGAGCTTTGGCTGCCGCCCAAAAGAACTATGACATCGCAAAAGAAAGATTCAACCTCGGATCAGCAAGTATTACAGATTTCATCACTGCCAATAATTCTTTTGTCGTTGCTCAAATCAATAGAAACAATGCTTTCTATAATTTCTATATTGCCCAAAGGGAAATTGAATATCAAATAGCAAATCAATAATCAAAAAATAATAATCAAAAAATAATTGTATTAGTAAATTATAAGGAAATCAATGATGAAATGCAACAAATGTGGAAATGAATATCCATCAGATTCTTACTTTAAAACTCCGGGATTGTGCAACAACTGTTACGAACAGATGGCGCCAGAAGAAAAACAAGAAGTGGATACTGCTATCTACTTACATTATCAGCAGTTCCAAACAAACAATATCATGAGCAAAAGAGTTGGCTTCGGCAAGAGATTTTTAGCATATCTTGTTGATACAGTGATACTCTCCATTATTATGGGCATAATAATGTTCTCGTCTGGGTATTTGCAAGCTGTTCAGAGAATAGTTGGCTCCAATTCATCTGACTTTATGGCAATGGCAACCCAATTTGCTACATTAGCCAATGATTATTACTTAACTTTCCTATTTAATCAGTTTATTGCTCTATTCTATTTTGCTTTAGAGATTGTATTAGGCGCTTCAATCGGTAAGCTATTGCTCGGTATTCAAATAGCAGATATGAATGGTAAATACGCCAGCAAATCAAGTTTAATGATGAGATATGCCTACAAGCATTCAAGCGAAATACTTGCTGTGTTTGGTGCTGTTCCAATATTGGGAGCAGTATTGGGCTTCGCAGGAACTATTATGGGATTGGTAATCTTCGTTGGATATTTCTTCATCTTCAGCGAAAGCAAGATGTCTTTTCACGATAAATGGTCGGGAACAGCAGTTTTCCATAAAAGTGATTTAGAAGAATTAAATGGTAATAATCAATAATCCATTATCAATAACACAAGAAATTCAAATATTAGTTATATATTACAGAAAAATAGAAGTATAATTATGAAAACTAAGAAATCAAAGAAGAAGAGAAATATAATCATATTCTCCTCATTATTCCTATTAATCATTATTGCGGCTGTGCTTGTTACGAGTAAAAACAAGAAGCAAATAGAGGTAACTACAGAAAAAGTAGCCCGCAGGACAATCGTTCAAAAAGTATCCGCGATAGGGAAAATAAAACCAGAAACAGAAGTGAAAATCTCCCCAGAGACAAGTGGCGAGTTAATCGAAATGAATATTAAAGAAGGAGATAAAGTAACGACTGGGCAACTTCTCGCGAGAATAAAACCGGATATTATTAAATCTCAGCTTGAGCAATCGAAATTCTCTGCCGAAGCAGTAAAATCCGATATTCCATCAAGCAAATCCAACCTCGCAAAAGCAGAAGCGGAGTTCAAACGCGCAAGTGAGCTTTATGAGAAAAAATATATTTCGCAGCAGGAATTTGAAACTGCGAAGAATGCGCTAAATGCAGCGAAATCATCTGCAAATGCCTCTGAATTGAGATACGAACAAGCGAAAGCAAGCTATCGCCAAACAGAGAAAACAGCCGCTAAAACTGTGCTATATTCTCCAATATCTGGAACAGTTACTAAGCTAAATGTCCTAAAAGGAGAAAAAGTAGTCGGCACGGAAATGATGCAAGGAACTGAAATGATGATAATCTCTGACCTGAACGTAATGAACGCAGAAGTGCAAGTCGATGAGAATGATATTATTCTCGTTAAAATTGGCGACAAAGCAAAAATCGAAGTAGATGCTTTACCAGGGAAGACTTTCGAAGGCGAAGTAATTGAAATAGGGCATTCTGCAATCGCAGCAGCGGCAGGAACGCAAAGCCAAGTAACTAACTTCAAAGTAAAAATAAGAATCTTAAATCTTGATCCAAAATTCCGTCCGGGAATGAGCTGCAACGTTGATATTAGCACAGAGCAAAGCACAAACGTTATTTCTGTGCCATTGCAATCCGTAACAGAAAATACCGCCGCAGGAAATAACCACGATATGGAAGAAGAGACAGAGAAAGAAAATGATAATAGCAAAAATAAATCAAAGAATATTAGCACAGATGTTTATGTATATCTATTAGAATCCAATAATCACGTGAAAATGGTAAAAGTAAAGACTGGATTAAGCGATAATGGCTATATCGAAATCAAAGAAGGATTGAAGGAAGGCGATTTAGTAGTTAGCGGAAGTTATATGGCAATTCGCAAAGAGTTATTTGATGGAGCTGAAGTCAAACCAGTAGATAAAATCACTATCAGTAATTAATAGAATTAAATGGAAAATAATGTAATTATACATATAGAGAATATCTCTAAAATTTACGAAATGGGCGAAGAGTTGGTATATGCTCTGCGTGATGTATCGCTCGACATTCATAAAAATGAATATTTGGCTATTATGGGACCTTCGGGAAGTGGGAAATCTACACTTATGAACATCCTCGGATGCCTCGATACTCCTACGGGTGGCAATTATTTCTTTTATGAAGAAAATGTGAGCGAAATGGGCGATAATGAACTTGCCAAGATTAGGAATAAGGAAATTGGATTTGTATTCCAGACATTTAACCTACTGCCAAGGCTATCATCGCTAAAAAATGTAGAATTACCATTAGTATATGCCGGAGTGAAAGCAGCCGAGAGAGAAGAACTTGCCACAATCGCATTAAATAACGTCGCTTTGGCGGATAGAATGCTACACAAGCCAAATGAACTCTCCGGCGGACAACGCCAAAGAGTGGCGATAGCCAGGGCTTTGGTAACGAATCCATCTATTATATTAGCAGATGAACCTACTGGTAACTTAGACAGTAAAACAGGCGTAGAAATAATGAAACTCTTCAATGATTTGTGGGAGTTGGGAAATACTATTATCGTGGTAACTCACGAAGAAGAAATTGCAGAGCATGCCCATAGAATCATTAGGCTGAGAGATGGTCTGATAGAAAGCGACGAAGTAAATCATAATCCAATAAAGTCATTTGAAATTCAAGTCAATAATTAAACTATACAATCCACAAGATGAAATTTTCCGAAATATCCGAAGCAATTAAAATTGCCCTTCATTCGATAAAATCAAATAAAATGCGGTCATTTCTCGCATCGCTTGGCGTTGTGGTGGGGATTTCCGTAGTGATTTTGATGGGGTGGGCATTGTCTGCTCTCGATGCTGCTTTGCAAGACACCATCAATTTGATGGGGGCGGATATGGTTTATTTAGATAAGTGGGATTGGTCTGGTGGTTCCAAATGGGAAGAAATAAGACAGAGAAAAAGCATCACACGAGATCAAGTAGATGAATTTATAGAAAAAGTAAAGACTCCAGAAGTTGCCACGCCTGAAATTAGCCAAAATGGAGCTGTTGTCAAATATAAAGATCAAACTTTAAACACGGCGAGTTGTAGCGGGACATTAAGCGATTACTCTCTCACAAAGGGCGGAGAAATCACCGAGGGTAGATTCTTTAATGAAATGGAAACTAATCTCGGCAGGAACGTAGCAGTAATTGGTTATAATATTAACAAGGCTTTATTTCCCGATGGTGGTGCTCTCGGAAAAGAAATAAAAATCAATGGATTTAAATATACTGTGATTGGAGTGGCGAAGAAGCAATCAACTGTAATGATGGATTTTCTTGATAATATCATCAAAGTCCCACTAAAATCATTCGCTAAAATATTTGGATCTAATGGAAGCTATACGATTACGATTAAAGCAGGAAATACTGATAGATTAGAAGAAGTGAAAGCAGAGGCAGAAGGATTGATGCGCAGTATTCGTAACGTCAAGCCCGGTGAAGATAATGATTTCTCTCTCAATGACACAAAGCAATTCGAAGAATCAATGAAGAAATTTAGAGTGTATGTGTGGGGAATTGGCTTGGGAATGACCGTGCTTTCTTTTATAGTAGGCATAATCGGCATAATGAATATAATGTTCGTATCTGTTGTGGAGAGGACTAAGGAAATCGGTATTCGGAAAGCTCTTGGCGCTCCGAAGAGTTCAATATTGGTGCAATTCATTATCGAAGCAGCCGTGCTTTGCTTCATCGGAGCTATTACGGCTTTATTCGTCTGTTCAATCATTGTATTTGCTTTGGCAAAAATTATCCCGATGTTCGTGCCGTCGCTTTCTTTCCTATCGCCATTTATGCCGCTAAATCTATTTATTATCGCTACATTAGTATCAATCGTAGTAGGTATTTTGGCGGGCTTAATTCCAGCGTATCGAGCAGCAAAATTAGATGTAGTAGATGCTTTAAGATTTGAATAATAGTTACAATTACAATTACAATATCAATAATAACGAATTAACGAATAACGAAAGAAATGGTCAATGAATATTAGCGAAAGTATATATATAGCATTAGATTCAGTGCGTGGGAATAAATTGCGCACTTTGCTGACATTATTAAGCGTTACTATCGGTGTTTTCGCTATTATTGGAGCTGGGGCAATCACTCGCTCCGTGGAGGGCGCGGTGCTTGATGAAGTAAATTCTATGGGCGAAGGGACTTTCTTCATTCAAAAGACTCCTGCCGTAATGATGGGGCATAATTGGAGAAAATATCAAACGCGCAAAGATCTTTCTTTTAAACAATATACAGAACTAAAGAAACGCTTAACGCAAGCAGAATATATAAGTGCAGTATCGCAAGATAGAGGGAAGACGGTAAAATATTCAGGGAAATCTTCTGATCCCGATGTATCTATCGCGGGAATTGATGAAAATGGTTTGCTCGCTATGGGTAGGAATATTATTAAAGGAAGAAATATAATAGCAGAAGATATTACTTTTAATAGAAGCGTCGCAGTAATTGGTAACGACATTATTACTAAAGTCTTCAAAAGCATTGACCCCATTGGCAAAACGATTACAGTAGATAATCATAGCTATGAGATTGTTGGAATAACCAACACAAAGGGAGCAGTGATGGGGCAGAGCCAAGATAATTTTGTCTTCGTTCCACTAAATTCATTTCTTACATATTATGCTGATGAATACTCTCAATCTCTCACGATGTTCGTCCATGCAAAGAATCGCAAGGAATATACTCAACTCTTTGATGCGGCGATTAATCAATTCAGGATTATTAGGAATCTAAAGCCTTGGGAAGAAAATGATTTTGAGATAGAAAGCAATACAAGTATTAGCGATACATTTAAGGGATTTACGAATTACCTGACATACTTCGGGATAATTTGCGGAATTATTTCATTGGTTGCTGCTGGGATTGGAATAATGAATATTATGCTTGTATCTGTAAAGGAAAGAACGCGCGAAATTGGAGTGCGCAAAGCCTTGGGTGCAAGGAAGAGTTGGATACTCTATCAATTTATCATAGAGACCATCACCCTTTGCCAAATTGGTGCTTTTATGGGGATCATCTTGGGTTTGGGTGGGGCGTATTTGCTTACAATTCCAATGAGCTTAAAAATGGCATTTCCGATAGATTGGATTATTTTTGCCATCGTAATATGCACTATATTGGGAATTGTCTCTGGTGCTTATCCAGCTTGGAAAGCAGCCAATTTAGATCCAATAGAAGCCTTGAGATATGAATAATAATTAGCTCAATTTCTTCTCTTTTTTTGCCAATAGCTAAAAAAGAGTTATTTTTGTAGTTCTTTTAATTATTAATTCCGACTAATGAAGTATTTTAATAGATTATTGTTCATAGCGATTCTGCTTTTCTCTCCAAACTACAGCTTTTATTCTCAGCAAAAATTAGCTACTGAAGATTTAGCTCAAGCCAATGCGGTTTCCCATCTCGCCCTAACGAGCGAGGATTCTGCGAAAAGCATCAATGCCTTTCGTAATCAGATTAATCAAGTGCTTAATGATGTGAATTTAAAGGGGGCTCAATATGGTATTGCTGTATATTCTCAATCGGCTCAAAAGTTTATTTTCCAGAAAAATGTAGAGAAATTATTGACTCCTGCTTCCAACACAAAGCTGTTTACTACATTCACTGCGATGAGCTTCTTGGGTCCCAATTTCAATATCAAAACTTCTGTGTTTTGTTTGCCATCGGTTATAAAAGGAAATCAAATTAATGGTGATATTTACTTATATGGGCGTGGCGATATTAACCTAAGTATTAATGATATGGAAATATTGGCAGAGAAAATCCGAAATCTCGGTATTCGCAAAATCAATGGTGATGTTTATGCCGACCCTACTTTTTTTGATAAAGATTTTCAGCGAAGTTCATACAGTGGAGACAATGAAGAAGTTGAGCCAACTGGACCCGTTTATGCGCTAAGCATAGAAGGGAATTTGATTAATGTTTTAGTCAAAGCTGGAAGCAAAAGCGGAGTAAAAGCGAATATTCAGATAATCCCAAGCTCTCGCTCTTTTGAAATAGTGAATAATACACAAGTGGGGGCAGTCGCAAAAAAGAAGAAGGGTGCTGCTGTCGGTGGAGTTTCGACAGCGATGAGAACCGAAGGCGATAAAACCATTTTTACTATTAGCGGGACAATTCCACCAAATCAAACGAAATATTATAGTTTCTATAATAAATCTCCGGAGATTACTACCGCTGGAGTGCTGAAAGAAAGACTTGAAGTAATGGGCGTGAAAGTAACCGGAGAGGTAAAAATTGGTAAATGCCAAGAAATTAAATCCGGTGGAGCGAAAGAGATAGCTTCTTGCGGTAACCCACTCTATGAAATCATGTATCAAGTAAATAAAAAGAGCAACAACTATTTAGCTGAAATGGTCTTTAAAATCATTGGTGGTTACTATGGGAAATATCCAGTAACTGCTCAATCAGCAAGGGAAAAAGTCATGCAGGTGTTGGATAGTAACTATATTCCACATCAAGGCTTTATGCTTAATGATGGTTGTGGTCTCTCCCGTAGGAATTTAGTAAATGTTGATGGTTTATCAAAACTGTTAATAATGAATAGAAAAAAGAGATGGGGCAGAGAATTTGACTCTACTTTCGCCATTGCGGGAGTTGATGGCACACTTAGGAAAAGAATGGTTGGCACTGCCGCTGCTGGAAATCTTCGCGCCAAAACTGGCACGCTGAGAAATGTAAGCTCTCTTGCCGGATACGTTGGCACAAAGAGCGAAGACGAGTTCATTTTCGCATTTATTTTCAATGGCGGAAGCGTTGGATACTACAAGCAAATTGAGAATAAAATCGGCGAGATAATGGCAAACTTCAATTATTATAAATATTAATTATTAAGTGAATAATTGAATAAGATAAAATCCATATTGCTGAATATTTTCTTGGTTCTCGTATCATTGGTGATGGTTTTCCCAGTGATATGGATGATGATTTATGCATTTAAGACCTATCCAGAAAGTTATAGAACACTAATAGATTTAATCAAATCTCCTTTTACCATTAGTAATTTTACCGATGCTTTTTCCAGTGATTCATTTTTTAGGTATTTCCTTAATTCTACGCTTGTGGCGTTAATTGTAACGGCTGGAAATATCCTGTTTTGCACTTCAGTGGCTTATGCTTTGGTGCGTAAAGAATTTCGTGGAAAATCACTTCTATATGCAGCCATTGCCGGAGTGATGATAATTCCTCAGCACGTGGTGATGATACCTCTTTATCGCTTAATGGTTAATTTCGGTTGGATCAATCACTATGCTGCCTTGATTGTGCCTTGGTTAATTACTCCATTTGGTATATATTTAGTGCGTCAATATTTATTAACTTTGCCAAAAGATATGGAAGATGCAGCCCGAATCGATGGCGCTGGGAATTGGTATATCTTATTTCGCATCGTGATGCCACTATGCAAACCAATCCTTACAGTTCTTGGGATTTATACATTCCTTGGGAATTGGAACTCGTTCTTGTTTCCGTTCTTATTTACAAATTCGGAGAATATGCGCACCCTGCCGGTGGGATTGACCTTTTATTTAGGAAAGCAAACTATTGATTGGGGGCATTTGATGGCTGGTGCAGCGATTTCTGCATTGCCAATAATTATCCTATTCCTGATATTCCAAAAGCAAATAATTAAGGGAATAACAGCCGGAGCTATAAAGGAATAATGACTAACTACAATCAAGTACTAACTATACGAAATTATTAAAATTTGTAATAATATTCTGTAACTAAGGAAATAAAAAAACTGTCTACAAGAATATTATTCTATCAACCAATTTGAGCTTATTTTGAAAAATATATATACTTTTTTAATACTGTTTTTTGTGTTCTCTTTCTCTGCTTTTTCTCAATTTGAAGTTAGCAAGGTTTCTGATGTAGAGGTACTAAAATTCCCGATATGCAGAATTAAAGTTAAGATGAAGAATGCCAATCAGTCTATTAATCCCAATGATGCGAAAGTCTTGATTAAGGAAATGAACCTAATGAGCGCAGGGGATTCTATAGTAAGCTTGGGCAATGATAATTATTTAGTCTATTGGACGAGTCGATTACCGCTTAAATTCCCTTATGTAGATGTTTATTTTACATTCCAAGAGAATGTGCGGACGCTTAGGTTCCGTATGCCAAATGATTATAAATTGCAGTGGGTGAGAATAATGACACCTTCAGCAAAGCCTATGGTATTTTTCAACAAGGCTGCTCCAAATGATTCAAGCGTCGTAATGCTTAATTTTAAGGCTAATCCAGACAACAAAGAGAATGAATATGATTATGTATGGATTGATTCCATTCGGACATTTACGAATTATTTTAGGTGTAGCTATAGTGGAAGTTATTTGAATTGGAATAAGCCACCCGGAAAATATCCCGAAGGAGATTACCAGTTATTCATCTATTTTTCTGGGAAAGAAGATCGCTTTTATCAAGATTCTCTAATAATATATTATAATGGTAACCAAAAGGTAAAAGTTGATTTATTAGCTAACTCTTATAAATTTACCACCACTAATAGCATAAAAGTATTGGAACCTAAAGTTGGCAAGGTATTAACTCCTTGCTTTTTAGATACAATTGTTTGGACGGGAGGCTCGCGTGGGCTAACTTATACTGTAGAGCTTTCGATAGATGGTGGATATAATTGGAAAGGAATAGGCGAAACTAAGGACACC
The DNA here is from genome assembly GCA_964529535.1 of uncultured Hyphomicrobiales bacterium. Taxonomy (GTDB): domain Bacteria; phylum Bacteroidota; class Ignavibacteria; order Kapaibacteriales; family UBA2268; genus CALLXS01. The sequence goes on along the minus strand of CAZGXC010000003.1, from coordinate 9,208 downwards.
TTCTTAATTTGGAAAGTGCCAAATTCCATTACAGAGGAAGCAAAGATAAAGGTGTATCAAAAATTCTCTCCAGAGCAAATGCATAGTTTTTCTGATGATTATGGATATTATAATGCGAAATACGAGAATAAAGCGCGATTCCTCGCAGCATCTACACGCCAAGGGATGCTACACGAGATTATCATAGATAAAAATGGAATGCCCGCAATGCGGAAGAAGAGGGTGTTAGTGGATAACAATGATTCTACAAATGTAATATTAACAAGCGCATTAGCATATTCAAAAATGAATGATGATTTGACCAGAGAGCTCGCAGTTACATATCATTCAAATTTAATCAATGAATTCTTTGCGCGGGACACTCTGAAAATCTTCAAAGATGAGGAAGATAATCCAATTAAAACAATTATTCTCCCATATATTGTCAAGCGAATGGAAGTAGATGCGAAATATAGATATTTAACAATACTTCCAAAGCAATCGAATTGCCTATATTTCTATGATACAAAAGATTATCGTTTGGTAAAGCAATTGAATTTCCAATTCCCAATCTCAAATTTCAAATATGTTCCTTTTGGGGATAGCTTGCAGATAGTCCTGATGGATAATACAGTTAAAACCTTCCTAACAAATGAATTAAGAGAAATAAAAACAATAAATTATAATCAATTACCAATCATCACAGATATTGCCAATTCGCCGAATGGTAGGTTTATGGCATTTGGGACTTTGCGCATTCCTTCGGAGGATATTCCGCACACAATTTACTATACTTCTTTTGTTACTCCAATTTATGTATATGAACATTTATCAGGAATAAATATCAAAGCATATTATGCGAATACTCATACGCCAATGGGAATAGATTTTAGTCCAAGTTCGGATAGAATTATTGTAGGGAAAGAAACAAAAGATCATATTACAATGCGCGACTTAAGTTCCGATATGCCAGTAGATTATTTCAATTTCTCTTTGGAGAATGATAATATGATCAATTATTCCTTTGCTGGCGAGGGGCATTTCGTTGCGGCAATTATGCCAGATAAAAGTCTGTATATTAATAAATTCAGATATACTGAATTTGGCATTATGGAGGGATTGTTCAGCATCAGATACACGGATATTGAGATTAAGCCGATTGTTTTTGAGGATCAACTGATTGATTATAAATCAGAGAAAGATGTGAAAAGCGCATTTTGTAATCGAGGCAAATTGCCACTCATCGTCCAATCTGTGCAGATGAAGAATTACACTAAACATTGGATGTATAATTTGCGTCCCGTGCAAGTACCGGATACTCTGTTGCCAGGGGAGTGCCTGAATTTCCATATTACATATTCCAGTCTCGATACAGGAAAAATTCGCGATACGATAATCATCACCACTTGCGCCCAGACATTCTATATTCCAGTAGAATCAAGGGTGTTGCCACGAAATATTAACTTCCATGAGAGCGAAATAGGCTTCGGTGAAGTATGCGTTAATACTCCAATGCGCAAGAAATTTAAGCTGCTGACAAATAACGATACCATCGCCCTAAATATTCAAAAAATATATTTTGAATCGACTGGGAATACAGCATTCAGAACTTATGGTAAATATATGGATATAGTAGTGCCGCCCGGAGAGGATTATTATGCTGAATTAGAATTTTATCCAAATAAAACTGGCGATTTTAAAATCAATTTTTATATAGAATATGCCAATAACTGGAAATTTAAGCATATTAAAACCGTAACAGGAAAAGGAATTGGCACAGATGTTGTAATATCACATCAATATCTATATTTTATTCCAGAAATAAAGACGCGAACATTTACTTTCAAGAATAACGATGAGAAGCCCATAACTTTGCTTAGCTATAATCTTGACCCAATCGGCACATATAGAGTGAATACACCATTACCACTTAAAATAATGCCGAAAGATTCAGCTATTATTGAAGTTGAATATTTAAATGATAGTATTTATAAGGCTTCGCTGACTTTTGCCTCAGATCCTTGTGCTTCAAATGCGAAGTTATATTTGGGCAAATATTCATCGAACTCCATAATTTCCTTGCTCGATACGGAAGCCGATCCGCGCGACGAGGCAAAGATAACTATTCATCTTCAAAATAATGAAAATGTAGCATATAATGGGACGCGCTTCATCGAAAGCGAATTTACGATTAATGAGAATATTTTCCTCCCATTTAAAGAGAATTCAGTTGTCTCATTAATTGGAGGGACTGGTGTCTTATTGCGTAATGAAGTTGTTGATTCATTGCGTCATATCAAGTTTAGGGTGGAAGGGAATTTCCCGAAACAAGGCAATATCATTGAAATTCGTGGTTATGCTGGCTTGACTTTGCCGAGCGAGTCGCCAATTAGCTTTACAAAGGAAAATCTTCATTTTGGTAGTGCTGTTCAAACCGAAACAAAAGCTGGAAAATTTAAGTTAATTAAGCTCTGCGGAGATAAAATGTTATGGTGGGGAAAACAAAACGTGAAAATAATTAAATATTTTCCAAATCCTGCCGATAAGGAAGTATGTTTGGATGTTAAAGCCAATTATAACGCTAAAGCGAGTATAGAAATCTTTAATCCTGCGGGAGCAAAGGTGAAAATATTTGACAATTTGCAAGTTATTGAAGGCGCAAATGAGTATAAAATAAATATTGAAGGTTTGGAGTCAGGCACTTATAATGCTATTTTTACTTCAGGTAGCGAAACATCGAACTTTAAGTTTACAGTCATAAAATAAAGATAATTTATGAAAAAGTTATTATTGCTAATTGCGATAACATTCTTAAGTAATACAAATAGAGTGTTTCCTGTTGAGTATTATTCATTCAGTCCATATTCAAATATAGGAGTGAACTTTAATATTAGTAGAAGTAGTAGTGGAATGAGTTTGGATAACTTCTGCCCCAGCTGTATAGATTTACACAATGGCTACGGTTTGGGTTCTAACTATGGGATAGGAGCGTTGAATGAGACGCATAATTCCCTTATAAATATGCGAGTCCAATATGGGGCATATCTTGATTATAACAATCATTATAGTGAGTTTACGAATGATAAATTTTTGGGGAATTTAATCTCTGGGAATAATATTATTTCTGGTAATGTAAATTATAATTTAAAAGTATATTTGAAAACACTGGAATTTGTCCCTTTCGTATATTTATACCCAGTTAATAACTTAAATTTAGCTTTTAAATTGGGGCTAAATCTTGGTTTAAATATCGGTAGTAAATATGACTTCTCGGAATCCACGAAAGACGACAATGTTTTCTTGAAAAATGGCAAAAAGGAAAATAATTATAGTGGAAGTGAATTTCCTGGGATTAGCAATGTGAACTTCTCCATTCCTGTTGGAATTAAATATGATTTCCAATTTAAGAATATAGTAGTAAGTCCGGAGGTGCAGTATTCATTTGGTTTGACCAAATTACACAAAGAATCTGATTGGGGGCTTAATACTCTAAAAGCAGGAGTATCGTTGGTCTATAAAATTGATAAACAAAAACGACAGCCTCCAGTAGTAGCACCACCTGCACCGACATTGCCCAAGCCTTCAGTCCAAGAATCGAATAAATCCAATGATATTTCGAGTAAATCAGTATGGTATATCAATGGAAATAGGATGAGTTCTAACGATACCATTATAATTGATAATTATGAAACTGACTTTTACGATGAACTACCAATAATCCCATATTTATTCTTTACACATAACTCTGCAGAGCTGCAAGCAGAAAGTAATCTTGATGAAGCAGAAATAAACGTAATGGAAAACTCAGAATATATCCAACAGAGATTCCTAAAATTCTTACCAGAATTTGCTAAGCAAGGGAAGATAAAATCTGTTAAAATATTATATACATCTGATGAAGTGCCAGGAATTGGAGAAAAAAGAATTCAGTTTATGAAAAAATTCTTATCTGAAAACAATGCAAATATTAATAAAATTAAATTTATTGCGGAAAAAGTAGAAATCTCTACAGTTAAACACCCTGAGTTATTGGAGGAAAACAGAGCAGCTATTATTGATTTTAAAGATACTTCAAATATTTTTCTTTCATTTTTAAATAGCTCTACCAAGGAATATCCTACATTTAACAATACCGTTAAAATAAAACCTAAAACAGACTATTATTTAAGTAATATTAACGGTAAAATTCAGATTGGTGATGAGGTTTTAGCGAATATAGAATCTGCTGAAACAGATTTTTCATTGAGTTTAGCAAATTTGACTAACTATAACAATTATGAATGTAGTAAAATGTATTTGAATTACTCACTCACTAATTCAGCTGACGTTACCAAGAACTTTGTAGATAGCCTTAATGTGTTAGTGAATATCCATACTATGCCCAATGGTATCAATATGAAATATACCAAACTAAGTGATTCAACAATATATTATGAGCATGTTTTGGCTCTTTTTGATTTTGATGGATTGTATATAAAATTCATAAACAATAAAGGAAAGAGCTTGCTTCTCCAAGCATTAGCTGAGAATAAAAAAATTGAAATATATGGATCTGCTGATGATTTCGGAACTCAAGAATATAATTCTGCTTTAATAGATAAAAGAGTTGACAATGTGTTAAGAGAAATCAAAATTAATCCAAAGAAAGTAACGATAACCAAAGCCGATAAATATCCATTTGATAATTCAAGCCCTATTGGCAGGATGTATAACAGGGCTGTGATGATCAGGATATATGATAAAAATATCTATCATAATGAAAAAGTTAAATTTAATCATTAATTAAGATTGATTCCATTATCATCGTGTAAATTAGTAGTGATTGGTTTGAAATTGTTAGGTAATTTAACGGAATTTTCCGGAGCGGAAAATTCCGTTTTTTCGTTTTCTTCAGGCTTAGTTTCAGATTTAATATTTGTATCAATTTTAGTGCTTGAATCAATATCTGAAATCTGAGCATTCACCTCCTGTTTGACAGTATTGATCTGCTCTGTAAATTCTTTTTGTGCAGCACGAAACTGCCGCATCCCTTTGCCGACCATCTGTGCAATCTCCGGAATTTTCTTTGGACCAAAGAGCACGATGATAGCAAGGACGATTAGAATTAGTTCTCCGCCGCCTACATCAAACATAAGATAGCTTAATTTTTATCGGACAATTCTTTATTTTGTTCTTTTTTATCGTCATCTTGATTGACGTTCGCAGCTTGCTTAAACTCTTTAATGCCAGAGCCCAGTCCGCGCATCAATTCGGGGATTTTCTTTGCCCCGAATAATAGCAGTATCGCAACGGCGATTAAAATCAATTCGGGTGTTCCTAATCCGAACATATTATTATCCTTTACTTTCGGTATATTATTTAAATTTTGATATTAATGATTCAAACATAGATCTTCCATCATCACATCCAAGAATAGGGTCGCAATATCTCTCTGGGTGTGGCATCATTCCGAGCACATTTCCTTTTTCATTAATAATTCCAGCAACATTATTGATAGAACCATTTGGATTAGCTTCGGGTGTTACCTCTCCATTAATATTTGCATAGCGGAAGATAACGCGATTATTATCTTCTAATTCTTTGATAGTGTTCTCGTCAGCGTAATAATTGCCTTCGCCGTGCGAGATTGGTATTCTTAGCGTCTTGCCCTTTGGAATATTACTTGTGAATGCTGTGTCGTAATTGCAGCATTTCAAGTATGAATCCTCGCAAATAAAGTTAATGCCTCTATTGCGCAATAAAGCTCCGGGAAGCAATTCAGCTTCTGTGAGGACTTGGAACCCATTACAAATTCCCATTACGTAGCCACCTTTATTGGCGAAGTTGATGACTTCGTTCATAATAGGAGAGAAGCGGGCAATAGCCCCGCAACGCAAGTAATCACCGTGAGCGAAACCGCCCGGCAATATTACACAATCGGTGCCTTTGGGCAGAGATGTTTCCTTGTGCCAAATAAACTCAGCATCGCAGCCCATGTTTTTCTTTACTGTATGGTATGCGTCGTGATCGCAATTTGATCCAGGGAATATAACAATACTATATTTCATTTATTATTTCTTCCTAATTATTTAGCTTCTTTAATTTCAATGTCAAAATCTTCTACAATCGGATTAGCAATCAATTTCTTGCAAGCATCGCTAACGATATTCTTGGCATCGTTGGCATCATTTGCTTGAACGTCAAGTTCTACATATCTTCCGATACGAACATTGTTAATTTGGTTGAAATCAATAGAGTGCAAGCCGTTTTCTACTGCTTTCCCTTGCACATCGAGGATACCTTTCCTCAATGTAATTCTGATTATTGCTTTGAAGTTATTCATCATTACCTTCTTTATTTATTTGTATGAGTTATTATTTGTCAAAATAATTAATACTGTTAAGATACTTGGAAGTAATCATTTAGCCGATTAATCCAAATACGTAAAATCTTTACTATTATCGCCCTCGTCAATTTCATCATCTGCATCTATCGTTGCTTTGATCCATTTGATGAAGTGCCTAATACCGCTTGCGATAATATAAAACATCATAAATGGGAATAATAGACCGCCCTTTGATATTAGGGAGATAACTATTCCGACTATAAATATACTAAAAACAATTGGTTTATCCTTAATATATTTTTTAGAAAAGCGAGGCATATTATCAAATTTTATTGTAGAGATCATTGCGTAGCTTACAATCAAAGTTACCGAAATGAACATAGGAAGTTCATATCCGGCTGGATAATACGAAGTGCTTTTGAAAAATATAACAAACGACAATATGCTAAGCGCACCGCCCGGAATTGGCAACCCAGTAAAATACAGCTTGTCCTCGAATGAAGTTAGCATAGAATTAAACCTCGCCAAACGAGTAACGCCCGCCAAAGCTGGAAGCGATGATAACAATATCCCAATATCATCTAATTGATGAAAGAATGAAGCGTAAAGCATAAAAGCCGGAGCTACTCCGAAGGAAATAGCATCGCAAAGGGAGTCTAATTCCGCACCCAATTCACTGGTAGCTTTTAGTAATCGAGCTATTGCTCCATCTAATGCGTCGAATAGGGCTGCACCGAGGATAAACATTCCAGCGAGCTGCAATTTGCCCTGCGAAATAAAAATGATAGCACTAAACCCCATATATGCATTCATAATGGTGAAGAGGTTTGGCACTATTGAGCGAGTTAGACGCATTTTTTTCTTATTATTTAAATATTGCTAATAAATATCTTCGTGCAATTCAATATAATTATAATTTGCCGACGATTGTTTCGCCAGCAATGAGTTTGTCGCCAACTTTGACGAAAATCTCACTTTTTTTATTTAATAAAATATCTATTCTCGAGCCGAATTTCATCATACCGAATCTATTCCCAGCACCGACTGAATCGCCTTCTTTGATGTCCCATACTAGCCTGCGCGCTAATATTCCGACGATTTGTTTGAAGAAGAGCTTGCCCTTACTGTTTTCGATTCCTATATGGGTTTGCTCGTTTAATTCACTTGCTTTCGGGTAGCTTGCGATGATATAATCGCCGGGATTATATTTGAAATACTTCACCACTCCCGAAATTGGGATTCTATTAACATGGACATCAAGCGGGGAAAGGAAGATACTAATTTGCTTTACATCTCCGCCCATAAAGTTGTTCTCTACTGCGTCAATGATTTGCAAGACCTTTCCGTCACAAGGAGAGACGATTAAAGCCTCGTCTTCCTTTACTGATTGGGGAATATTTCTTTCCGGATCGCGGAAAAACCAATAAGCAAAGAATAAGAGAACTACGCCCAAAGTGATAAATAGGATGTAAGACCATGTCCGTCCGATTAGAAAAGCGATGGTAATGAAAATTGTTGCAATTATGACCATCACAATGATGTTGTCAGTGCCGTATTTAGTAAGCATTTAAAAAATTTCTTTATTATTAAACTAAAAATTCGTAATTTTACATTCTTTAAATGCAAAAATAAAGAAATAAATTATAAATAACAAAGAGTAGGTATAAAATATGAAGTTCACTGTAAATTTAGCTGACTTCGCAAAAGTGCTTAACAAGGTGCTGCCGGCAGTTCCCAGGAAATCAACTTTGCCTGTGCTGGAGCATTTCCAATTTATCCTAAACAGTGGCAGGTTAGACGTTATTGCTACTGACCAAGATATTATTCTGAAGGCTTCCATTCAAGTGGATGGTCAGGCAGATGGAGCTGTTTTAGTCCCAGCGAAGAAAATTTCAGAAATAGTAAAAGCATTAGATAATATTGGCACCCTTGAATTTGCCGTAGATATGAGCAATTACGAAATTACGCTAAAAACTGATGCAGGGAATTACGATATGAAAGGCTTAGATGCTGACGAATATTTGCGATTGCCTGAACTTTTTGAAACTGAAAAACCAGATTTAGACCATATAAAAGCAGATGAAGATAGGGAAATAGCATTTATTAAATCACACGATATTCAGAAAATGATTGCCAATACTTCATTTGCTGTATCGACTGATGAGTTCCGCCCAGCAATGACCGGTATTTACTTCCAATTCAGAGGACCAAATGCTTACGCTGTAGCTACCGATAGCTTTAGGTTATCTCGAGCATTTATTACAGCAGGAGAGCATTTGTTCCCAGAAGATTTTGATGTAATTATCCCAGCTAATGCTGCGGAAATTTTAAGGAAAATCGAAGGAGATGTAATTCTATCATCTATCTCTAATTTCAACAAGCTATCAAATCTACGATTTGATTTCGACGATGTAGTATTTATTACTAAAATTATAAACCATCTTATGCGGTTGCTACTTCCGCGGCTTTTTGAAGATTAAGCTTTTTTACGGCGTCTTCCCTCATCTTATATTTGAGAATCTTTCCCGCGACATTCATCGGAAATTCTTCGACGAAGTCGATGTATTTGGGAACTTTATGACGCGCCATATTGGCTGATACGTATTCCTTCATTTCCGTATCGGTCATGATTTCTCCGCT
>CAZGXC010000003.1:0-254 GCA_964529535.1 uncultured Hyphomicrobiales bacterium | reverse complement strand
TATAAATGAAAAATTCCCTCCATACGAGACCGTCATACCAAAAAATAATAACTTGACTTTGGTAACTTCTCGCAAAGATTTGCTCACTGCTATAAAGAGAGTGGCAATATTTACAAATGCTGTTTCTCATCAAATTAAAATGTCGATTTATAGCGATCATATTATTATCAGTGGCGAAGATGAAGATGCTGGAGTAAAAGGTATGGAAACTCTGCCATGCGACTTCAACGGCGAGAATATGACAGTAGGATTCA
>CAZGXC010000002.1:26468-51980 GCA_964529535.1 uncultured Hyphomicrobiales bacterium | reverse complement strand
CCGGGCATTGGGTCATTATCTCCCTTTGAAGTATCAGAATAGCTCTTGAAGTCCCATCCACGAAAATCATCGACGAATCCATTGCCGTCATCATCGATTCCATTGGTGCTTTTGTCTCTTCCTTCGCTATCTTTGCCCATCTCTCCCCTATTGTAATATATATTTTCTTTAATATCCTCGTGCAGATAATCAATTCCAGTATCGACCACGCCAAGCACTATTGTTTCATTGGAGTTAATTAAGGCAGCCGCCTCGACAGATTTTACAATACTTAGGTAATATTGCTTTGAAAATAGAGAATCGTTTGGCGTATCAGTGAAGTAGATAAGTGGCACAGCTTCAGCAAGTTCTACAAATGGGAGCGTCATCATCTTTTGCGAGAATACGACTGGATCTAAATTCTCTTGATACTCCACAACAAAAGTTCTGGAGAGTTTGCCGATTGGAGAATCTGCGAATTGAAGAGTTGTGTTTTCACCCACAGCTAAAGCAGTGGGTTGAATAAAAAGACTATCAACCCCGTCCTTCAGGGCGGGGGAAACATATTGCATTTTATCATAATTATTATCATTCCGTTTATAATGAGTATTGCAATAAAGCAATTCATCGCCAATATAGCGATATGCCCGATAACTTGGAATAATTTCGCTTATCGCATTAATAACGCCTTTATTCTTCATCACTTGGAGTTCTGAAGTGCCGGGCTTAATCCTAATTAGAATTTTATTATTTTCAAATTGAGCGAATAGGCTCGCAAAATTACTCATCGCAAAGAGAATTGCGAATACAAATATTATAAATGATGCTTTCTTCATTAGTCTTCTTCGGAATATTTTATTAAGAAATTCTTGAGTGAAAAAATATAATTTACAAAAATATTCAAAAATAAACAATTAAATACCAGAAATTACGTAAAATATTATTTAAATCTTCTTTTATATATAAATAATAGGATAATTAGATGAAATTTGCAGTAATGACCGGCGGTGGCGATGGTCCAGGAATGAACGCTTTTGTTAGGGCAGTCGTGCGCGCTGCCAAAAACATAAAACCAACTACGACCACTTGGGGAGTAATAGATGGTTGGAAAGGCTTAGTAGATAATAATTTTAAGGTAATCACACCAAAGGACACGCGCGGAATGGCAAAAGTCGGGGGTTCATTACTCGGGACTTTACGCGTTCCGGAATTAGCTACGGATTATGATTTGCAACGCACAATCGCCGTCAATCTTCACGATAATCATATAGACTACTTATTTATGATGGGTGGCAATGGTAGCTTGCGCGCCGCAAATACAGTAAATGAAATAATTATCAAAGAAGGATTATCCACGAAGATCCTTTGCGCAGCTGGCTCAATAGATAATGACGTCGCCAATAAATTCGGATATTCCATTGGTTTTTATAGTGCGATAGACAAGAGCTTAGAGATGCTCGAATGGATTCGCGACACAGCCAGTGCCCACAGAAGAGTATATATCATCAAATCAATGGGCAGAGATTCGGGTTATTTGGCATATTTCGCCGGAGTAGCCACAGGAGCTGAATATATGATTATGCCAAAAGAAGAGGTAGATTTTGAGAAATTAGCCACTTTAATCGATGAAAGAGATAGAGATTCCAGAATAATCGTCTCCGAGGGATACGAAAAATCAGAGGAAGAAATCCGCAAAGTATTAGAGGACATCTTCGACAAGCGCAATATCCAGCACGAAATACGCACAGTTGATATGAGTTATTTCCAGCGCGGAGGAGCAGCCTCTGCCAAGGATATTCTATTAGCGAGCTGGTTGGGATATAAAATGGTAGTCGCTGCTTATGATAAAAGCGAGAGCCAGTATTTCGGTGCGTTTAACGTAACACACGAACCGCACAGACTCCCTCTTTCCGAGGCAATCAAAGACGAACATAATGATATGTCCATCAGCGAAGACATGATAAAATTCATCTATGCTATGCGTTAGGGAAATTGCTGGAATAATGAATTTGCATTATACAAAACACTATCTAAATTAATATAAGGCAAAAGAATTATAATATTTTGCCGATAATTAACCTTGTAAATATGAAGAAAAGAAGTAAATAATATATGAGTGATCCGGAATTAGATTTAAAAAATCAAAAAGAAGCCGAGATATGGGTAGAGCGCGGAGACGAATTCTTTAAGGTAGAGAGATGGACTGATGCTATTGAACTTTACAACAAGGCAATAGAACTCAATCCACGCCATCAATTTGCATATTTCAAGCGTGGTAGCGCATACTCTAATTTAGAGAAATGGGACGCCGCTCTTTCTGATTTTAACAATGCTATTCATATCAACAATACCTTTACATTCGCTTACTTTAAGCGAGGTATTGTATATATGGAAATGAAATTTTTCAAAAAAGCGATACAAGACTTCTCCTTTGCAATAAAGCATAATCCTGCCTTCGTTTTTGCATTTTATAGGCGCGGATACTCATACTATATCACAAGACAATTTGACTTAGCAATACAAGATTTCGATAAGGCAATAGAATTAAATCCAGTCTATGTGCTTGCGTATTATTATAGAGGGAATACCTATTTTGAGAAAGGTATGGTAGAAAAAGCTATTGAAGACTACAATAAAGTAGTCGACTTAGATCCAAAGCACGAAAATGCCTTCCTGACTCGTGGAATTGCTTTCGGTGCCTTGAAAAAATTCCCCGAAGCTGTCCGCGATTATAATTCTGCAATTAAAATGGATCCGGATTCCATATTAGCATATAATTACCGTGGATTAGTATATGCCAAACTAAAAAAACATAGGGAGGCTGTTAATGATTTCGAGAAAGTTATTGCGGAAGACCCGAATAATACAGACGCTTTGAATAATTTAGGAATCTCGTATTTCTCTATTAAAGATTTCGAAAATGCGATTAAAGTTTATAGCAAAGCTGTTACTCTGCAGCCAGAAAGCCATAATCTCTATTACAACAGGGCAAATGCTTATTTTTATTCAAAAAAATATCAAGAGGCTGCCGCCGATTTCGAGAAAGTTATCGAGCTAAAGCCACACTTCCCCGCTGCATATTTAGGCAAAGCTAATACATTAGCAGCTTTAGAGCATTACAAAGATGCTTTCAAGTTTTATACAAAGGCGCTCACCCTCAATCCTAAATTCCTACAAGCATATATAGGCAGAGCAAACGTGTATATGCAAATGAAATATTTCAAAAAAGCGCAAGAGGATTTCACTTTGGCGATAGAAATTAATCCAAATTATGCCCAAGCATACTTAAATAGAGGCATTGCCTTCAAGTCAGATAGTAGATTTGCCGAGGCTGCCGAAGACTTTAATACTTTCTTGTATTTACATAAGACAAAAGATAAGCTGAACCTACAAGTCCGCACTTGGATAAGCCAAATGGGATATACGGTTAAGTAAATTTATTGAAAATTAAGACAATCTTAACATAAAGTTTTCAATATTAAGGGACTTGTTTCGTTTACTGTTTACTAATACTTTGCAACGAAACAGAATTGACTTATGCAAAAAGGTAATATCAGCATTTATAGCACCATTCTTAATCAGACACTTGAAATCCCATTTTACGGGCATTATGGTTTCGCTCTGGTAATGTTCCCAGCTTTATATGATTCCGCTTATAGTTACGAAAAGCACGGCACAATCGACGCTATTCAAGAGTTTATCAGCAAAGGCAAATGCAGGGCTTTCGTAATTCCATCATTCAACGAAGAAATATGGTTTACCGATAAATATACAGATGCTATTAAATCGCAAAAGTTCATGGACTACAACAACTTTATTAGCGATGAATTAGTCCCCGCGATATATGCCCATTGCAATGGTCCCGTGCCGATTATCACTTGCGGAGCGAGCATAGGAGGCTTATTAGCAGCAAATTCGTATTTCCGCCGCCCCGATTGCTTTTTGGGAATGATTTCATTAAGTGGCTTCTTTAATCTTCAATATTTAAGCAAAGATTATTACGATGATAATTGCTATTTCAATTCTCCAGAGCATTATTTGCCAAATCTCGACGACAGCTTCTGGCTATCGTATCTTTTAAGTAGACACCACGTATATTTATATAGTGGCAGTGGCGAAAATGAATATCCACATAATACCCGAAATCTATCGAATATACTAAATAATAAAGGTATTTCTAATAATTGCGAAATATGGGGTAAAGAATTTGGGCATAATTTCGAAACTTGGAATCAAATGCTCGTCCACATCCTAAATACAAAGCTATAATTAAGCGACAAAATAAATTAATAATTCAATCAAAAAAAATAATAACAAACTTAAATAAAAGGATTTAATATGAGCGTAAAACTTGCAATTAACGGCTTCGGAAGAATCGGAAGAATGGTCTTTCGTATTGCTATGCAGCACAAAGACATCTTCGAATTTACCGGTATCAACGACTTAACTGATACCAAGACTTTGGCGCATTTACTAAAATATGACTCGGTGCACGGGAAATACCCAGGAGAAGTTACAGCTTCAGGAAACAACATCATCATTGATGGAATCGAAGTCCCTGTATCTGCCGAGAAAGAAATAGAAAATATTCCATGGAAAAACAACGTAGATATAGTATTGGAATCAACAGGTGTGTTCACATCTAAATCAGCACTCGAAAGACATTTATCTAACGGTGCGCAAAAAGTAATCCTTTCTGCTCCAGCAAAAGATGAATTAGATGCTACAGTAGTTCTCGGCGTAAATGACGACATCCTAACCGGTAGCGAAAGAATTTTATCAAACGCTTCCTGCACTACGAATTGCTTAGCCCCAATGGCGAAAGTATTAAACGAGAGATTCGGAATAGAATCAGGCTTGATGGTTACTATCCACGCATACACTAACGATCAGCGCATCTTGGATCTACCGCATAAAGATTTACGCAGAGCGAGAACAGCCGCTACAAACACTATCCCAACTTCTACTGGAGCTGCAAAAGCTGTGGGATTAGTAATCCCAGAACTAAAAGGCAAGCTCAATGGATATGCTGTCCGCGTTCCTATACCAGATGGCTCTCTTACAGATTTTAATTGCATTCTTAAATCTGAAGCTACTCGCGAGCAAATCAACGAAGCTATCAAAGAAGCTGCAGAGACACAGCTACGCGGTATTTTGGAATATAGCGAAGAGCCACTCGTGTCATCAGATATTATTGGCAATCCCCATTCAGTGATATTTGACTCATTGCTAACAGATGTGCAAGGCAAAATGGTGAAGGTAGTCGGTTGGTATGATAATGAATTTGGATATTCCAATCGTTTGGTTGATTTGATGATTAAGCTAAGCGAACAGATCTAATACCAAATATTTAATCGATTTTGATAATCAATAATAACTGATGTCAATCATAAATATAATTGATCACTATTAGCAATAGGCACGCTCAATAACAAGTGTGCCTATTGTTTTTTTGGCGAATTATTCATAAAATACCATTATTTATAAAAAATATCAATAAATATTAGTTAATAATAAAAAAAAATATTATTTTAGAATGCTTTAAAGTGGCAGAGTGCTTTTCAAGCGAATTTTAGTCGTTTTTCTCGATAATTAATGTATAATCCACAAAAAAATATAATAGACAATATCCTACTCGATGTCAATACAGACAGGGCAGTAAGCAAAGTATTGCTGATTTCTGGTCCGCCTGCTTGTGGTAAATCTACCGTGCTTGAAGCAGTAAGCAATGCAGTAGGCACATCGCAAAGTATTGATTTCGCTATACATATCGAGAATACCCTCGGGGCAAACTTCATTTCAGAACTCTTCCGCAATGCCAATGCTGTTAACTATTCGCAAAAAGCAACAGAGGTGGCACTTCCAGAGACAGAATTTAACTTCGAGCAATTTAATATAGAATTTGATAAAATCATTGAAAATAATCCGCAAATAGCTCAGTATTACAATGATATTTATAAATTAAGCAGCTTCGCATATCAAAAAGAAAATAAAAAAACTCTTGAAATCAAGGCGCAAGATACTGCAGAATACGTTCGCGAGATCACTTCAAAAAAAAGTATTCATCGATTAATGTTGGAGCCGAATAACACCGGCACTGAATCACTAATTGTAGATTTAATGAATCTATTTTACCCGGAAATCACTTCTGGGCAAATAGATGGGATCCGCCCAAGCAAGCCAATCAAAATACTTATCACTATCGATAATTGCGACAGCATCAACGAATCCGTCAATAACTTGCTATTCTATTCCTTGCTGAAATATGCGTATCAAGCGAAGTTCAATGAATTTACTTCTTATAACATAGCTTTCAGCGATCAATCAATAAAAGTATCTGATTTCTTAGACTTCCGCTTTATTTACGCTTCTCGCTCGCCTATCACAAGAAAATACTTGAGCAAGTTAGGCGATTATTTCTTAGATATGATTAAGCAGATAGAAATCCCATATCTCAAAGAAATTGAATTGCAGGAGATGCGCCAAATAATTCCAGCAGGTCTCACTCCAACGCAAGTAATTGAAATGAGCGGCGGCATTCAAGGTTTAATATTCAATGATCTAAAAGAACTAAGAATCCCAGCGGCTGAGATGCCAAAAGAATTGACAAAGCGGGCATTCGATATTATCAAAGGTTCTATCCCAGAAATTCACGAGGATATGCTGTTCTGCCTGGCATTCGGATGCAATGAAAAACCTTCTTTCAATAGAAAATGTAGCGAAATCTTCGATTTAAAAATCTCCTGCTCCCAACTATTGAAATATAATCTTTACTTGGCAAAAGGCAATCCAGAATCGGGCTTGCGCCATGAATACAGAGAAATAATACAAGAATACTTAAAGCACAATCATCCAGAGACTTACTCCAATCTATTGAGTATTTCTCTCGCTGCCGATATTATTCCCGATATTATCGATAAGTATTCCGATGATGAATTTAATATTTTGGTGCTCTTGGCATTCCTGCCAAAAGAAAACAACTTAGAATTGGCGCGCCTCGCTCTTTACAAGAGGTTGACCGAGTTAGAAGAGTTATATAATAGCAACAAACCGATTTTCTACGGTGGAAAATATCAACTTGATCAGAAATTGGCTGAAAGGATTAGGAACTTCGTAAAAAGCACAGATGAAGCTCTATATGAAGAACTAACAAATATTCCAGTTAAATACGCCGATAGAATTGAGGAAGAAAGAGAAAGAATTAAGACGCAGAAAACTGCGCAAATCCTCTCTTACGAAAAGGAATTAAAGAAACTTGAGACTAATTACTCTGCCGAGAACAAGGAATACAAGCGCCATCAAGAAGAAATGATGAAATGCGAAAACGAAATGATTCAGATTCGCCAGCAGGTAAATGATAAAAGTCATCATAACAATATCCTTGTCTCGATGATTTCTATTTTTATTACTATTTCTATCTTAATTTTTGGAATTATATTGCCAAAGATTTTCTTAGCAGATGGTCCAAATTCCCCAGTATTTTCGGTGCAATTCATTCTGTATACAATAGTAGCGGTGCTGTGCATCTTGGATTATATCTTCCTGCGTCGCACTATTAAGTCATTTAAAGACAAAGAGATCAATGCTCAATACATTAAGCAGCTTGAAGAATTAGACAGCGAAAAAAATGAATATTTGAGCAAAATGATGGAATGCAAAGGACAAATGGAGCAATTTCAGCAGCGCAAAAAAGAGCTTAACGAGCTGATTAATGCATAATGCATAATGCACAATGCATAATTAAGAAGAATAAAAAGAAACTATCAACCTCGTCCTTCAGGGCGAGGTTTTTCTTTCGTTCACACACCCACAGCTAAAGCAGTGGGTTGATAGTAGTGTGATGAGAAAATTCATTATCAATCTAAAAATTAATAATCACTCCCTGCAACATCCTACGGATACGCTGCATCTCTTCCAATTGAATAAAGTTTTTCCGCACATTTACTAACCTTAGGCTCTTCATAAAGCGCATTTGATTCGGCAAAGTCTTAAGTCTATTATAATTAAGAGAGATAAAGCTAAGCTGGTTTAGCCTGCCAATAGAAGATGGTAAATCCTGAATGAAATTATTATCCAACTTAAGTTTCTGTAAATTATAAAGATAATCAATATTCTCCGGCAATTCGCTCAGCTGATTCTTGACGAAGTCCAAACCCTGCAAATTGCGAAGAAACAGCAGTTCCATCGGGAAATCCTTAAAACGATTATTCCTGAGCGAAAGCAACTGTAAGTATCTTAGTTTGGGGAAGTTATCCGACAAATTACTAATGTTATTAAATCCAATATCCAAAGCGATTAAACTATTCAGGGAAAAAATAATTTCCGGAATTTTATTCAAGCCATTCGAAGACATCACTAAATTCTGCAAATTCCTTAGCTTTGCGAAGGAAGCTGGCAAGTCCGTTATTTTATTCTTGCTTAGGCTTAGGTATTCCAAGGAAAATAGATTCCCAAAATTATTGGGCAATGAAGAAAATAGATTATTTTTGAGGTCGAGCACGCGCAATGCCCGCAAGTTCGCAAAATTCGACGGCAATGATTTTATCTTATTGTTTGATAAATCAAGGACTTCCAAGCGCGCAATACCATTAATTCCATTCGGCAAAGCAGATAATCTATTATTGGATAGATTCAAGCTCTCGAGCTTCTTTAAATCAAGAATAGCCGTTGGGAAGGCAGAAAAATAATTATTATCTAAATATAGTTCGCGCAGATTGTATAATTTCGCAAAAGAGTTTGGCAAAGTCTTTATCTTATTCGACGACAAGATTAAGCCCTCCAAATTCCTCAGATTATCAATAGAGTTTGGCACTTCCTTAATATTATTATCACTAATATTGATGAATACTAATGACTTCATTCGCAGAAGTTGATTCGGGAAAGTAGAGAATTTATTTTTGGATAAAACAATATACTTCAATTTCGGCAACTGTAGAATTGCCTCGGGCAGGTAACTGATATTATTATCGGAGAGATCCAGAAATTCCAAGTTTTTAAAATACTTGATATTATCAGGAATTTGTGAAATGTTTTTGCCCCGAATAATAAGTTTGTCAATATATTCGGCAGCGCGCATCGCTTCATCGAAGTCATTATAAAATGCTCGCTTCGACATCCTTAATTGCGGTTGCGTAAAGGTAATAGAATACTCTATATTCAATTCTTGGGCGCTTACCTGGTTGAATATTATAGTATTGGAAAAACACAATAGAATAAATATTTTGCAAATATTATTCAATTATACCACTTTTTATTATTATACTTAACTCGTATAGTTGTTTTCTATAATCACTCCAAAAAGATTACAAACCTAAGACTTTATATTCCTTGTTAACGATCTAACATTAATTTTGTTTGATTATGCGTATAGATTCCACTAATTGAATGTAAAACATAACTATCAACCCTCTGCTTTAGCTGTGGGTTAACAAAAGAAAAACCTCGCCCTGTAGGACGAGGTTGAAGTTTTTCTTGTAAAAATTGTGCAAAGTTGTTGTTACTTCTCTAATTTCGTATTCATAATATTTGGAATTGCATTTTCGTATTCATCAATGATTTGCTTGATGCTACAATTTATGAAGTTCTCAATTACGAAGTTATCTTTGATTACTTTTCCGAGCTTGTAAATCTCTACCTTATTTTCTTTGCATTTTGCTTTAATAGCATCGATATTTTTTGGATTAGCACTTATGATGATTCGGGATTGCGATTCTCCGAATATCTCGCCAACAGTATTTCCGCCAAGAGCTACCTGGCAACCCATTGTCTGCGAATTAATCGCGCATTCTGCCAATGCTATTGCTAATCCACCTTCGGCAGTGTCGTGAGCAGAATTAATGAGCTTAGCTTGTATCAATTCAAGAGTAGCTTTTTGTAGGTTTTTCTCGTCATCTAAATTAATGATTGGCGGCATACCAGAGATTTTGCCAATTTTTTGCTTTAAGTATTCAGAGCCACCCAATTCCTGACGATTATTACCAAGTAAGTAGATTTCGTCGCCTTCATTTTTGAAATCAGCACTCATTACATAATCAATATTATCAATTATGCCGAGCATTCCAATAGTTGGAGTTGGGAATACAGCAAAATCTTTAGATTCATTATGGAAGCTGACGTTTCCACCAGTTACAGGAGTATTGAAGGAACGGCAAGCGTCGCCCATTCCGCGAATTGCTTCTCTGAATGTCCAGAATACTTCAGGATCATAAGGATTACCAAAGTTCAAGCAATTAGTGATGCCTACAGGTTCTGCACCTGTACAAACTACGTTGCGGGCTGCTTCAGCCACAGCAGATACAGCGCCAGTATATGGATCCAAATAGCAGTAGCGAGAGTTACAATCTGTTGTGAGAGCTAAGCCTCTTCCTGGGATTTCTTTAAGTCTGATTACTCCAGCGTCGCCCTTAATTGAAATAGTATTTGTGCGCACTTGAGAATCATATTGGCGGAAAATCCATCTCTTCGAAGCAATAGTTGGCGATTTGAGAATATTCCAAAAATCTTCGGATTTAGCTGCTTCGCTATTATATTGGTTTGCGTCGAATTTACGTGTCTCTTTTAAATATTCTGGCTCTTTGAAAGCTGGATCATTTTGTGGAGCGCCACCGCCAAGAACTAATGTATCCGCTACTAAATCAACAACGAATTTACCATTGCGGTGCATTATTAATTTGCCGCCCTCGATTACTTCACCAATTTGAACCATTGGCACATCCCACTTCTTGCAGATATTCATCGCTGTATCGACTTTATCTCTATCAATGATGAAGAGCATACGCTCCTGCGATTCAGAGAGTAGGATTTCGTATGCGCTCATCCCTTCTTCGCGAAGAGGAACTTTGTCTAAATCTACCTTCATTCCAACATCTGTGCGGGCACTCATCTCGGAAGTAGAACAGCTGATTCCAGCTGCGCCCATGTCTTGCACACCGACGACTACTCCGCTTTTAATAAGCTCTAATGTTACTTCAAGTAGCATCTTCTCTGCGAAAGGATCGCCCACCTGCACTGTTGGGCGCATATCTTCAGTTTGCTCATCAAATTCACGAGAAGCTAAAAGCGATGCTCCATGGATACCATCTCTGCCAGTGCTTGAGCCAACAATCATTACGGGGTTGCCGGGACCTTTGGCAGCAGCAGATGCTGTCTCATCAGTTTTTACAATACCCACAGCCATTGCATTGACGAGGGGGTTATCATAATAGCAATCATCGAAATAAATTTCGCCAGCGATGGTAGGCACGCCAAATGAATTGCCATAATGGCTGATACCATTGACCACGCCACGAAGGAGGAATTTAATTCTCTCGCTGTCCAATTCACCAAAACGAAGCGAATTAAGAGCAGCTATCGGGCGCGCACCCATTGAAAAAATATCGCGAAGAATACCACCAACGCCTGTAGCGGCACCCTCGAAGGGTTCAATCGCTGAAGGGTGATTGTGGCTCTCTATTTTAAAGCAAATTGCGTAACCGTCGCCTATGTCAATTAAGCCTGCGTTTTCTTCGCCGGCATCCACGAGGAGTTTGCCACCTGAACGCGGGAGAGTTTTCAGTTGCTTAATGGAGTTCTTATAGGAGCAATGCTCGCTCCAAAGCACGCCATACATACCCAATTCAGTATAGGTTGGGGTGCGCCCCAACATCTCTAATATTGTTTGGTATTCTTTCGCAGTCAAACCGACTTCTTTTGCGGTTGTTTCATTTACTTCAATTTCGGAATATAATTTCTCGCTCATATCTCTATCTAATTTAATTTTTTAATATTTCGTATTTATAAAATCTGAATGCTAAATCTGAATGCTATTATAACAATTCTTAAAACAACAAATATAACAATTTTTCTCGAAAGTTTTAAGCAAATATTGCTAAATCTGCTACAAAAGACGAATTTAATATGCTTTTGTTTGATAAGTAATACTTGGGAATATAATACTCGCCCTCGTTACTAGTCATCAATAAATATTTATCCGATTATTTTAAAAATAATTTTTGTAATCGGAAAAAAATCCGTATTTTTGTAGTCCTTATATTGTTTGAAAAGAAGTTTATCTATGGCGCGTTCGTCTAGAGGCTAGGACAGGGCTCTCTCAAGGCTCAAACACGGGTTCAATTCCCGTACGCGCTACGAACTTCGTAAAATTAAATTCCGCAGGGATTGCACATCATTTGCTATCTGATCCGCGGAATTTTCCGTTAACTCCTCTCGTGATCCATATCCATAAAGCACTCCAATGCACTTTATGCCGTTTTTGTGCGCCCCGATTACATCGAACTTCCTATCGCCAATCATTATGCAAGTATCTAAGGAAGCTGGCGATAATCGTCGCAAAGTCTCGGCAATTATGTCGCTTTTATCGCTCATTGTATTATCTAAATTGCTCCCAACCAAGACATCGAAATATTGAGCAATATTGAAATGCTCCAATATCTGAGCCGAGAAATGAGTGGGCTTAGAGGTAGATACTGCCAAGGTGCAACCGGCTGCTTTTAAATCAGCTAATAGTTCTGTTATTCCATCGTAAAGAACATTCTCGAACTTACCTTTATCTTCATAATATTCGCGATAATAGCGAACAATGCGGGCAGCATCTTCATCGCTTAGATTAAATCTATTCTTGTATGAAATATGCAGAGGCGGTCCGATAAAAGAGCGAAATTCATCTGCGCTATAATCGCTAATCCCAAATTTCTCGCAAGAGTAGATTATTGAATTTGCCAAGCCCTCGAGCGGATCGCTAAGAGTGCCGTCGAGGTCAAATAGAATGTGAGTGTATTGTGATTTATTCATGAGTATTCCATTATGTCTATTATTCCTCATATTCAAAACGGTTTCAATGAATAAATATTATTATTTCATTTTCAAATTGGCAAAAAAAAAGAACTATCCACCAATAATAAGTGGATAGTTCTAGAATTTATAATTGAATACAAGTATTTATTAATACTTTATATTACTTTCAATTCAACTAATTTATTTTTAATGATTTCTTTGCTGATTGGTTTTACCACATAGCCATCGCATTGGTATTTGAATGAGTTGATAATAGTTTCTTTGTCATCTTTCGCAGTGGTCATTATTATTTTTACGCACTGCAGTCCTTCAATACCGTAGTCCGATTCAATTTGCCTAATTTGCTCTAACGCTTGGTGTCCGTCCATTTCTGGCATAAGAATATCTAGGAAAATAACATCGAATAATTTGCCTTCAGTCATCATATTCTTTTTGAAAACTTCCACAGCTTCTTTGCCATTGTAGGCTACTTCGCATTCACCATACTCACTAAGTATCCCTTTCATTAATTGTGAAGTAATCAAATGGTCTTCTACTATTAATAATCTCATATTTTATCTTTATTTCTATACTATTAATTAATGATTTTGAAAAACTACACTAAAATACCAAAACAATGACTATACTCTGTCTTTAGAATAAAGATTGATGATTTCTTGAGTCATCTTATCGAGGCGTATTTGTCTCTGAACGCCACCCATTTCATAAGCAACTTTTGGCATTCCATATACCACGCAGGAGAGTTCGTCCTGCCCAATAGTCTTTGCTCCCGCATCGCGCATTGCTTTTAGTCCCTTTGCTCCGTCTGAGCCCATACCCGTGAGTATTACTCCATAGGCATTGCTACCGACGTGCTGAGCAACAGAATTAAATAAAACATCGACTGATGGTCTGTGCCCACTTACTTTTTCTTGTTGGTCTAATTCAACGAGATATTGACCGCCTCGCCTGACGACTCTCATGTGGAAGTCTCCCGGGGCGATTAATACTCTACCGGTTACAATTCTATCTCCATGCTCAGCTTCTTTTACCTGCATCATAATCGTCTCATTCAGGCGTTCCGCAAAAGTCTTGGTAAATCCTGGCGGCATGTGCTGGACAATTACGATTCCTGGGCTGGATGGCGGCAAGTCTGTGATTACCTTTTTAATTGCTTCAGTGCCACCAGTGGAGGCACCAATCGCTATAACTTTATCAGTTGATTCCGATAGTGCTTTATTTGCAAAATACTTATTCGAAGCATTTGATTCAAAACGCTTATTTTTCCAATGAGCAACGTTCGCATTAGACGAAATTTTAATCTTTGTTCGGAGCTCCAGCATCATATCGGACAAACCTCTTGCAATATCTGCTGTTGGCTTCGGCACGAAGTCGACGGCACCTGCTTCAAGGGCTTGCATAGTTATTTCTTTACCTCTTTGGGTAAGCGACGAAACGACTACTACCGGAATAGGATATTGTGGCATCAACCTGCGAAGAAATTCAATTCCATCCATTTTCGGCATTTCTATATCAAGTGTCAGGACGTCTGGTCTTAACTCAACAATCATATTTCTGCCGACGTATACGTCAGGTGCAGTCCCCACTACTTCCAATCCTGGGTCTGCTGATAGCCCTTTTTGTAAAATATCTCTTACCAAAGCCGAATCATCAATTATCAATACTCTTATTTTTTTCATATTCCTCTCGATGTCCTATAATATTACTATACTTTTCTATATAAGGCGGGCATTACATATTCGAAGTTATGAGTATCTCTCTTCAAAGTCTCAGAATGCCCAATAAATAGATATCCACCAGGGACGAGCAAGTCATAAAATTTGTTTACCAAGGTAATTCTAGTTTGCTCGTCGAAATAAATCATAACGTTTCTGCAGAAAATCGTATGGAATTTCTTTTTAAAAGTAAACACTGGATTCATTAGGTTGAATCTTCTATAGATTACTTCTTTTTTGAGCAAATCAATGACTTCGAACTCGTCATTACTCAATTTTTTCAAGTATTTACGTTTGTAATCTGGTGGCAGATTGCTAATTCTATCAGCGGAGTACACTCCATTCCTCGCAGTAGTAAGAGCCTTTTCGGAAATATCCGTGGCTAACACTCCTGCCGTCCAATTTTTATAATCATTTCCGAAATATTCCAGCATCAGCATCATCAGATTATAAGGTTCTTCGCCACTTGAACATCCAGCGCTCCAAATGCGTAGATCTTTAGTTCCTTGAGATTTACAAATATCTACTAACTCTGGCAAGGCAGTTTTCAGGAAATATTCAAAATGGTCTTTTTCTCTATAAAAGAAAGTATGATTAGTGGAGATGGAATTTGCTAATTCGCTTAATGCTTCTCCCGTTTTATCATTTAAAATATAATTATAATATTCATTAAAAGAAGAGAATTGTCTGGCGCGTAGGATTTTTTGTAATCTTCCTTTTACCAGATTTCTCTTTTCGTCAGATAAAGTAATCCCAATATTGTTGTATACTAAATCCCTAATTGCTTTAAATTCTTTATCCGAAATTTCAATCCAATTTTGCGAATATATTTCATTAAAGTTGATATTATTATTATTTATAGCCATAGTTTTTGCTTACTTGTCATTATTATTTATTGCTAATATCTTTTAAATTGTTATTGGAAATTTTCTTCTGTAGTTTGCATAATATCTTCATCATCATAAAGTAGTTTATCAATGTTAAGCAAAATTTTAATAGCATTTCCTACTTTGCCTATACCAGAAATAAATCTTCCGTGATTGCCCTTGGTAGTTTGAGGGGAATTAGAAATATTATCTTCTGGAATACTTATTACTTCCTGCACTTCGTCTACTATTAGCCCAATCTCGGAAGTTCCGAGAGTAACTATAATGATACAAGTTCTATCATCATAAGGAATAGGAGGCAATGAAAAGCGGGCGCGCACATCAACAACGGGCGTGATAGTGCCACGCAAGCTAATAATTCCCTTAATAAAAGGTTTAATATTTGGGACTCTCGTAATTTTTTGAATGCCAACGATTTCAATAACGTGTTTTATCTCGATAGCATATTCTTCATCATCTATTATAAAAGATAAGTATCTGTCTTTCTGGGTATCCTCGTCCAGATAATCTTCCATTAATTCTACATTTTCTTCTAATTCTGCCATTTTATTTTTCCTTTGTTTTATTTACATCACTATTTTGAGCCATATCTATTAGCCCTTCGATATCAAGAATCAATCCGATGCTGCTATCGCTCGTTACCATACATCCAGTAATTCCCGGGACTTTACCGATATATGAGGAGAAGCCTTTGACTACTGCTTGCTGCTGACCAACTATATCATCAGCGAATAAGCATACTTTTCTTTCTTTTGATTCTATTATTAGCAATATACCTTCAGTTAGGTTAGTCAAAGCATTCTCAATCTGGAATTCTTCGTGCAATCTAATGATAGGCAATACTTCTTGGCGGACTTTCACTACTTCCAATCCGTCCATTGTGATATTAATCATATCAGCACTTGGTCTGATGGATTCTCTAAGTGCCAAAATAGGCAAAGCATAGAGAGAATCGCCGATACGGATCACCATAGATTCCATTATAGCAAGCGTAAGAGGAATGCGGAGAGTTACCTTCGAGCCTTTTCCATATACTGATGCTACGTCTATACTGCCTCTTAATTTTTCTATATTCTTTCTCACTACGTCCATTCCGACGCCACGCCCAGAAATATCAGTTACTTCCTTTGCTGTGGAGAAGCCTGGCTCAAATATCATAGCGAACACATCTTTATCGGGGATAAGCTCTGGTGGCATCTTGAGCAAGCCTTTTTCCTCTGCTTTTTTAAGGACTTTGTCTCTATCTATACCATTTCCATCATCTTCCACGCTTATTAAAATTTCATTTCCTTCGTATCGAGCGCCGAGGATTACATTACCGACTTCAGGTTTGCCTTTGCGGATTCTCTCTTCTGGAGTTTCCACGCCGTGATCAACTGAATTTCTCATAATGTGCATCAAAGGATCGGCTATCTCGTCGATTACGTTTTTATCCATTTCGGTCTGCTGACCATAAACAGTTAGTTCCACTTTCTTATTCATCTTTAGCGATACGTCTCTTACCAATCTTTTCATTTTATTGAAAGAACCCTCGAGAGGCATCATTCGGATGGACATTGCTGTTTCTTGCAATTCGCGGCAAATCTTATTTAGCATATTAGCAGATTTGCTAAAAGTAGAAAGCTCTAATCCTGCTAAATCTGGGCTATTAGTAACCATCGACTCAATAGTAATAAGCTCACCCACTAAGGCAAAGAGTTTATCTATCTTTACTGTATCAACTCTAATATCTTTCTTTTGTTGATAAGTCATTGGAGTAGATGGAGTTGAAGGCTTAGACGGTGCTGCAGCAGGTTTAGCAGGAGCTGGTGCCGGAGCAGGAGCTGGTGCAGGAGCAGGAGCAGGAGCAGGAGCTGGTGCCGGAGCTGGTGCCGGTGCCGGAGCTGGTGCTGGGGCAGGTGCAGGGGCAGGAGCTGGTGCAGGGGCAGGTGCAGGGGCAGGTGCCGGAGCTGGTGCAGGAGCAGGAGCTGGTGCCTTTTCTGCCTTATCTGATTTCCCAATAGTATCCAATCTTTTATGAATAACTTCAGTATTACTTAATAGGATAGTAACTATATTTGAGTCTAAGTCCAAAGCATTAGTTCGGACGCAATCTAAAATAGTTTCCATCTCCATTCCAATTTCTTCGATTTCGCTAAAGCTCATAAATCCTGAGTTGCCCTTCAAGCTATGAACCGCGCCAAAAGTTTCGACAATCAATGCGGTGTTCTTTGGATCTTTATCCAAATCGACTAAGTTTTTCTCAATTGTTTCGAGCAAGTCATTCGCACTTGTTAAATATTGGTCAAGCATCTCATCAGAGATTAGTCCGCCAACTTCG
This sequence comes from uncultured Hyphomicrobiales bacterium, assembly GCA_964529535.1. Lineage (GTDB taxonomy): Bacteria > Bacteroidota > Ignavibacteria > Kapaibacteriales > UBA2268 > CALLXS01. Next base: position 34,287 of record CAZGXC010000002.1, on the reverse strand, counting down.
ATAGCTGGGCTGTCATCCTCTTCAGCAGGTGCTTGCGCAGAAGCGACAGGCTCAACTGGTGGAGGAGCTGGAGTCTCTGCCACAAGCGGCATAACAACAGGCATTTCCACTTCCGGAGCGGGAGCAGGTGCCACTGGTGCTGGTGCCTCGGTAGCCTCCATGTATTGGCTCAAATCTGGATTCGGATTCTGCACTCTTTCGATAGCATCTTTAATAATAACTATCATATCCTCGGCTTCCTCTGCACCGCTGAGATCAGTATGATCTGTATTGACGCGCTGGAGTAAGTCTCTTAAGAAGTCAAAAGTTTGATAGATAACCGTGATAGTATCTTCAGTCTGGGGGACATTTTGCTTCCTGATAATATCTAATAAAGTTTCCGCTTCGTGAGTTACTTTATTAATTATTCTCATTTCAAAGAAACCAGATAAACCTTTTAGTGTGTGAAACACCCTGAAAATCGCATTTACTCTATCGGAATTATCCGATTCGCGTAAGAACTCGACTATCGGTTCATTCGTATCTAAAGAGTCAAATGCCTCCGATACAAAACTACTTAACATTTCTTGTGTCTCTGAATTCACTGGATTATTGCCGTTGCCTGCCATATTTTCTCTACAATTTAAATTATAAATATCAGTTTAATTATCTTGAAAATAATAAGTTGTATAACCATACACGAGAATACACTCAAATTATTTATACAAATTCAACTTATTATATCGGTAATTATTGCAAAATACTTAATTTTTTATTGAAAGTAATTTGGTTTTTTCTGTTTTTAGGTTTAATTTAGAGTATCGAAAAATGTAAAATCATACAAAAAATATAAGGAAAAAATATGGAACAAGAAAGCAACAGCTCATATATCAAAGCATTAAGAGATTATATGGGACTAAAAAAAGATGAAACTCTGCTCGTAATTGCAGATGAATATAAAAGAGAAATTGGTTTGGAATTATTTGAAGCTGGAAAAACTCTTTGCAGCGAAGCTCTCTTCGTTGAAATGAAAGCTCGCGAAATAAATGGGCAGGAACCACCAAAGCAAATAGCTGATTTGATGAAATCCGTTGATGTTGTGGTATGTCCAACATCAAAATCACTAACTCATACCAAAGCGCGCATCGAAGCATGCAATTTGGGCGTTAGAGTTGGCACTATGCCGGGCATCACAAAAGAAATTCTTGAGAGATGTCTCTCAGCGGATTATAATGAGATTATCGAAACCTCGGCGAAAGTCCATAATATACTCGATAAATCCTCAACTATCAGAGTTACTTCAGAGCTTGGCACAGACCTAACTATGTCCAGAGTTGGACGCAAGGTAATTTCCAGCACGGGCGTTCTGCGAGAAAAAGGTATGGGCGGCAACCTCCCATCGGGCGAGGTATATCTCGCACCATTAGAGGGACATTCTAATGGCAAACTCGTTGTCGATGGCTCAATCGCTGGTATCGGGAAGGTAAATGAACTCGTTACAATTGATATTAAAGATGGATATGCCGTTAGCATCACAGGTGGCGAAGAAGCTACGAAGCTAAACGATACACTATCGAAAGTAGGGAAAGAAGCCTTCTCTGTTGCGGAATTTGGATTCGGCACGAATTATAAAGCAGAGATAATCGGGCTAATTCTCGAAGATGAGAAAGTCCTCGGGACGATTCATATTGCTTTCGGAAATAATAAATCTATGGGTGGAAACGTCGACGTTCCCGTCCACATTGACGCAATAGTAACAAAACCAACTGTCTACTTTGACGACACAATGGTGATGGAAAAAGGAAAATTGTTAATATAATCAAACTCCAATGCGAAAAACACAAGTAATAATTAATAAGACTGATTTAATTAATAACTTAAATTTTATTAAATCGCAAACAAAAGTAAACAAGCATATAGCTATCGTAAAGGCTAATGCTTACGGGCATGGCGCCGTAGAAATCTCTAAAATATTATCCCAGCAGGGGATTTACGCCCTCGGTGTAGCATATACCGAAGAAGCCGTAATCCTTCGCAAAGCTGGATTAAAAGAACCAATCGTAATACTTGTGCAGCAGGCTGAAGAGGATATTCCCGATATTGTGGAATATGATCTTCAGCCCGCTGTTTCGACGGTGAAATTCCTCGAAACCCTTAATCAAGTAGCGAAAGCGAATAACAAAGTAATCAAAGTTCACCTCTTCATTGATACCGGAATGAGCAGAGATGGCATTGCTTGCGAAGATGCTCTGGATTTTGTCTCGCAGACTATCTCGCTCACTAATATTTTCTATGAGGGAATTTGCGCGCACTTTGCGTCGGCATCGCTCGACCCATTCTTTACGCAATATCAATTAGAATCATTCAACAAGGCAATTTTTACGCTCAAAGATAATGGCATTAATTTTAATATTATCCATACAGCCTCTTCAGCAAGTGTCATTAATTTTCCTGAAGCTCACTTTAATGCTGTTCGCTTCGGTATAGCATTATATGGCTATCCTCCGGATACGCAAATTGCATATAAGTTCCCCGTCAAACCCGTCCTAACTCTAAAATCCAATATCTCGCTCATTCGTAGGATTAACAAGGGCGATTCCGTCAGCTATAGCAGACGATTCATTGCCGATAGGGATACGAATATAGCAACTGTTCCAGTCGGATACGGAGATGGATATTCCCGATTGCTCACCGGCAAAGCCCAATGTATAATAAATGATAAATTATATCCAATCGTTGGAGCAATTTGTATGGACGAGCTGATGGTGAATCTTGGCGATGATGAATTGAAAATTGGCGATGAAGTCATTCTAATCGGAAGCTCGGAAACTCAATCAATTAGTGCCGATGACATTGCTGAATCAATTGGCACAATTTCTTATGAAGTAACGACGCTGATAGCCCCGAGAGTCCCAAGAATATATGTAGATTAACTATATTCAGCTTATTCATTTTCCAATTTTGCAGATATAGAAATTTAGCAGAAATATGATAACAATCAAAGATGTGCACAAGGCTTTTGACGATAAAGTAATATTAAATGGCATCTCGACAAAACTCGATGATGGCATGACGCATTGCGTTATCGGAAAATCCGGCACCGGCAAAAGCGTCCTGCTGAAGCTAATTGTAGGATTGCTATCTATTGATGCAGGATCTATCGAGATTGATGGGCAAATAGTAAATCAAATGAGCAGAAAAGAAATCTTTGCTATGCGCAGGAAAGTAGGCTTTGTATTCCAAGGCGCTGCCCTCTTCGATTCTATGAATGTCTTTGAAAATGTAATCATCGGCGAATACGAAGCCGGAAGAAGAGAGAATGAATACCTATTAACTCAAGCAAATAAAACGCTTTCGGCTGTTGGCTTACTGCCAGATTATTCCGAGAAAGACACCGCCCATTATCAAAAAGAATGGAATATCCTAAAAAATAAAAAACCTTCCGACCTATCGGGAGGAATGAAGAAAAGAGTTGGAGTTGCCCGAGCACTCGTCGGGCAACCCCAATATATCTTTTATGACGAGCCGACCACTGGTTTAGACCCCGTAACGAGTGAGCAAATTGATAATTTAATCGCCGAGCTTCAGCAAAAAATGAACTTCACTTCGATAGTCATCACGCATGATCTTTTTTCCGTTTATAATATCGCCGATCATATTATTATGCTGGACAATGGGAAGATTCAATTCGAGGGAACAAAGTATGAATTAAAAGAATCATCAAGCCCAATCGTGCTGGATTTCCTCCGTCGCTACGAAAATCCATTATAAATATCTATTCTATTCTTATTAACAATAATTAAAAGGCAAATTCCATTGCCAACCTACAATAATGCTCGAATGCGGCATTTATTCTGTTGTCCCCACTACCGATAACAGTTTCATCAAGTTTATTGTTAATCCAATATTGGGTGGATAATTTAATATTACGTCCAATAGAATAGCGAATATTGGCTTTCCCGAATATCCCTCTGCTAAACAAAGCCTTGATGCTTCCGCTGTAATTATAAAAAGCATTGTAATAATAAACGCTGGAGCTGAAATCATCAGTATTATAATAAGCTCCAGAAAATTGCAAATTGAGAGACTCCATAGGATTATAATTAATATCCCCACCGAACAAATACCCAAGCCTACTAATGTTATTATAATATGGTAAGTTATAGCTTAACTCCGCTCGAGCTGTTAGAATAATATTATTCTCAAATTTTATGCTGTAAGCCGTCTTTGCTCGAATACTTTTCTTTTTATCAAAGCTGCTTACTTCGCGATTATTAGTATCAGTCGCATTGATTTGCACATCTTGATTGGCGTATTTAAGAAGTAAATTCAATCGGCTAAATTGAGAGAAATAAAATTCGTTTCGAATTTCGAAATCAATTCCATTAATTGGCATATAATTAAAGTAACCGCGTCGCAAAGTCTCGTAATAATCCGTCGCAAGCGATATGCGATATTGATTAGAAACTAAGCGGGAATAGCCCGCAGAAAAGCCAAGTTCATTGCTGGGGCTTGTGCCATTATACAGATTGGTGCCGAATGGGGAATAATAATCCGGCGAATAATATCGAAAACCAAGTTTGGCATTGTCATCATCAAAATTGATTATCACATTAGATTGAAGCGCGATATTTGCTTGATATAAAGCTATTTCGCTGATTGAATTAACATTGGCGAAATTGAAATTTAATCCAAGCGAATGAGCGAACATTCCGGATTTGAGTGGAATAGCAATTTTATTAGAAATATAATCACGGTCATACCGAAGGGAAAAAGCAGAATATTGTAGGCTAAATTGCTTGCCGGAAACGCCTAAACCCGCACCAATAGTATTCTCCGTAGTATTATCCTTTTTGGCGATTTCGCTCGGAGTTCTGAAAAGATTTGTAGAATAAAGTGAAGTAATTCTATCCAATGTATCAAGACTGGCACTTCTGTTTTGATTAGAATAAAATATGGAGAGATTTATTCCGAAATCTGAAAAAAGCTCAGCATTATAATTATATGAAATTCCGCGAAATGTCTTTATATTGTAAGAACTTAGATCTGCTTTGCTATACCTATCAATCCCTTCATTCATTGCAGTAATCGAATAATATTTCGATAGGGACATGCTCGGACCAAAAAGAAGTCCAAGCGATGCCATTTGCTTAAAATTACCAATTAATATTTTATGATTGCCAAAGCTTTTCTTCGCAAAAAATGAATAGAAATCATTGAGCTTCTCCTCGCCAACATCTTTATCGAGATAGATACCGAAGCGGTAATCATCAATGGAAATCAGCATTTTGTTAGAGCTGGCGAAATTTGAACCAAGATATTTCCCCCAAGCTATCCCCTTGTTTCTTTGCAATGGGAAGTCTGCTAAAGCCCTGAAATAATATGAATTTACTTTGTCCTTTTTAGTATTAATTTCTTCAAAATACGTGCAATTTTTTAGGATGTATGATTCAATTTCGCTTAGTTCGAGTTCGGCGCAAATATCATCAATGCTAATCTTATTTATACCGTTGTTAGCATTCTTTGATTTTTTGCGCAGGTATTCTGCTATTTCTCTGGCGATTTCCGCGTTGAAGAGTGGTAGCTCCGCCAAAGTATGTCTATTTGCTTTCAGCAATGATATTTTATTTACCTTGTAATATTCAATTTCCTCGATTAATATTCTCGACGCATCTTCGCTTAAATCCATATTCATCAAGAGATTGCTTAATTCGTCTTCTTGGCACTGCAAATTAATACTTAGCAAGAAGATGAAGAATATTGGAAATAGGAATCTTGTTTTGTTCACAAACATCATAACCTCAATCCTGTCTGAAAAGTATATTGGAATGGCAGATATTCGCTTTTATTTAATTTTAGTGCGATGTTCCACATTCGATTTAGATTCAATAATGCACCTGCAGAAAAGCAATTTGGATTTGCGTAATAGGCTATTTGCAAATGAATTAACTCATTGATAATTAATTTGTTAGATATTCCAAAACTGTTCTTAAAGTAAGAATTATAGGCATAAACCAGATCGAGCAAATAATTCTCCGAAAATTTATAGCCAATAATACCATAAAAATTCTGAAATGAATATGCTTGATTATCAAAAGTATTGCCGATTTGCAGATCTAAATTGATGTTTAATCTATTGAAATTTAATGAATTAGCGAATATAACACTTGCTTTACTATTATTATTCAAATTCTTGATGCGATAATTATCATAAGTGTAGTGCAGAGCTAAATTGTAATTATCCGTAATCTTAGAAATTACTCCGATGGCTACGGCATAATTGCTGAACAAAGGGGAAAAGTCGCCACGAAAATCCATCGCGATGTTAATTCTATCGTAAAACAAAGGGCTGCGGGCATTGATACCGCCAGAATAAAGGTTCAGATTGGAAAATGGGCGTGCATTCGTCGATAAACAGAAGGAAAAGGAAGAATCCGCGCTAAGCAAAGCATTAAGCCCATTGTATTCGTATAATTCGGTGCGAGCAGCAAAAACCTTATGGTTATTTGATAGTTGAGAGTAACTATTTACATTTATAACTGTATACAATATAACAACGAAAGTTATTAATTTACGCATATTATTCAAAAATAATTGGAATTTTAAGAAAAAAACCTTAATTTTATAGTTAGTAAATTTCAAACGTCAAAAATAGGTAAAAGAATGAGAATTTACAAAATTAAAACATTCATATTTACAATATTATTTGCTGTCGCTTTTATTTCATCTGGAATAATTGCCTCCGCACAAGAAATCAAAGTAAATATTAATGTGAATATGGAACAAATAAACTTTGATAATAGAGTCGGGCTTAATAACTTCAAGACTGACGTGGAGAGGTATATTAATACTCAGCGTTTTCTTGATGAAGATTGGGAGGGCGACCCCATCCCCGTGGAAATGAATATCATCTTATCAGCAGCTGGCAAAAACAGATACAATGCAAAGGTGCTAATGGCATCACGTAGGCTTTTGGACGGTCCAGCCGATGAAGTATCATATTCCACAACTATTCAGTTCTACGAAAAAGAATGGCAATTCGAGTATAATAATGGGGCAAATCTTTCGCTTAATTTAATGCGTTATGACGAGCTATCCACTATGCTTAATTACTTTATGCTTATGATCATTGGCTTTGATATGGATACATATCAGGCGGCTGGCGGCACTCGCGCTTTCGAGAAGGCACGCAACCTCGCAGTTACTGCCTCCAATGCCGATGCAGTGGGATTTGAAACTCGCAAAGATGCTGCTATTTTCAATAAGTATAATTTAGTCAATGAAATTCTTGATATGAGAATGGCAGAGGTGCGTCGCTTAATTTTCGCATATTACGTCAATGGATTGGATAAAATCGCCTTCCATCGCGAAGAAGCACTACTGGAATTAAGCAAAATCCTCTCTGATATTGCGAATTATAGAAGAAATAAACTAATGCTACAAAATCATTTGCTAACTATTTTCTTTGAGACAAAAGCAAATGAAATAGCTACATTATTTAATGGTCATAAAGATAAAGCATTATTCGACAATCTGAAATATTTAGATCCCACAAATACGCCGATATATACTCAGTCGGAAACTGGGACATTTTTAAAGAAATAAAATTTTATTAATAACATAACAAAGAGGTTATAAAAATGACGAAAATTACAAAATATGCAAGCCTATTATTGTTGATTGGCTTGTTATTCAGCACAAACAATCTTCGGAGCGAGGATTATCCGAGAAAAGCTCTATATGAAGGTTTTACCGGTGCAAACTGCGGACCTTGTGCGAGCTTCTGGCCCCAAGCAGATGCGTTTTATTGGAAATATGATACTGTTTTTATTCCGATAAA
>CAZGXC010000002.1:19793-26458 GCA_964529535.1 uncultured Hyphomicrobiales bacterium | reverse complement strand
CCAGAACCAATGTATGATGCAAATGCTGACAATAACAATGCACGCGCAAGAACTTACTATAACATTTCTGGTGTCCCTACACTACTCATTAATGGAGTGCAGTTTGGTCAGGATAATCAAAATATCATCTCTGATCCAATTAAGACTCCACAACGCTCCCCTTACTTAATTACTGTATCGCAAACAGAATCCGGAAACAATGTAAATGCTTCAGTAAAGCTCAAAACTAACGTCGCTATTAACGATAAGAAATTAAGAGTAGCATTGGTAGAATGGAAAGTTGAATTTGCAGGATCAAATGGAGAAAAAGAACACTATTGGGTAGTTCGCGATATGGCTCCAAATGCAGAAGGAACTCCTGTGATTCTCAATGCGAATGCTGAAGAAACTTATAATTTTTCTATCCCGAAAAAAGATTATGATTATAATGACTTATATTTAGTAGCTTTCCTTCAAGATGACTCGAACAAAGAAGTGCTTCAAGCGGGAACAAACCTAAATGACAGAATGACTAAAACTACAATAACAAGCGTTGAAAACATTCATCACGAGAAAATTGAGAGAAACACCACTTATAAGAGAAAGTTCAAAGTAAAGAACGAAAGTGCTATTGCTGCTACATTCAAAATTGACATTGATAAAGCATCTTCAGTATTAGCAAACCCTAATGAATTTAACATTAGCCTTGATAAGCCATCTGTAACTCTCCAACCGGGACAAACAGAAGAATTTACAGCTACAATCAAAGTAGATGATCAAGCAAATTATTCAAGAATAGTGTTCAGAGCTGTTCGCGAGCCAGAGGCTTTAGATCAAAGCGCTCCATTCATGTATAGCGCGATGACAAAAGACGCAAAACACGCCATTTATTATTTCAGACCTAAAGTATCCGAAGGGCATACAGCTGGAGAAATTACTAAAGGTTTCTTGAATCAATACAAAGACTTCAAAAAGGACGTAGTCTCTGTGCCTCAAGGAGACCCAGATCTATATAAATACTTCCCAGCAAGCGATATGAAGACAGCTGCATTCTTCTCTGATTTTTCTTCATATCAAGATTTTGCTAACTCTGCTGTTATTAAGCAACAGGTTACTCAAATGCTGAACGCCAATAAAAGAGTGCTTATGGGGGTTGAATTAGGATTCTCGTTCGCATACGAATCAAATCCACAGCTTACAGTTTCTCCAAGTTGGAAAACAATGCTTAAAACAGATTTAAATATCAAGCATATTTCGCGTCAGGCGTGGTTTACAGCTGATGCAAATGATAATCCTACTGCTCGCTACTCCTTCAAAATCGCAGGTATTTCAAGCGATCTTGTCGGACAAAGCATCCAAACTATTTCTCTAAGCACAAGCAATGATCGTTTTTCTTGGTTCACTGAAGTAATAGAATTGGATCCAGCAGAAACAATTACTAAACCTATCTATTGTTATGACAAAAACCCAACTAAATACGCTGGTGTCAGAAAAGAATTTGCTGCAGGAAAATTAGTTTACCTCGCATTTGGAATAAATACAGTAGATGACGAAAACTCAAGAAATATTATGCTTACAAGCATATATGATTGGTTAATGGATGATGTATCTGAAGAAGCTAAGCTAACATTCGAGAATGATGTAGAGATCTTAAAATTTGGTGAAGTAAAAGTAGGTGAAACTAAAGAAGGAAAAGTTGTATTTTCAAACCCTGGTAAAAAGACTCTTACTATCACAAAAATAATTTTAGATGATACGCAAAACTTCTCTGCCACTCTCCCTTCTTTACCATTAAGTATAGAAACAGGTCAGCAATTTGAAATTCCTATCACCTTCCACCCAACGAAGAAATTAGAGTTCGCTGCTTCCTTAGAATTTGAATCAAATGCTCATTTAAGTAATAATAAATACTTTACTTTGACTGGCGAAGGCGTAGGAGTAGTTGCAGTGCCAATTTTAACTCTCGGAACAAAATCTGTTGCCTTTGAGCCAACTCTTATTAAAACTACGAAAAAAGCAGAAGTAAGTCTAAAAAATACTGGTAGCGCAAATCTTCAAATTACAAGCATTACTACAAAAGGTGATACTAAAGGCGTTTTCGAAGTAGCAGAGATGAATCTATTGCCTCTTACTATTATTCCAGATGACGCTGATAAATTATCTATCAGCTTTATGCCAATTGAAGCAGGCGATTATTCCGCAACAATAGAACTAACTACAAACGATCCAAAAAATACTAAGGTTGAGATCGCAGTTAAAGGAAAAGCTATTGATGATTCAAGAGTAAATGATCCAATTAACGATGGTAACTTCTCTATGAGAACTCTTCCAAACCCTGTTACTAACGATGGATACGTATTGCTAAGTGTTGCAAACACAGCAGTTAACCTTGACGTAAAAATCATTGATGCAGCTGGAAGAATCCTCGAGAATGTATTCTCAAACACAAGCTTCCTTGGCACTGAAAAAGTAAAATTAGACATCAACAATCTGTCTAATGGATACTATATTATTAGTGCAACTGCAGATGGAAAGAATTATTCAATGCCGCTAATAATAAAAAAATAGCAGTAAAATAAAATAAAATCATCACAAAGCCGATTAACATTATTGTAATCGGCTTTGTTCTTATAATAATAAGGAAAAAACTATGTTAAAGAATATTATTTATGCTATTCTTGCTATTATTGCAGCATTTATAGTCCTGAAGCTCGCAATGTTTGCGATGAGCATATTATGGAATGTTGGAATGCTCGTAATTATTGCTTTCCTCGCAGTTCCATTTTATTTACTTATCAAGAAAATATTCTAAAATATATAAATACAATTTATGAAAATCACCACTAAGTCAATAATATTATTGATAGTTAGCTTATTTGTTAGCAATTCTGTAGCTTTCTCGAAGACAGATTCTAATACCATTACCCTCGTCCGAATGTTTAGCAAAGACATCTTCGAGACGAATGGCGCGCCATTTTTGAAACCAATGGTGCAAAGCATGAACGCTACATCTAATTCCCGTTTCTTTAATTCGGCATACGTGCCAAGGCAAGTTCGCAAGCCATACTTTAAGGTAAGCGTGAATACAATGCTGGGCTTCGTCCCAGAAGATTATAAGACCTATAATCCTACTCTTCCCTTGGAAAACTTTAATTTAGGCAAAATGGGAGAATTTATAGAAATTATAGATATTACAAAAAATAAATATCTTATCAAAGATACTATCGGTTTGGCATATTATGCTTTCAAAACAATTATAACCGATGCAATTAACAAGAAATACGTAACCCTTCCGAAGACTTCTACAACAATACTCGGCAATGAAAAGGCAGCTATAAACCTGCCCCACGACTCATTAATGAAAGCAATGCGTGAGCATCCGGCGTATGCGCTTCTCCCCGCTGCGATGAAAGATACTCTCGCAAAGTATATAGGTCAATTTCCAGAAACTTTTAATCTTCCACCCGGACTCAATATGACCAAGTTTTTTGCAGCTATTCCGCAAGTGGAAATAGGCTCATTATTTGGCACAGAAGCCTTGGTGAGATTTATTCCGCCTGTTGATATGGGCGAGAATATCGGGAAATTTGCATTCTGGGGAATTGGATTAAAGCACAGTATTTCTCAATATTTCACCGATTATAAAAGATATGCCGAGCTTTCTCCCGATGAATATGACAGCTTGCGATCAATGGGAGAAACACCATTTGACCTCGCTGCTCAATTTGTATATCAAGGCACATATCTCGAGAATAAAGTTGGAGTAACAAATGCTGAGCTTGACGCAAAAGCGCAAATGTTTGATTTCAATCTACAATTCTCAAAACGATTTTGTAAGTATTTTGAAATGTATGCAGCATATTCATACGAAATGATTAATATCAATGCGAATTACAAATATACAATTCCTTGGGAATTGCAAATTAAGTTAGGCATGGTAACTGAGAAATTAGATAGCAAAGGCAAGCCGATTATTGATCCAGCGACGGGTTGGCCCATCTACGAGGCGCGCCCTCCGCAGTTCCCTGGCGATTTACACCCCCAGACTTCATTGGTGAAATTGCACGATGAAAATCATAAATTCATTGTTGGAGCGAATGTGATTTTAGGAAAATTCAATATCTTTGTAGATTATAATATAAGTAAATTCAGCATATTTACTGCTGGTGTATCATATAGATTTTAATTTAAAGAAATAGATAATAATTGAAAGAAATAATTATAATAGAAAGAAAAAAATGGCAATAATTATCGACGGAAAAGCCGTCTCTACGCAAATCAAAGAAGAAATTAAAATAAATACCCAAAAGCTGATAGCTGAAAAAGGGATCACCCCGGGATTAGCCCTGCTGATTGTTGGCGAAGACCCTGCTTCGCAAGTTTATGTCAATTCAAAGGACAAGGCATGCAAAGATCTCGGATTCAATTCCATTATCGAGAGATTACCCGACACCGCAACTGAAGCAGAATGCCTGAAAATTATTGACAATTTCAATAATGACCCAAATATACACGGGATACTCGTGCAGCTACCTTTGCCTAAGCAGATTGATGAGCAGAAAATCATCCAATCAATCAGCTTGAAAAAAGATGTAGATGGCTTCTTGCCGGAAAATCTTGGGCGTTTGGTAATTGGTCTCCCCTGCTTCGTTCCCTGCACTCCAAACGGCATAATCGAGCTAATTAAGCGATATAAATTCGATACAAAAGGGAAGCATGTAGTCGTAGTCGGCAGGAGCAATATTGTAGGCAAGCCAATCGCAAATTTAATGTATCAGAAGAAGGAATATGCCAATTCAATCGTTACAATTTGCCACACGGCAGCTCCAGATATTCGCGAATATACCCGCCAAGCAGATATTTTAATCGCAGCAGTGGGAGTTCCAGAATTAATAAAAGCTGATTACGTCAAAGAAGGAGCAGTCATAATCGATGTTGGCGTTAATAGAGTAGCAGACGCAAGCTCGCCAAAAGGCTCAAGATTATGCGGCGACGTAGATTATAATTCCGTAATCGATAAAGTATCGGCAATTACTCCCGTTCCAGGTGGAGTTGGACCAATGACAATAGCAATGCTAATGCTAAATACATATAAATCAGCAGCAGGAGAGATTGCATTTTAATGAACAATAGTCCTAATAATATATCCATGACAGATAGCGCTAAGCCATCTAATTCAAAGAAAGCTTATACTACGATATTCGAGGACGAGGCTATATTAGTAATCAATAAGCCAGCGGGATTGCTTACCATAGCAGATAGATATGATAAGGAAGCTCCGAATCTTCGCAATATCTTAAATGATGAATATCAGCATATTTTTGTAGTTCATCGCTTGGATAGAGATACGAGTGGAATAATGGTCTTCGCGAAAAATGCAGAAGCCCATAAAATACTTAATGAGCAATTCGAGAATTTAGAAGTTGGGAAAATTTATCACGTAGTGTGCGATGGTGTGGTCTTTAAAGACGAAGTGGAAATCAATATTCCATTAATGCCAGACCCACGGAAACCCGGGAAAACTATCCCTTCTGCGCGTGGCAAGGAATCATTAAGCATTCTGAAGGTAAAAGAACGCTATCGCCATGCGACTTATGGTGAAATAGACTTGATTACTGGGCGACACCATCAAATACGCGTCCATCTCTCTGCGATTGGTCATCCATTATTAGTAGATGACTTATATGGCAAAGCAACAGAATTTAATCTCTCGCAAATTAAGCGTCGGTATAATATCAAGAAAAATGATACTGAGCGACCGATTATCTCTCGTATTACGATGCACGCATATTCATTGCAATTTAAGCATCCAGTAAGCGGAGAAACCGTCCAATACGAAGCGGAATATCCAAAAGATTTCCGAGCATTAATTGAGGTGCTTAATAAATATGGATTAAAGCGCGGATAGAATCGATTCGATTAGAAAATGGGATTAATACCCAACGAATAACAGCAATAATAAAACAAAAGCCTCTTAAAAAGAGGCTTTTATTTTATTTGTATTAATATTATTCGTATTAATATTGTTCGTATTAATATTCTTAAATATTAACTTCTATTGAATATTATCTTCTTCTGTCTCCGCCGCCATTTCCGCCGCGTCTGTCGCCACCACCGCTGTTGCGTCTATCACCGCCACCGCGTCTGTCGCCACCACGAGAATCTGGGCGAGGAGCAGGCATCACGAAGTTTTCTGGGTCTAAAGTAGCTTTTCTGCTTAATCTGTATTTGCCATCTCTGCTTGCTTCGATTAGCATTACATCAAATTGATCGCCTACTTGGACTACGTCGCTTACGTTTTCTACTCTCTCTAATGCGAGCTGAGAAATATGGACTAAGCCTTGTTTTTTCGGAGCAAATTCAATTACTGCGCCGATTCCATCAATGATTTCTTTGACCACAGCATTTTTATAGATTGCGCCTTCTTCTGGCTTTGCAGTAATTTGCTTAATAATATCCATTGCTGCTTGTCCGGATTCTGCATCAGTAGCTGCGATAGTTACAGTTCCATCATCTTCGATGTTGATTTCTGTATTAGTCTCTTTTGTTAGGTTGCGGATAGTTTCGCCACCGCTTCCAATAACAGCTCCGATAGTATCAGTTGGAATTTTGATTACATAGAATCGCGGAGCATAAGGCGAGAGTTCTTCGCTTGGAGCGGAGATAGTCTCGTTCATTATGCCGAG
>CAZGXC010000002.1:0-19783 GCA_964529535.1 uncultured Hyphomicrobiales bacterium | reverse complement strand
TGCTCGAGGGCTTCTTTCATTATTTCAATTGATAAACCTTCGATTTTAATATCCATCTGGCAAGCAGTGATACCATCTTCGGTTCCAGTTACTTTGAAGTCCATATCGCCTAAGTGATCTTCATCACCGAGGATATCGCTAAGAATAGCCACTCTATCGGCATCTTTGATTAATCCCATCGCGATACCAGCAACGGGCTTTTTCATCGGAACACCAGCGTTTAATAATGACAATGTGCCACCGCAAACGCTTGCCATAGATGAAGAACCATTTGATTCTAAGATATCAGAAATCACTCTGACTACGTAAGGGAATTTGTCTTCGCTTGGCATCATAGCTTTTAAAGCTCTTTCTGCTAAGTTTCCGTGTCCCACTTCTCTTCTGCTTGTGCCTAATCTCTTTACTTCTCCTGTAGAGAATGGAGGGAAATTATAGTGCAAATAGAAGTTGTTAGTATATTTTGGTTGCAAACCATCGATTAGCTGCTCGTCTGATTTAGTGCCGAGAGTAATTGAGCAAAGTGCTTGAGTCTCTCCGCGAGTAAATAAAGCAGAACCGTGGACTCTTGGTAGCACGTCTATCTCGCATGTGATAGGTCTAATTTGATCTAAATTTCTGCCATCGAGGCGAGTTCTTTTAGTTAAAATCATTTCGCGCATTTCGTGCTTTTCCAAATTTCCGATTACTTCCGCAGTATATTTTTCAATTTTGCCTTCGTAATCTGGATTTTCTTGGAATTTCTCTATTGCTGCTTCGAGTGCTTTATCAGCGAGGGATTTCCTTGCTTCTTTTCTTTCGTTCTTAGACGTAACAGAATGGACATAAGGCACTAATTCTTCATAGATTGCATCTTTGATTGCCGACGCAAATTCTTCCGGAGCTTCGTCAATAGTATATGGGCGTTTTTCTTTGCCCACGAGTGCAGCTAAATCATTTTGTAATTTATTTAATTCTTTAATTCTATCGTGAGCGAAGCTAAGCACTTCGAGGAATTCCTCTTCGGAGATTTCCTTGCTTTCGCCTTCGACCATCATAATAGCAGTATCAGTTCCGGCGATAGTCATATCGATTTCTGATTCTTTTAATTGCTCGAATGATGGATTAGTAACTAATTTCCCGTTGATTCTGCCGATTTTCACTTCCGAGAAAGGACCGTGGAAAGGAATATCTGAGATAAGCAATGCAGCAGATGCTCCAACTGCAGCGACAGTATCGGGTGTAACTTCAGGGTCGAATGAGAATACAGTAGCGATTACTTGCGTCTCGAATCTCCAAGTTTTAGGGATAAGAGGGCGGCAAGGGCGGTCAATCAACCTCGCTACGAGGACTTCTGCATCAGATGGCTTGGTTTCTCTCTTGAAAAATCCACCGGGGATTTTACCGCCAGCAGACATTTTTTCTTTGTATTCTACCTGCAATGGTAGAAAGTCTTTTTCTAAATCTTCTTTGTCAGCAGCTACTACAGTTACTAACACCATAGTATCGCCACAACGAGCCATGACGGCTCCCGAAGCGAATTTTGCGAATCTGCCCGTTTCGAGGGTAAAGGTTTTGCCTTCAAATTCTATTGAAACTTCTTGTTTTGCCATGTTTTTATTTATATTGATTAATATTTTTATCTTTTTTAAATTCTCTTAATAAAATAAAGTCTGCACAATAATATTAACTATAATATCACTGTACAGACAATAAAATGTAGAATCGGAGGATTAGTAAATTACTTTCTCAGTTTAAGAGCAGCAATCACTTGGCGATAGCGATTAATATCGTTTTTCTGCAAGTAATTTAGTAATCTGCGGCGTTTGCTTACTAATTGGATTAGACCTCTGCGTGTAGCATTATCTTTTTTATGGCTTTCCAAGTGACCAGTCAATTCCTGGATTCTCTTAGTAAATATTGCTATTTGAACTTCAGATTTGCCTGTATCTGTGCCATTATCGCCAAATTCAGTAACGATTGTCGCCTTTGTTTCTTTAGTTATCATTAAATTGTATCTCCACAATTATTTTAATTGTTAATATAATTCTTTTTACGAACTACAAAATTACGAAAACTTATTGAATTATAAAAACATTTTCGTAATTATTTTTCCACTTTTATTTTTAATTGCTTAAATTATAGGTTCTTGGCAATTAATTGGCAGTTGTTTTTATCTTTTTCGAGCTGTGCTTTTAGCAAATCAATGTTGCCGAATTTCTCCTCGTCGCGCATATATCGGAAGAACTCCACGCAAATCAATTCGCCGTATATTTCGTCATCGAAATCGAAGATATTGACTTCTAATAGAGGAGTAGTTTCATTTACTACTGTCGGGCGGAGACCGATGTTTGCCATTCCCCAATACTTCTTGGTGCCGAGGCGCACGGCTACTAAATAAACACCATTGCCGGGCAATAGTTTGTGAATACTTTCTGTCTTTACGTTTGCCGTAGGGAAGCCAATAGTCCTGCCGAGTCTGTTCCCTTTGACCACCTCTCCAAGCACTCGATAGCGGTGCCCAAGCATATAGTTAGCTTCTTCGAGGCGTTTTTCGCTTATTAATTTTCTGATGTTTGTGCTGGATATTATGGTATTATCTGATTCCAAGGCTGCGATGCGCTCGATTTTGAAGCCAAGATCTTTCCCCAAATTCATTAATAGATTGAAGTCGCCGGAGCGAGATTTCCCAAAAACGTGGTCATATCCAATTATTATCTTGCGGAATCCTATTTTATTAAAAAGAATATCCTGCATAAAATCCTTTGGCGGAAGCTCTGCAAATTCTTTTGTAAAATTTAGAAATAGCATTTCATCAATTCCAAGCTCCGATAAAAGACGTTCTTTTTCTGTCTTATCCGTTAATAATTTAATCGGAGGTTTATCGGGGTTATTTACTATCGTTTGCGGATGCGGCTCGAATGTGATCAAGAGGCTCGACAAGCCCTTGTTACTGGCTTGTTCCGAGACAGCTCGTATTATTTCTTTATGTCCGCGGTGCAAACCATCGAAAGATCCGACGGTGATAATTCTATCGGGATTATACTCTATGCTATTAATGGAATTGTATATTTTCACTTCTATTTTTCTATTTTTGCTAGGACTGATGAATTTATATTTATTTTAATCCGAATGGTAGTAGACGAAGCATGAGAAGAATTAGTTGTAAGACTATTCTAAATAGTTAAAACAATGCTGTATTTATTGATTATTAGCCGAAGTATTAGCTACTAAATTATCCTTTAATACGCGAACATCCTCTAAGCTAAGAGCTTCCTCCACAGCGAAGTCAGCAATTTTGCTTCTTATTAGTCCGCTTAGATAGGCACCGCAACCAAGTTTCTCGCCAATATCATTAGCTAAAGATCGGATATATGTCCCTTTGGAGCAAAGCACAGTGAAATCCACAAGGGGAAGGTTTATCTTAATATCGCCTATTGAATAGATATTTATTTTGCGTGATTTCAGTTCAAAATCTTCATCTTTTCGAGCTAATTCATAGGCTCTTTTCCCATTGATTTTCACAGCTGAATGCTGGGGCGGAGTTTGCTCTATCTCCCCCACAAAGCTCATAATTGCTTCCTTTATATTATCTTCAGATAGATGGGAATAATCCTTAAAATCTTCTGGATCGCTCTCCAAATCATAAGTCTTGGTTCTTGCGCCGATATTTATCGTGCATCTATATTCTTTAGGAAATGCTTGGTAATAATCTGCGAGCTTTGTAGCGGGACGCCCAACACAAACGATTAATAAGCCTGTCGCGAGAGGGTCGAGTGTGCCGCCATGCCCAATTTTCTTTATCCAAAGTATTTTGCGGAGCTTTGCTATTATGTCGAAAGAAGTTAATCCGTATGGTTTATCAATTAGAACGATACCACCGTCTTCGAGAATTGGTTCATACCATTTCGCAAAGTCTTGCATCGTGCTTTTCTGTAATATTTTCATATAAATGTTTCGCGTATTGTATTATTACATATTTGCTTGGTCAAGCAATTTCTGAATATGCTCCATTTGGTCGAGAGTATCATCAATATAGAAATGTAGCTCTGGGGTGAAGCGTAATCGAACTTTCGTGCCAAGGTAATGGCGGAGTTGTCCCTGCTTGCGCGTAAGTTCATCAATGAAGTTCGATACGGGATAATCCTTCTTGCCATAAAGGCTTAGATATACTTTTGCTATTTTTAAATCTGGGCTTATTCGGACTGCTGTAACTGTGGCTAATCCAGCTTCGAGGTTATTTGCAATATCTGATATAGGTTGGGCAATTGCTTTCTTTATTTCGCTCGATACTTTTTCTGTTCTGATTGACATTTGTAGCTCCGTTTCTTATTTTCTAAATACAAAATTACTGAAATAAAATAAGAGTAGCAAAAGTTATGTTGCTACTCTTATTTATTAAATCCATATATTTTTAGTCAAGCGTTCTCTTGATTTCTAATACTTTGAATCCTTCGATTACGTCGCCCACCTCAATATCATTATATCCATCGAGGGAGATACCGCACTCGTAACCGCTATCGACTTCGCGAACGTCATCTTTATTGCGCTTCAGTGAGTCGATATGACCAGTAAATATTGGCAATCCATCGCGAAGTAAGCGAACTTTATCATTCCTATGAATTTTACCATTCATTACTTGGCAACCTGCGATTACACCTAAGCGACTGATTTTAAATATCTTACGAACTTCAATCACTGCGATTACGTCTTCCTTTAATTCAGGAGTTAATAATCCTTCGAGTGCGCGCTTGATCTCGTCAATACAATCATAAATGATGTTATATTGGCGAATATCTACTGATTCATTCTCTGCTACTTTTCTTGCGTGAGCAGTTGGAGAAACTTGGAAGCCTACGATGATTGCGCCTGAGGCAGCAGCGAGCATTACGTCTGATTCAGAGATTGTGCCCACGCCTTTATGGATGATATTCACGCGGACTTCACCAGTTGATAATTTCTGCAATGAATCACTAAGCGCTTCGACTGATCCACCCACGTCGCATTTGATAATGAGAGATAGATCTTTAACCTCTCCATCGTGAATTTGCTTAGAAATATCATCGAGAGTAACGTGTTTATTGCGCTTAAAGTCTTGTTGGCGACGGAGTTGTTGCCTTTCAGTTGCGATGTTTCTAGCATCTACGTCATTATCAGTAGCGGTCAGAATATCGCCAGCTTCTGGCAGTCCATTTAGTCCCATAACTCTTGTAGGAATTGACGGAGCCGCTTCTACCATTTTGTTTCCGCGTTCATCCATCATTGCTCGGACTTTTCCGTATTGATGCCCCACAACGAATGGGTCGCCAACTCTTAGTGTTCCTTTTTGCACGATTACCGTACATACAGGACCCAAGCCTTTAGTCATATTTGCTTCAATTACAGTAGCTCTTGCAGCTCTGTCTGGATTAGCTTTTAGCTCGAGCATTTCCGCTTCGAGTAAGACCTTATCCAACAATCCATCTATATTGATACCTTTTTTCGCAGAAATTTCAGCGCATTGGTATTTTCCGCCCCATTCCTCAACGAGGATGCTATGGTCGGCAAGTTGTTGTCTGATTCTATCAGGTTGAGCGTCTGGTTTATCTACTTTATTAATTGCTACGATAATCTTCACATTTGCAGCGAGTGCGTGGCTGATTGCCTCGATTGTCTGAGGCATCACGCTATCGTCTGATGCTACTACGAGGATGACGATATCCGTTACTTGCGCACCGCGGGCTCTCATCGCCGTAAATGCTTCGTGACCCGGAGTATCAAGGAAAGTGATGAATTTACCATTCTTTAATTTCACTCTGTATGCACCAATGTGCTGTGTGATACCACCGGCTTCGCCCGCTACTACGTTTGCATTGCGGATATAATCGAGGAGAGATGTTTTACCGTGATCCACGTGTCCCATTATAGTAACTATTGGTGAGCGTGGCTGTAGGTTATCTTCATCATCTTCTTCTATTTCGTCGATTGCTTGAAGAGCTTTTTCGTCAATGAATACAACTTCTAAGCCGTAGTCATCGGCGATAATAGTGATTGTATCTTTGTCAAGTCTTTGGTTGATAGATACCATTAATCCCAGTCCCATACATTTCATAATGATTTCACTGGCATTCACACCTATCATTTTAGCTAATTCAGAAGTAGTAACAAATTCAGTGATGTTGAGGATTTTAGCTTCTTTTGCCTCTTCTTCCATCCTGATTTGCTCTTTTTCTTCGCGGACGGCTTTCTTTTTCTGCTTGACCTTCATTCTATTGCTCATAGCAGAAACTTCGCCCATGTCTGTAAGTGTGCGTCTGATTGCTTTATCTACATCTTCATTTGTAATCAGTTCTCTTACGGATAGTTTCTTTTTCTTTTTCTTGTCGACTTTGGTTGCGGCAGTAGTTGGTGCTACTGTATCTTTCAGTAATACCTTACCTTTTTTCTTTTTCTTAGCGTTTTTCTTTGCTTCAGCATCGTCGTCTATCTGTTGGTTTTACAGCTTTTCCACCGCGGAATCTATCTCTATCTCTATTTCTTTGAGCTTCTAAATCGATTTTTCCGACGACGGTTAATCCTTTTAATCGTGGTGCTTGATTTTGGTCAAATTCCACTTCCGCGATAGTATTGTCTTTGCGTTTTTTCCTCTTTGCTTGATCTTCAGATGAAGCTGATGGAATAGTGCTTGAAGACGCGTTTGGCTTCGGAGCAGGCTTTTCAGATCTTTCGGGTCTAGCAGGTCTATCTGTCGATGTCGGTTTGCTTGCTGGTTTTTCTGCTCTGGCAGGTCTATCGGTTCTTTCTGGTCGGTCAGTTCTTTCTGGTCTCGCTGGTCTATCTGTCGTAGTTGGTTTTCCTGCTTGTTCCTTGTTTTCGCTTGCTTGTGGCTTGCTTGGATCAGTCGCCGCTCTTTCTTTCTTTCTTTCTCTTTCCCTGTCTCTTTTCTTCTGTCTTCTTGATCTTTCTTCCGTAGGGAGTTCGATTACGTCATTTACCTTGTATTTTTCTTCACTTTTTGTAGCTTCATTATCTTGTTTTTCGCTTAGTTTGGGCTTTTCATCAAGTATTTTAGCTTCGCTTGGGGCAGAAACTGGTTTATCTTCCTTCATATCATCTGAAATTTGAGTATCAGATTTAGTAGCTTCGGGAGCTTCGCTTGTTAGCGTTTCTTCAGCTTTTGCGTGGATAGTTTTTTTAGTATCAGCATTTTTTTGCGATTCATCTTGAGCGGAGGCAGAATCATTGCTATCGATTATCTGCTCTTTTGCTTCAATTTGCTCTTCTTTTTGTTGCAAAGGTTTAGCTTCTTCTTCTTTTGCCTTTTCGGCAATAGTATGCCCTGGAACATCTTCAGTTGGTATTTCCTTCTCGATTTCTTTGCTATCGCCCGTTTTGCGAATTTGCTTATGTTTCTCGATTTTTTGTCTTTGAGTTTCGGCTGCTTTTAGTTCTTTTTTGAACTTATCATAAATAGCATTCACCATGTCCTCGCTTAGGAGGGTGGTGGGCTTATTGTCTATAGAGAATCCCTTTCCTTTAAGGAACTCAACAATAGCATCTTTTCCGAGATTGATCTCAGAGGCAATTTTTATTAATCTAACACTTCCGGCCATACTTTGAAATATCTTTTCTTTTAATTTATATTTCTAAAAAAACTATTCTTTATTACTATTATATTCTTCTATCTGCTTTACTATAGCAGGATCTTCTTCTTCGTCGAACTCAGTCAAGATAATCTGCCTAATTTCAATTAAGAATTCTGGCGTAATTCCTTGGAGTCCTAATATTTCTTCAAGATCTGCATCAAGCAGGTCTCTTGCTGTCTCGATTCCAGCGCCCAACAGCTCGTTATAAATCTCAATTCCCAACTCATCTTTAAATTCTGTTAGGTCGATATCTTCGCCGCCCTCTCTGATCAATGATAGAGAGTATCCAGTGAGCTTCGATGCGAGGCGCACGTTCTGCCCATTTTTACCAATTGCTAATGGAATTTGGTCTTCTGGGACTATTATCGTTGCGCTGCGGACATCTGGGGAGAGCATTATATCTTTTACTTTTGCCGGAGCTAAAGCGCGAGCAATGTATATCTTTGGATCGTCGCTATATTCCACTAAGTCAATGTTTTCATTATTTAATTCGCGAACGATTGAGTGGATTCTGATACCCTTCATACCGACGCAAGCGCCGATTGGGTCTATTCTGTCGTCATACGATTGCACGGCTACTTTGGAGCGTTCGCCTGGATCGCGTGCTATAGATTTTACTTGTATGATGCCGTCATAGATTTCAGGAATTTCAATTTCAAATAGCTTGCCTAAGAATCCCTCGGAAGCTCTTGATAAAATAATTTCCGGCAAGCCACCCGCACCATTTCTGCGAACTTCTTTAACTATTGTTTTTATTGTTTGGTTCTTGCGGTAGCGATATGGCTCATTTGGGATTTGCTCTTCTCGTGGTAATTTCATTTCAATTTTGTTATTGACCACAAGAATTTCATTTCTTTTTACTTGGTAAATTTCGCCAACAATAATATCCCCGAGCTTCGAGGCATATTCTTGGTAAATATTATCTTTTTCTACGTCTTTAATTCTTTGGTTCAGGGTCTGCGAAGCAAGTGAAATCAGCCTTCTGCCGAAGTTGTCAGCGATGTTTTCTAAAGTGATTTCTTCGATAAACTCATCGCCCAATTCATAGCTTTCGTCTTGGCTCTGGTATTGAGTAGCTTCCGTCATAGAAATTTCTAAATTCGGATCGGTAACTTCTTCGACAATAATTCTCATCAAGTAAATCTCGATATCGCCTTTATCCATATTTACGATAATCTCGAAGTTCGCTTCCTGCCCATATTTTTTACGAACGAGCATAGAAAGCGTTTCTTCTACAATTCCTTGGAGAAGATCTCTATCAATATTCTTTTCCTTTGCCATTTCGGCGAAAGAATCAATAATTAACTTTTTATCTGCTACAAATTTTGCTTTGCGTCGCGCCATTTTGAACTCAAAATAATTTTAATTTAATATACTTATAAAAAAATGGGCTTTTATCTTTGCCCATTTCAGATTACAAAATTACGAATTTTTTCTGACTATTTCAAAGTATTTATATTATTTTTTTTCAAATAGTTAAGAAAAACAACAAGTCCACTTCATCGAATTTCCTCAAATGGACTTTGCTTTCATTTCAAGTGGCAAAGACATCTTGCTATCGATTCCAAGTGATGTTATACATTTTCTTCACTCTGATGGCATTTTGACTAATGTTTTTTCAGAAATCGAATAAAACCTTAATGATTTTCTCCACGTAATTCCTTATTTTTGTAATCTTTATGTAATATATTGAAAAATAAAACATTATGGCAATTACATACACAATGCATCCAGTAAATCCAGATTTACGGAAAATATATAAAATCGTAGAAGGATTGCGCGATGGTGCGGTCATCCTCTACCCTACTGATACGGGATTTGCTCTTGGTTGCGATATTAATCACAAGGAAGCAGCCCAACGCATTCGCACGCTGCGGAAGATGACGAGCAATAAATCGCTTACTTTCTTGTGCGATTCCTTATCAAACATCTCTGAATATGCCAAAGTATCTGATAAGGCATATAAGACTTTGAAAGCACTGATACCAGGTCCTTACACCTTCTTATTGCCTGCTTCCAAGCTCGTGCCGAAGCTCGTGCAAGATCCAAAGAAAAAAACTACTGGTATTCGCGTGCCTGATGATATTTTGTGCAATACTTTGCTGAAATCTCTGAAAGTTCCGCTAATTTCAAGTAGTGCCAAGAACGATAGGCTTGAAGATCACTTCTCCGACCCCGATGCCATTATAAAGGAATTTGGGAAGCAAGTGGATATTATCGCTATGCCTGAGGAATATAATTTCGTCGGAGAATCGACGATTGTAGATTTAACCGAAGACGATAACTTCACTATTATCCGCCCCGGCGCTGGAATTGACGAAGTAGAGAATATTATTTAATCTTGATTTGTATTTGATTATTGATTACTATTTAATATTGATATATATTTGATAGTTATTCAAATTTGAATAAAAAAAAATGCTCTAAGTGCAGTACTTAGAGCATGGAACTATATAAAAAAGAGGGGGAAATCTTCTCTATATATCAAATATGTAAGTAATTAATCAATTTATATCATCAAATTGATAAGATAACAACCACAAATGCTGTGCCAAACTACTAAAAAACCCGATATATTTCTAAACATATCGGGTTTTTTGTAGCATTTTTCTGCTTTGTATCAATTATATAGCATTGATTATATTATTTCGGGAATATTCTCCTCTGGAGCATCATCAGTAATCGGCACTCCCGTTAGAATATCTCGGACTTTCTTCTCCAAAGCATTGTATACCTCTGAGTTTTCCATCAAAATCTTCTTCATGCCGTCTCTGCCTTGGGCTCTCTCGCTGCCGAATGAATACCAAGAACCGCTTTTCTGGATAACGCCGTATTCAATAGCTACGTCGAGCATATCGCCGAGTTTGGAAATTCCTTCATTATACATAATATCAAATTCCACTTCTTTGAATGGCGGAGCTACTTTATTCTTTACGATTTTCACACGGACTCTATTGCCGACTGTGTCCTGTCCTTCTTTAATTACTTCTTTTCTACGAATATCGATTCGAACAGAAGCATAGAATTTTAAGGCATTACCGCCGGTAGTAGTTTCAGGATTACCATAGAAAACGCCGATTTTGCTTCTCAACTGGTTAGTGAATATCACGCAAGTGTTAGTCTTGCCAATTGCAGCATTTAGCTTTCTCATTGCTTGGCTCATCAGGCGCGCCTGCGAACCCATTTGAGCATCGCCCATATCGCCTTCAATTTCAACTCTTGGAGTAAGCGCAGCAACGGAATCGATGATGATTACATCAACCGCATTGCTACGGACTAATGTCTCTACAATTTCCAAAGCTTGCTCGCCAAATTCCGGTTGCGAAAGAAGCAGCATATTTAAATCCACTCCAAGACGCTGAGCATAATTTATATCAAGTGCATGCTCTGTATCAACGAATGCAGCAATGCCGCCTTTTTTTTGTGCTTCTGCTATGATATGAAGGCACACGGTGGTTTTTCCAGAAGATTCTGGACCAAATATCTCTAAAATTCTGCCGCGTGGGACGCCACCCACTCCGATAGCAGCATCGAGGCTCATGCAGCCCGTAGAGATATGACTAATATTAACTACTTGCTTGTCGCTCAATCTCATTATCGAGCCTTTGCCGTGCTGTTTTTCTATTTGCTCGATAGCCATTTTAATAGCTTTTACTTTTTCTTCACTGACTGCAAATTCAGGAATTTCTGGTTTAGTTTCGCTTGTTTTTGCCATAATTTTATTTATTTAATATTTATTTAATTCTGATATACATTATTAGATTGTCCACTTTTAGAACTATAAATATAAGTAATTTTCCTCAGAAAACAGTAAGGAAAAAATATAAAAACGCTAAATGTGAATAAAGAAATTTATACTTTATGAAGGCATTTCAATAATTTATGCAATTAATATTCTTCTGAATTTTCATTAGTAATAATTTTTTCAACAAATTATCTAATTTATAGCAATAATTTCGTAAATTTGCAGTTTCTTTTTATAACGCGAGATTCAAGAATAAATATGTGTAAATGCACTAATAACATAGATAAGCCACTCTGCGAATGCGGAATCGTTGGCGTATATAATCAAGAAAACGCCGCCGTTACGGCATATTATGCTCTTCACGCTCTGCAGCACCGCGGGCAGGAAGCCGCAGGCATCACCACCCTCTACTATAATGAGCAGAAAGAAAAGAATATGTATGCTTATCATAAGGGCTTGGGATTAGTGCTTGACGTCTTCGAGGATAGCGAAATTTTTACTAAACTGAAGGGAAAATCCGCTATTGCGCATAATAGATATTCAACAACTGGATCTTCTAATGCCAATAATATCCAACCTTTCAATATAATCTACCATAGTGGGATTATCTCTCTGGCGCACAACGGAAACCTTACTAACACCAACACACTAAGAGATGAGTTAAGAAAAGAAGGGGCAATTTTCCAGACCACTACGGATTCGGAAATCTTTATGCACCTGATTGCGCGAAGCAAGCAAACTACTGCGAAAGAGCAAATCCGCGAAGCTCTAAGGACTGCTGTTGGATCATATTAACCGAGGAAGGTCTTTTCGCAGCGAGGGATCCGCACGGAGTGCGTCCGCTTTGCATTGGCAGGAAGCTCAATCCAGATGGCACTTATGCCTACCTTATCGCCTCTGAGTCTTGCTCTTTGGATATTAATGGATTCGAGTATTTTCGTAGCATCGAGCATAATGAGTTAATATTGATAAATGAAGAAACTATCAGAACTGGCGAGATTCACTCATCGAAGATTCTTGACGAAACTCCGGAAGCTCACCAATGTATTTTTGAATATGTATATTTTGCTCGTCCAGACAGCATAATTTTCGGTCATAGCGTGGATAAAGTCCGCAGAAAGTTCGGTAAAAAATTAGCCGAAGAATCTCCGGCGATTTTCCCCGATGGAGAAAAGGCTTGGGCAGTAGCCGTGCCAGATAGCTCCAACACCTGCACTCTTGGCTTTGCTCGAGTAAATAACGATGTCAATCCTACAGCATTTGAAATTGGATTATTGCGCAGCCATTATGTTGGCAGGACATTTATTGCCCCCGGACAGGATAATCGCGAATTTAAAGTAAAAGTTAAATTTAATCCAATTCGTGGCGTCATCAATGGTAGAAATATTATACTTGTAGATGATTCGATTGTTCGCGGCACAACTTCCAAATCTTTGATTAATATTATTCGCTCGGCAAATCCAAAATCTTTGCATTGCCGAATTTCTTCTCCGCAAATTAAGTATCCTTGCTATTATGGTATGGACTTCCCGAGCAAAGAAGAATTGATAGCTAATCATTACGATAGCGAAGAGGCTATCGGCGAGGCTATCGGAGTAGATTCACTACATTATTTAAGCGAAGAAAAGCTATTGGAAAGCGTCCCACAGGAAAAGGGCATCGCATATTGCACTGCTTGCTTTACGGGTATTTATCCTATTCCAGTAGAAGATAGCTTAATCAATAAAAAACAGAAAAAAACTAATTTCAAGAAATAAGCAGACCTTATTAATTAAGGCTCTCAATATTTATAGTCTTTCAATATTAAAGATATTATGTTCGAACCACAAAAAGCAAAGATACAAGAATTAAGCAATAGAATCGATGAACTCCGGAGGTTTCTTTGATTTAGATAGCAAGAATGAAAAACTATCCGAATTACAGAAAATAAGCGAACAAGAAGCATTTTGGAACGATTCTGAGACTGCGCAAAAGGTGATGCAGCAAATTTCAGAGCTAAAAGAATGGACGAACATCTGGCAGCAAAGCAAAGATCTGATAGATGAAGCAGAAGTCCTGCTGAACTTGGCAGAAGATGAGAAAGACGAAAGCCTTGAAAATGAAATAGTTAGCGAAATAGAAAAAGCTGAGAAATCCTTAGCGGAATTAGAAATCAGAAATCTACTCTCTCATAGAGACGACTCTCGCAATGCACTCTTAACTATTCATTCTGGAGCCGGAGGCACAGAAGCCCAAGATTGGGCAGAAATGCTTTTGCGTATGTATACTCGATGGGGCGAACGCCATAATTATAAAGTGTATTTGGTAGATGAACTCGAGGGCGACGGAGCGGGAATTAAATCCGCAACTATTGAAATCGAGGGAAAATTCGCCTACGGATATTTAAAAGCAGAAAATGGCGTGCATAGATTGGTCCGAATCTCTCCTTTTGACTCTAATGCCAGACGCCACACCTCTTTCGCATCGGTATTCGTATATCCAGTTGTAGATGATGATGTTCAGATAGAAATTAATCCCGCAGACCTCGAAGTGGATACTTTCCGCTCCGGCGGCAAAGGTGGGCAAAATGTAAATAAAGTAGAAACTGCCGTCCGCATCAAGCATATTCCTTCGGGCATTGTAGTAGCCTGCCAACAGGAACGCTCGCAATTCCAAAACAGAGAGCGCGCCATCACTATGCTAAAATCAAGATTATATCAACAGAAACTTGAAGCAGAACTTGCCGCAAAAGCCGAAATTGAAGGAAAAAAGATGAAAATTGAATGGGGCAGCCAAATCCGCTCATACGTCTTCCAACCATACACGATGGTGAATGATCACCGCACAGAGACCAAACGCACCGACATTAATGCTGTGATGGATGGTGATTTAGATGAGTTTATAAAAGCTTTTTTACTTATTAGTTAATATTATTAAAATTAAACACATGGACTTAAGTAAATTAATAATAAACGTGCCACAGAACTCCAAGCCCACACTTATGCGAGCAATAAGCTATATGTGGATAATCACAGGCGTAATCCTGCT
This sequence comes from uncultured Hyphomicrobiales bacterium, assembly GCA_964529535.1. GTDB lineage: Bacteria > Bacteroidota > Ignavibacteria > Kapaibacteriales > UBA2268 > CALLXS01. The sequence continues at coordinate 5,410 of CAZGXC010000002.1, read as the reverse complement.
TCTCGTTGGTATCTGGGCTTCAGCAATTTATTACCTCGTCGCCCCACTTCGCGAGAAGCTAATCCAAACAGCTGCCGAATACCCATCAAATTCCGCCGTTCTTTCTATGCTCAATGCACTACCATTTGCATCAGCTATTTTAATAACAATTGCCATTGCTTGCGGCATTGCCGGCTTCCATTTCAAGTTATTCAAGCCTTGGGCTCTAGATGGTATCCACTTGCTTAGCTACCTGATGCTCTTCGTTTCTGGCGTGTTGGGATTCGTCTGGGTAAAGCTCTGGATGTTTACAATAGAATACTCTCAGGGCAATAATTGGAACTATGTGGGGATGTTCGTAGGAGTATTCGCAATCGTTGTTTATGTGGGGATAATGATCTACTTTATCCGCTCTATTCGGAATAAAAAATTCCGTGAGGCATATCACAATAAAATACCTTTATAATAATATTCCTGCAAAGAAGGATGGCTTTTAGCCGTCATTTTTGCATAATTAAGAAAAATCAACCCCGTTTCTTCAGGACGGGGTTGATTTTTTTTTCGATTATCAAATTATTTTTTTCTTTAAAATTCTCTTAATTTAGCATTAAATTGCTTTTCTACTGTCGAAACAATTGCTTTGATGGAGTCATCTACCTCTTGGTCTGTGAGGGTTTTGTCTGGTGCCAAATAAGTGAGGGCAAAAGCAATATTCTTGTTTTCTAATCCGATTTTCTCCCCGACGAAGATATCGAATATCTCTACATCGCTTAGGAATTTGCCGCCAGCTTTTACGATGGTAGCGCGCACAGCCTCTGCTTCAGTATCTTTCGGCAGAATGAATCCCAAATCTCTTTTGACTGATGGGAATTGCGAAACTCCTGAATATTTATTTTGTTTGAATTTCGATGTATATACTTCTTTTAGGTTAATTGTGATTAAGAACACAGGTTTTTCAATATCGAATTGCTTTAGTAATTTTTTGGAAATTTCTCCAAATTTACCGGCTGGCTTTCCTTTCAGCATAATTGTCATAGAATTTGCCGAGAAAATCGTGTTCAAGTAATCGTTTTTGGCGAATTTCGCGCTGGATAGATTATATCTTTCAAAGAAATCCTCCAAAACGCCTTTTATATCATAATAATCAGCCATGCGCTCTTTGTCCTGCCAATTAAATGGAGCCACCGCACCGCTTAATGCGATTACCATCTCTTCGTTTTCGACGAATTTTCTTTCCTCTTGTCCTTCTTTATTCGTGAAGATATCGAGGGAGAAATTCTTGCCGATTTCAAACAAACGGAGATTTGTGTTTCCGTGGCGGATATTCCTCTCGATTGTTTTTAGCATTGATGGGATTAGCGATGGTCTCATTACGGACATTTCCTCGCCGAGAGGATTCGCCAAAGTAATGTTTTCTTCTGAAAATAGCTTCGCAGAAGCAGGATCTATGATGTTTTGTGTTAATATTTCCATAAATCCATTTTGGACTAAATAATTGCGGATTTTACTTCGCATCGCAGGCATCAGCAGATCGGATCCACTTAGGGAATTAGAGAAATTAATATTGGTGCTGAAATTCGGCTGAATATTATCGTAATTATACATTATCGCGATTTCTTCTATCAAATCAACTTCGATGTCAATATCCACGCGATAAGTTGGGACTTTTACTATTACTTTTTCGTCGTCTTTATCTAATATTTCAAATTCTAAGGATTTAAGTATCTCTATTATCCTATCATTGGAAATCTCCACGCCGATTAACTCAGTAGCTTTGGTAAATCTTAGCTCTACTTCTTTGGCTTTGAAAGAAGCCAGAGCAACATCTATTGAATTTTGCGAAACCTCGCCGCCACAAATTTCATTGATTAACTTTGCAGCATAGATTGCTGAATATGGCACGCCTTCGTAATCGACACCACGCTCGAAGCGATAGGAGGCATCTGTGGAAAGAGACACTTTCTTTGCGGTTCTTCTGACGGATTGCGGATTGAAATATGCAGATTCGATGAAGATATTTTTTGTATTTCCATCAATCTCAGAATTTGCTCCGCCCATTACGCCAGCTATTGCTACTGGTTTCTCTGCGTCGCAAATCATTAGCATATTTGCGTCCAGCTGACGCTCTTTATCGTCTAATGGAGTGAATTTCTCGCCTTCGTTTGCTGTTTGGACGATTATTTTTTTGCCGGCAATTTTATCTAAATCAAAGGCGTGCAATGGTTGCCCAGTTTCATACATTACGTAATTCGTAACGTCTACAACAGCATTGATTGAGCGCAAGCCAAGCATTTTGATTTTATTCTGTAGCCATTCTGGCGACGGAGTTTGATTGATGTTATTAATCACAATTCCATAATAACGAGGGCAAAGCTCTTGGTCTTTCACCTCGATAGAAATAGCGTTATTTATATCAAAATTACCTTTATTTACTTGGAAATTCGGTTTGTCGAACTTCTTGTTTTCATAAGCAGCGATGAGACGAGCAATACCGAAATGATTTAGGCAATCCGGACGATTCGGAGTAACGCTGACTTCGAGGATTGTATCATTGATATCACAGTAATCAATCAATTTTGTGCCGACTGGTGCATCTGCTGGCAGCACCCAAATTCCGCTTTGATCTTCACCGAGGTCAAGCTCATATTGCGAGCAAATCATTCCCTCTGATTCTATACCGCGGATCTTGCGTTTCTCGATTTTGAAGCCACCCTGCGGAACAATGGCATTGAGAGCAGCATAGATGATCTTCTGCCCAGCCGCGACGTTTGGCGCACCGCATACGACGGTATTCTGACCGCTTCCGAAATTTACTTCGCAAAGCGAGAGTTTATCAGCCTGTGGATGTGGGTTTTTGCTTAATACTTCTCCCACGAAGAAATTCTTATATTTTTCACCATAATTAAATATTGCTTCTATTTCAATCCCCATCATTGTAAGGATTTTGTCGAGTTCCTCTGGGGAATAGCTAAAATCAATTAGTTCTTTTAAACGATTATAAGATATTAACATATTGGGTAAATTTATTATTTTTATATTTTATTTATTTATCTTTTTTACTTCTGGATTGTTTTTTATTCTTGGGATTTAAGATCGCTGTTTTGCGTTCCAATTCCTCGTAGAACTCTGGATTCTCTTTTTTAATTTTTTCCCTGAAAGCTATATCTACTTGCATTAAATCGAAGAGATATTTTGCGGCGGAATCGAAATCCATCTCGGCAATGTATGATTTTGCTAAGAGATGATACGCATCAGTCCATTTTGGTTCAATTTCAATAATGCTTTTGAGTATTTTTCGCGCCTTGACCATATCGCCCAAGCGAATATACAGAGTGGCAAAATCACTTTTTGCTTGAAGATTTTCGGGAGCTAATTTGATACATTTTTTGAAAATTTCAATTGCTTTTTTGTCATTCCCTGAATTGATTAGTATCGTTGCATAAGAATGCAGATACTCGGGATTGCTCGGATCTAAATGAAGTGCTTTCTTAATATCTGCGCTTGCATTTTCGTAATCTTCGAGTGCGTCATAGCACAAACTACGCGCAAAGAAAGGTATGGCAGAATCCCCGTTTTGGTCAATCATAAATGTAAATAGCATAATAGCAAGATGGTAATCTCCGCTATCTGCAAGGGCTGTAGCTAAATTGACAATATGCTCGTAATTATTCGGCTCTAACTCAAATGCCGCAGAATACGCGTCGATGGCTTGCATCAGCCTGCCAAGTTCCGCATATATCGAGCCAAGCGCAAAGTGAGCCTTCGGCAAATCTTCATATATGGAAATTGAATTTTTAAGAGCTTCAATTGCTTGGAATTTATGCCCAGCCGCATTATGCACTATTCCCAAATTATACCAAAGGAAGACGTCGTCGGGATTGTCTTCTATCGCAAGTTTGTAATAATGCAGGGCTTTGTCGTATTTCTTGATTGCTTGGTAACAATAGGCAATATCGTCGAAAAGCGGGTATTCATCTGATTCCAACTCCAAAAGCTGTTCGAGGATTTTGATAGCGTCATTATATCTGTAAATGCTTTGCAAGAGAAAGGCTTTGTTATACAATGCCATATCGTTTTCGGGTTCTTTCTCTAATATTTTATCTATGACCATAATCGCCAATGTATTATTCCCCGCCAAGCTATAATTAAGAGCTTTTTGCACGATAATATCGCTATCGGAAGGATCTAACTCCGATGCTTTGTCGATACATTGGTCGGCGGCATCATAATCACCATAGCCACTATACAGAATACTAAGCGCATACCACGCAGAAGCGGATTCAGGCTCGTGGCGCAACCAGAGTTTGCAAAACTTCATCGCTTCGTCTATTGCTTCCTCTTCGATTAAGAAAAAGATAATACTCTCCAGAATTTCCGAATCCGGCGTTGGCAAATCCTCGGTGTAATCTTCAGACAGATACACCTTGTATTTCTTTATATATTCTTGTATTTCCGATTCGCTTAATTCATCATCATAATCGGATTCGTAATCTTCCATTTTATTCTAATTTTATATGATTTCAATGTTGATTTTTACTTAACTATCATATAGACGAATAAGAATGATTTTGCTTTATTTTTATTTTTATAATTATTTTTTCCCATCACAGCTAAAGCTGTGGGTTGAAAAAGCCAGCTCTACTTTAAAAATCCGTATTCATATACTTTTGGTTCTATCTGCTTGGCTAAGATATTCAGAGCCTCTCGCAAATCTCCTATTAAGCGATTATATTCCTCGTCTTCGCTCTTATTATTCATTTTTCCTTTGTCATTTCGCCCCTGAAAATATGCTCGAATATCATAAAGCGAAGCATTTACATCGCAATTAGCCTGTGCGTGATAGTATTTCCAAAGCTCGCGTCCAGCATCAAATACAGCGGTAGCAGCAGGAGAAAAATTAAGGAGGGACGGCTTCCAGCCGTCATCTTTCTGGAGGGATGGCTTCCAGCCGTCATCTGTTTCATTATTTATTGGACGGCAAGATGCCGTCCCTCCGTTAGAGGAGGCACTGGCTACGGAAAACAAATCCAATTCTTCTTCTTTCTTTATTTTTCCGCGCAAAAAATCGCTCATAAAATTGCTGTCGAACTTCTCGCGAGAATTTACCTCTTCCTCCGTGAAGGGGATCCAATGGTTCGTGCCTTCTGTGGCTGTAATGCGATTTTGACCATGAAAAAGTGTGTATGCCAAGCAATCGTTCTGAAATTCTGTATCGCTTTGCCAGCCATCATTCGGATATAAAAATTGATCTCTATCATTAAGCCAAGTAGCAGGAATAACCTGTCTGACCGAGAAATATATTACACCAGTAAATATATTGTTTACGTTAAAAGCGTAATAGTTGTTATGTCGACTTCCTTCATTAATAATCATACAAAGAAATTTGTTGTTTTGAAAATCAGGTGTCGGGTTTTCCATATATCCAACTATT
>CAZGXC010000001.1:49174-52119 GCA_964529535.1 uncultured Hyphomicrobiales bacterium | reverse complement strand
TCGCAAGCCGTATAAGTTACTGATTTATAAGAATTGATTTTTTCGGGGGGGGGGACAATAAGCGTGCCAGAACAACTTGGATGTTGCTCCATACTCATAATTATCTACACTATTATTTTTAACCCTGTTTACCATCTGATTAAGTAAAAACTACTCCAAAATCTCTTATTATTATTTCAATTTTCCGCTTATCAAATAAACGGCGACACAAAATTATAAACTTTCTCCGAATTAACCAAATCTTTTTTAAAAAAAAATAAACAAAAAAAAAGCTACCCTCATTGATTTGGGGGTAGCTTTGAAATATATTATATTAATATTTGTTCTATTTGTATTTACGCGTTCTTATTTTTCTGGACGCATTAATGGGAAGAATAGGACGTCGCGGATTGATTTTTGCCCGGTCATTAGCATTACTAATCTGTCGATACCCATTCCTAATCCTGCTGCTGGTGGCATTCCCACTTCGAGTGCGTATAGGAAGTCCTCGTCGATTACCATTGCTTCGTCGTCGCCTGCGGCACGGCAGCGGGCTTGCTCTTCGAGGCGGCTTCTCTGGTCGCGTGGGTCGTTTAATTCAGAGAATGCGTTTGCTAATTCTGCTCCATTTACGAATAGCTCGAATCTCTCTACCAATCCAGCTTCTGTGCGGTGCATTTTGGCAAGTGGAGACATTTCGACTGGATAATCGATTACGAATGTTGGCTGTATTAAGTTCGGCTCTACTTTTGCGCCGAAGATTTCGTCTAATACTTTATTGGAGCTTGCGCCCTTTGGTATTTCGATTTTCATTTCGTCGGCTGCTTTTAGTAATTCTTCGAGTGATTTGCCTTGCAGGTCTCTGCCTGTATATTCTTTGAATAGGTCGAACATTTTAGCGCGGCGGAATGGTTTCTCGAATTTGATAATATTTCCATCTGTTTCCATCTCTGATTTTCCATTGATATTTAGAGCCAATCCGCAGATTAGGTCTTCTATCATGTCCATCATCCAATTGTAATCTTTGTATGCTACGTAGATTTCGAGCATTGTAAATTCTGGGTTGTGGGTGCGGTCTATTCCTTCATTTCGGAAATTTCTGCCGATTTCATATACTCCTTCGAAGCCACCGACGATTAACCTCTTTAAGTAAAGCTCGAGGGCGATACGCATATAAAGCGGGATATCGAGGGCGTTTAGGTGCGAGATGAAAGGTCTGGCTGATGCTCCACCGTATAATGGTTGTAGGGTAGGGGTCTCGACCTCCATCCATTCTCTTGCGTCGAAGTAATCGCGTAGATATTTGATAATCGCAGCGCGTTTCTTGAAAGTATCGCGGATATGCGAATTTACTATTAAGTCGATGTATCTGCGGCGATAGCGCAATTCCTTATCAGCGAAAGCATCGTGGATTATCTTATTTCCCTGTTCATCTACTTCTTCTTTGGCTATCGGAAGAGGTTTTAGGGATTTGCAAAGCAAGGTGAAATCTTGGCAATGCACGGAGACTTCGCCTGTTTTTGTGCGGAAAGCATATCCCTGCACGCCAACTATATCGCCAATATCGAGGAGTTTGAAAATATCGTATTTTCCCTCTGGAATATCATCTTTTCTGATGTAAACTTGGATTCTGCCATGTTCATCAAGTAGATTGAAGAAAGAAGCTTTGCCCATTTTTCTGATGCTCATTATTCTACCTGCGATGCGACAGTCGCTAAGCTCGTCTTTTGTTTCATCAGTGAATTTTGATAAAATATCCACAGTAGAGATATTTTTATCAAAACTATATGGATATGGATTAATACCTGCTTGCTCGATGAGGGTTAATTCCTCTTCGCGACGCAGTTCTTGGTCATTTTTCTGAATTTCAGCCATTATTGTAATATATATAAGTTTTAAATATTATCTTATTTTAGGAATACAAAAATACGGAATTTGCGTGAGAAATGTAGACAGTTAATATTAAGTGTATAAAAATTCTTAAGAGAATAAAATTATTTATAGATATTATTTGTAGATATTTCTCGGATATCAAATACTTTGCGTATTCAAAGAGTTAAAAATAATTTGCTTATTTATCAGTCATTAGCGTATTGATATTTCAATCAATATTCAGGCTTCTGTATTTGCTTTATAATTGAACGTTACGAGAATGCCTGCCTCATTCATAATTACAAGATAAAGAAATTGACTAATAATAAGAATACCGCATATAATCGCATTATCAATTCTGCGCTAAGAGCATATCCAAATGGTATCAAAACCGCTTGGTGGCTCATCAAGATCACTGTCCCTGTCTCATTTGCTATGATGCTATTAAATCATTATGGTATATTGAATATCGTGGGCAGGTTCGCAACTCCATTCTTTGCTTTGCTTAATTTGCCGGGGGTAGCAGCTATCATTTTAATAATGAGCATTTTCACGAATGTTTATTCTGTCGTTGCTGTATTAGCATTGCTCAACCTCCCAATGCGGGAGGGCGTAATCATCGCTACAATGTGTCTGGTCTCGCACAATTTCGTAATCGAAAACATTGTGATGAAGCGGACTGGGTCTTCCTTCTGGGAAATCAGCCTTGTCCGAATTTTGGGCAGTCTCGCAGTAGCAGCTATACTTAATTTTGTGTTGCCTGGTGGTGGTGCAGTCGTCTCTCAAGAGCTTCCCGTCAGCACTGTATCGCTTTCTGATGCTATTTATCATTGGCTTATGTCGAGCGGCGGAATAGTCTTAAAGATATTTATCATAATCAATGTATTGCTTTTTATTCAGGAATTATTGGAAGAATTTGGCGTTATTCCATATATCGTTAGGATTTTCTCTCCGCTTATGCGGATGATGGGTTTGCCACAAAATACGACTTTTTCCTGGGTTGTAGCGAATATCGTCGGCTTGGCTTATGGTTCTGCGATAATGATAGACCAAAGCCAAAAGGGCAAGATGAATCGCCAAGACGCAGATGTGCT
>CAZGXC010000001.1:39593-49164 GCA_964529535.1 uncultured Hyphomicrobiales bacterium | reverse complement strand
TGTCCCATTCTCAATTAGAAGACCCCTTGCTATTCCTGACTCTCGGCTATCCGATGCTTCCTTTGATTATCCCACGCGTGCTAATAGCCATTATTTCCGTTTGGATTTATCGTTTTGGGCGGAGAATATGGGGCGATGGGAGAACTTGCGAAGTCAATAATTGAGTATTAGAAAAACCCAATCAATGCATTTTCCTTAATGCCAACAAACACTAATGGATACTTAATCTACATAGCATAGATTGTTTCGGGTTCTTTTGGTGTTGAATTATCATTAATGAATTTTTTGCTTACAGCTTCAAATAATTCACCGTAGAAATTACGCGATTTTTGATTACAAACCACAATACAGCGTCCACACGAAATACATTTATCGGCAATTGTTTCCTGTGGCGTATCAGCAGGAATTGCTTGTGTTGGGCATAAACTTACGCAAACTCCGCATCTGTTGCATTCCGTATTTCCAGTTGGTTTTAGAGGTATGAGTGCAGGGATTATAAGAGGTTTGTTCCCTTTGACACTTATAGATGGAACGCTCTTGCTATCAGCTAAATTAGAGATGAGCATATTGCTTTTATCTCCAAACGAGCGGACAAGTTCCATGTCTTTGGCATCCGGACGATGTTCAGCAATCTGCGGGAAAATAGAATGTTGGGCAATAAAAGCGGCTGCTGAAATAATCTTAAACCCTTTGTCTTCGACCAATTCTTTTAACTCCAACAAAGCGTCGTCATAATCTCGATTCCCATACACGCACACAATAATTGCGGGTGTGTTTGAACTCACCAATTTACTTATTGCCTTTGCACCTTGGGCGGGGATTCTTCCGGCATACACTGGCATTCCTATTACTAATACATCGTTATTACCGCAAATAATATCATTATTTGGGAGCGATTGTGTAATATCGTGATCTATCAACTGCGCATTGAATTGTTCTGCTACAGCTTTTACTATTTTCTGAGTGGTGTATGTAGCACTAAAATACACCATGTGAATGTTTGAAATCTTCATATTGGTTTGGGTTGTTATGATTTAGCTTTCATCTGTAGAATTTAAGGCATGTTTTATTTTAGTCAATGGTTGTCTAAATACAGTTTCAAATTTAATGATGTTTGCCGATATAAAGTCAAACATTTTTTCCCAATCATCATTATTGAAAATATTTACTCCGTCTAAATTGTAAGATATTCGACTGCTAATATTGTCATCTAATCGATCCCAATTCAAAGACTGTCCAAAATTATTTTCAATTTCCGCTTTATAAGTCAATAGTTCGTCGAATAGTTTTTTATTTTCATCTTTGCTACTTCGCGCAAATTCAAGTTGAACACCAGCATAAGTCTTTGTAATAACCATGGAATACCTTGCACCGCTTACTCCTGTTCCGCCGGCGCTTAACCAATGATCCTTTGTTGGACTTGAATTTTGGAAAATCGGTGTTTTGCCTTTGAGCTTGGGCAATATCTTTGTCCAAAAATCAAATCTAATATGATGTCTTGTCTTTAAATTTTCTTGAGTTGTAATTTCATCCTGAGTTTTCCCTGCCATTGAAATAACAAAATCTTCAGTGTCTTTAGTTGGAATAATTTGCTCAAGCGTTAAAAATAGTTGTTCATCTAAGGCAAAAGGAGTGGCTTTGAAGCATTGGATTCTCAATTTATAATTCATTAGCCACAAAACAGTTGATGTTACTTCTTTCCTGAAATTTGCAGCGACCAAAATCATCCTTTGTGTGTTCCCTTTGTTTATAGGGATTTCGTCATATTCTTGATTATAAAAGGTTGCTATTTTGTCTGTGGCTGATACTCCTAATCCATTTTTGTCTAAATAGCTTTGATAAATATTTCTAATTTGTTCTTTAGACAGAGTCGAGCAATATGAAGCATATTTCAAAACTTGCCAAGTAACGTCTCGACCTGTATCATCTAATTTGTTTTCAATTACAACGATATTGCCATCCTTGTCAAGCGCCAACAAATCTAATCTTTCATTTGTATCATTAAAACCATCAAACTCTTTTTGAATAATCAATAATTCTTCTCCTAAAGCCTCTGGTTTGTTTGCAATCCATTCTTGCAAATGTTGTCTTTCTTTAAATCCGAGTTCGGTAAAAGATTTTTTTGCCAAGTTTTTAATTCTGTTATTATGTGTGTCTATTAAATACATTTTTTTGCTTGAGTTATTAATATTTAATGGTAGGTTTATCTTTCAACTTGCTAGATTTCTCCTGTCTTTATCGACGCAAATATTTTTTGTATATTGTCTATATTGCTGTTGGTTTCGTAAAAAGGGCGCAGCTCTGTTAGCTACGCCCTTTGGGAAACTCTTTTACATTTTGCAGAAGTAAATATCTTCGTCAATATTTAGTCTCTTTGCTGTTAGGCTCTTGACTGAGTCGCACAGGGAGGAGATTTTGATTTTGTCAAAGACATCGGCAGCGAAGGCGTTAAGTAGCAATGCGCGTGCTGTGCTTTCGCTTATTCCGCGAGCCCGCAAATAATAGAGGGCTTCTTTGTCTAAATAGCCAGTTGTTGCGCCGTGGCTACATTTGACGTCGTCTGCGTATATTTCCAATTGTGGCATGGAGTGGATCACGGCATCTTCGGACAAGAGTATGTTCTTATTCGATTGATATGCGTTTGTCTTCTGCGCATTTGGAGCTACGAAAATCCTCCCCTTAAATACGCCTGTGCTTTTTCCATCTACGATGCCCTTGTATACTTCGTCGCTGGTGCAATTTGGCTTTGCGTGGGTTACGAATGTTTGGTTGTTAATGAAATTGCCCTTTGTAGCGAAGAAGAATCCGTGGAAGTTCGCTTCGATATTCTCGCCATTTAGATTTACATTTAAATTATTGCGAACAAACTTGCCATCGAGGGAGATTGTTGCGCTATGGAAATTACAATTATTGCGAAGCTCTACATCGGTTGCTCCGATGAAGTAGGAAGAATTTGTGTCGTTCTGTAATTTATAGTAGTCGATGTTGGAGTTTTCAGCACCGAACACTTCTGTTACGGCATTTGTCCAGCCCGTATAATCACCGAGATTATGCACAGATTCGACTATTTTAAAGACAGCGTTTTCTTCTGCTTTCAGGAGCGTGCGAGTATTGCAGGCAAATGCTCCTTTGCGCACGTCGATTATATGAATAATGTGGAATATTGATTTCCCCACATAATTCTTAGGAAATTTAATGAATAATCCATCGAATGCTATGGCTGAGTTTAAAGCTCTGAATGGATTGCCCTGCAATTTTGCATATCTGCCAAAATGATCTTCAATATCTTTTGGGTGCTTCTGGCAGGCATCGCGTAGGCTCATGATTTCTACGGAAGCATCTTTTGGATGAATGGAGGAAAGCTCGGGGGCAAATTCCCCATTAATCGTAACGATGGTATTCTCGAAATCATCATGTAGCTTAAATTCATTAATATCGTCGGGACTGACGGAGCCAGCAATTGAATGGGACGCAATTTTAAATGGTATTTCGTCGAGGAAGCTGAGGTCATCAAATCGCCAATCTTCGTTCTTTTTATTGGGGAAACCAAGCCTCTTAAATTCATCGAAGGCTAATCTCCTATGCTCCGATACCTGTGGCATTTCTTGCGGGCAGGCGGGATTGTCATAGAAGTATTTATCTATTTTATTTATTAGTTCTTTTTGCATAGTAATTATTAGAATGTTAGGGATATAGTTATATTATATTTACACTAATCCTTTGATGCAGGTGTAGCCTTTTTCTTCTAATTCTAAGGCTAATTCCTTGCCTCCGGATTTCACAATTTTGCCCTCGAATAGGACGTGGACGAAATCGGGGACTATATAATCCAATAATCGCTGATAATGCGTAATCACGATGAAGGCGTTCTCGTTAGTGCGAAGTTTCATTACTCCGTTGGAGACGACTTTTAGTGCGTCGATGTCTAATCCAGAATCAGTTTCATCTAAAATAGCTAATTTCGGTTCGAGCATAGCCATTTGGAAGATCTCGTTTCTTTTTTTCTCACCACCGGAGAAACCCTCGTTTACTGAGCGAGTTAGGAATTTTTGATCTAATTCCACGAGAGATGCTTTTTTCCTCATTAATTGAATGAAATCCATAGCATCGAGTGGGTCTAAGCCACGGTATTTTCGCATTTCATTCACGGAGCTTTTCATGAAATTAGCATTTGATACGCCGGGGATCTCCACGGGGTATTGGAATGCGAGGAAAATTCCGGCTCTTGCTCTATCTTCGGGAGACATATCGAGTAAGTCAAGTCCATCATATTGGACGCTTCCGCCGGTGATTTCAATGTTTTCTTTACCGCTTAATGCCCCTGCGAGCGTGCTTTTTCCGGAGCCATTTGGTCCCATGATCGCGTGAATCTCGCCTTTATTAATTTGGAGATTGATTCCTTTTAGGATTTGATTATTTCCTACTTTAGCTTGTAGGTTATTTATATCTATAAGTGCCATATTTTTTTGTGTTTAGTTGTTGTTATTAGAAAGATTGCGGATAGTTCTTTTTACTCCCTATCCTACGCTGCCTTCCAAACTGATGGAAAGGAGCTTCTGTGCTTCGACTGCGAACTCCATTGGGAGTTTGTTTAAGACTTCTTTGGCGTAACCATTGACGATTAAGCCTACTGCATCTTCGGTTGAGATTCCGCGCTGCTGGCAATAGAAGAGGATGTCCTCAGAGATTTTGGAGGTAGTTGCTTCGTGTTCTATTGTCGCTGATTTATTCTGCACGTCGACGTATGGGAAGGTATGCGCTCCGCATTTGTCGCCAATTAATAGGGAATCGCATTGAGAATAATTGCGGGCTTCCTTCGCATTTTTCAATACTTTTACTAATCCGCGATAACTGTTCTGGCTTTTGCCAGCTGATATTCCCTTCGATACGATTCTGCTTTTTGTGTTCTCGCCGATGTGAATCATCTTTGTGCCGGTATCTGCCTGCTGGTAATTATTGGTTAATGCTACGGAATAAAATTCTCCGATTGAATTGTTGCCCTTCAGTATTGTTGATGGATATTTCCACGTAACTGCCGAGCCTGTCTCTACTTGCGTCCAAGAGATTTTTGAATCGTCTCCGCTGCAAAGTCCGCGCTTAGTAACGAAGTTATAAATACCGCCCTTGCCGTCTTTATCGCCGGGATACCAGTTTTGAACTGTGGAGTATTTGATTTCTGCTCCCTTCATAGCAATTAGCTCCACTACTGCGGCGTGGAGTTGATTCTCGTCTCTCGCTGGTGCTGTGCAACCCTCTAAATAGCTAACGTAGCTATTTTCGTCGCAAACAATTAGCGTGCGCTCGAACTGTCCGGTTTGCGAAGCATTTATGCGGAAATAAGTGCTTAGCTCCATTGGGCAGCGGGTATTTGGCGGAATATAGCAAAAAGAGCCATCGCTAAATACTGCGGAATTAAGAGCAGCATAATAGTTATCAGAGACTGGGACGACCATTCCCAAGTATTTTTGAACTAAGTCGGGATGCTCGCGAATTGCTTCGCTCATGGAGCAAAATATTATTCCAAGTTCATTTAAATGCCCTTTAAAAGTAGTAGCTACCGATACGCTATCCATAACGGCATCGACGGCGATACCCGAGAGCTTTGCTTGCTCTTCGAGAGGGATCCCGAGTTTATCAAAAGTTTTCTTAACTTCTGGATCAATCTCATCAAGAGATTTTGGGTTATCCTTTGTTTTTGGGGCAGCATAATAATAAATGTCTTGGAAATCTATTGGCGGGATGTCCAGATGCGCCCAATCTGGGTGCTTCATTTTTAACCATTTGCGGTAGGCATCGAGCCGCCAATTCAGCATAAATTCAGGTTCTTCCTTCTTCGCAGAGATAAATCGAATGACCTCCTCGTTTAGTCCTTTTTCGGAATATTCTGTCTCTATCTTGCTATGGAATCCATATTCATATTCGCCTTGGATAATATCCTCAACGATTGCATTTTCATTTGCCATTGTATATATGTATGAAGTATTTCGTTTATAAAAATTTATATCAATAATTATCATATTTAAAGATAATTAATAAGTATAAAATAAACGAAATTATTGGCTTTGTATTGTTATGGTTCTATAGTAACTAATTGTTTAAGGAAGCGACAAAACAAACAAAAAGTTATAATTATTCAAGGATGATGAATGTATTTAGGACGATACTGTAAAAAAAAGACAATATTAACAATACGCAAAAAACATATGCGTCCTCTTATTTTATAATTACGCTTTGTCAATTCTGAAATATTCGCCTAATATAAGATTTAAGGGCTCTGGCGTATGTAGCATCCTTTTATTCACAAATATCAATCTAATATTTAGATTATTATTTATGATAATTGTGTTTCGATAAAACTCAAAATGATCTAAATTATTAACCAACAATATAAAAATATGAAAAACAAAACAAGCTTATCTGAATCGGTAATTCAAAAAAAACAGCTTCAAACGAAAGTTTAATTTATGCGAATTATACCATTCTTTCGTTTTCCTTCACAGAGCAATATCGAGACTAATTAACAATAAAAAGAACAAATTAGTTGACAGTCATTTTCTTGAACGTTTGCAATTAGCAATAACAGAAGTGAATGGGTGTGCTGCATGTTCGTATCAACACACAAAAATGGCTCTGGAGCAAGGGATGAGCAATGAAGAGATTAGCAGCTTTTTGAGTGGAGACAATAGTTATATCAAGCCAGAAGAAGCAAAAGCTATTATGTTTGCCCAGCATTTTGCCGATTGCAGAGGAATTCCTAAACAATATGCATATGACTCAATAGAAAAAGAATATGGTAAAAATGAGGCTCGAGTAATATTGGCGGCATCCCAAACAATGATAGCAGGCAATATGTATGGTATTCCGTATAGTGCTTTATTGTCGAGATTACATGGAAAACCATATAAAGGTAGCTCATTGTTTTACGAACTATCCATGTTTATCATTGGTATGCTTAGCCTACCTACTGCCCTTGTTCACGGTTTGCTTAGAGGATTAATCGGCTTACCAAATGAAAGATTCGATAATAATACTGACGATAAAAATTAATAATACTGACGATAAAAATTAATAATACTGACGATAAGTATTAATAATACTGACGATAAACATTAATGATACTGACGATAAATAATGCTGACTATAAAAAATAGCAAAAAATCTCGCAAAATAATTGTATTTTAGTAGCTTATTTTGTGTTTATCCGTTAAATAAGTATAAAGAATCCTTTAAATCAGAATATTAATGTATTTAAAAAATAAAAATTACATAATTTTTAGCTTAATTATAGCTTTGCTAAGCTGCATGGCTGTTAGTGCTATTGCTCAAAATAAAACTAATAAAAAGCAATCAATTATTATAAATACCGATAAGCGAACTGACTTACAGAAATTAAAAGGCGAACCTATTCCTCAAAAAAAGGAAGATGATAAAGTTTATCTGCCCGGAGGTCGCGAAAACATACAATATTCCCCATTGCAGGATAGTATGTATTTCAATGCGATGAGGAACAAAATGCCAAGCAGCACGCGATTTGCTCTGGAATTATTGGCAAGCTCGAAGGAAAACGCCTTCGTGGAATCCATGAGCAATACAGAGTGGTCGGTAGCAATGAAGAATTTAGCAATGATCCCCGAATCGGCTTATAAACCATTAGCCGTCGATGTAGCGAATTACGAAGCTGGGATTATGCGCTCCTTCTACGTCCCTGGTGTGCCACTATCCAATAAAATGGGCACAATGCAAATCCCTCTCTCCACAGTCGGCAGGCTCTTGGGTCTTTCAGAGGACGTAACCCCCGTGATCAACTATTCAGTTACCTCCCCAAGCGATGTAGAGATACTGGTGTATTCGATGCAGGCAATAGTTTTGCAAACTATGTTCAAGGGGTATCAATCCCCCGGTAGCTACACACTAACCTGGAATCAACGTGATGCGAATGGCAAGCTAATGCCGCGCGGAGACTACGTCATCGAAGCGCGAATCGGGAACAAGATCCTCCGCCAGAAGCGAGTAGTTATTTTTTAACAAATAGAATTGATATGGAACAAGTAGGCAACGCAAAAAATAGCAAAAAAGCAAAGGTAAAACCCATTAATGAGATAATCGGAGCGCGCATCCCGCCACACTCTGCCGATGCAGAAATGGCTGTGATTGGAGCAATGCTACTCGATAGAGCTGCTATCAGCAAAGCTGCTGCCGTGCTGGAGGTCAATAGTTTTTATAGCGATAAGAACAAGATGATTTTCGAGACGATTCTGAATATGAATGATCAGAATGTCAATATAGATATGATCACTCTCTCCGATGAATTAAAGAAGAGGGAGATTTATGACAAAATCGGTGGAGCTGAATACATTGCGGATTTGATGTCTGCCACGCCAACTGCCGCAAACGTTGATTTCCATATTAGAATTATTATGGAGCGTTTCCTGAAGAGAAATTTGATTCTCACTTCGGGGCAAATACTCGAAAATTGCTATGATGATTCCACTGATGCTTTAGATGAAATTGATAGAGCAGAACAGGAAATATTTAAATTAGCCGAAAAGAGATTTATCCGTTCCTATCATCAAATGAAGGATTTAGCTCACGAGACTTTAGAGTTAATCCATACATTAAAGGAAAAAAGTGGCACGGGATTGTCCGGTGTCCCATCTGGCTATTACGAATTGGATAAAGTTCTCGGTGGATTCCAAAATTCAGATTTAATTATTATTGCCGCACGCCCCTCGATGGGAAAAACGGCGCTATCCCTCTCCATTGCTCGCAATGCAGCAATGACATACGGCAAACCAGTAGCATATTTCTCAATAGAGATGGTTGCGAATCAATTAATGTTGCGTTTGCTTAGTGCGGAAACTAAAATCAATCAACAGCTCATCCGCAATGCCCATTTTAAGGAATCTGATATGCCTCGCTTGGTCGAGCACCTTGGAAAATTAGCAGAGATTCCGCTCATCATCGACGATAGCCCATCTCTATCTATTACAGAACTTAAAGCAAAGTGCAGAAGATTAAAAGCAGAGGAGCAAATCGCCTTAGTAATGATTGATTATTTGCAGTTGATTCAAGTAAAAGCGGAAAGCAGAGAAAGGGAAATTTCTGTTATTTCTCGCTCGCTTAAAGAAATGGCAAAAGAACTCGACGTCCCAGTTATCGCCATGGCCCAGCTAAATCGTGCGGTTGAGGGTAGAACTGATAAGACTCCAATGCTCTCGGATTTAAGAGAATCTGGCTCTATCGAGCAGGATGCAGACGTCGTGATGTTCATTAATCGTCCAGAAGTTTATGGTATCAAGAACTTCCCCAACGAAACTACCCCAACCGAAGGCATTGCCGAAGTAATTATCGGTAAGCAGCGTAATGGTCCAATCGGCACTGTTCGCCTTGCTTTCCTGAAGGATTATGCGCGCTTCGAGAATCTCGCCTCTGTTTCGGATATTCCGGGCGAAGCCTTTGATTCTTTTGGTAACACGGATAACTTCCCAAATGAGCGATACGAGGACTTTGGCGAGGAAGCCCCATTTTAATCCACCGTATTAATCTACATAATTAAGATTGTTTTTCAAGA
>CAZGXC010000001.1:10735-39583 GCA_964529535.1 uncultured Hyphomicrobiales bacterium | reverse complement strand
TTGAGATGAATAATCAATAAATAAATTATATCTACCGGCTTTTGGCTATCTTCTCGGCTAATAATATTGCTTGATAGGTGCTTTCTTCATCGGCGATGCCTTGACCGCTGATTGCGAATCCAGTTCCGTGGTCTGGAGATGTGCGGACAATCGGCAACCCAGCCGTGAAATTCACTCCTGCTCCATTTGCAATGAGTTTCAGAGGGATTAGCCCTTGGTCGTGATACATTGCCAATACCCCATCATAATTTTTATATTCGCCATGCGCAAAGAATCCATCTGCTGGGAATGGTCCCGATAGATATTCTTTATATTCGGAGCTTTGCATTGCTGGAATAATGATATTATTTTCTTCGTCGCCCATTTTCCCATTTTCACCTGCATGAGGATTCAGTGAAAGCACGGCAATATTTGGTTCTTTATTGGCGAAGTCCTTTTTCAATGTTGCGAAAAACTGAGCAATGCGTTGATGCACCAGATCAACTGTAATCATTTCCGGGACATTTCGCAAAGCTTCATGAATAGTAACGAGAGCAACGTTCAGCCCCTCTGTGCATAATATCATAAGCGGTTTGTTTGCCTCGCACATATACTCAAGGAACTCCGTATGCCCAGTGAAATTATACCCTCCCATATTTAGAGCTTCTTTGCTAATAGGCAGAGTTACCATAGCTTCGTAACTACCCATCATTGTTCCGCTAATCGCGGCTTCGATAGCTCGCCCAGCTAATTTTCCTGATATTGGAGATATTTCCCCGAATTTCACAGGTGAATAGATAGCACTATCGCAAATGCTAATGACTTGCTTATCAATACTGATTTCACCATTGAAATAAACATCAAAATCAAGTTGATTTTGGATTTTGCTTATATATTCGCTTATGGTTTGGGGATTTCCCGCGAGAGTCAGATGTATATCAGCCCGAGATTCAAATATCCTCTTTGCTGCTTTCAGAAATACTTCTAATCCGATGCCATTGGCATCGCCCATTGATACTACTATTCTCATTTATATTCTATGTATGAAATTTGAGTTTCTCCGAATTGCCTCTCGTCAATTAGTTGTAATTCTTCGGGTAAGATAATACCAGCAGTAGAAGCATATTCAGCGATGATAATGCCCTCTTCATTCAGCAAATTATTATCAACTACATCTTGTAGCAATTGGTTAATCGTATTGCTAATATATGGAGGATCTGTAATAATAATGTCGAATTTTACGTCGGGATAATTTTCTTGAATGAAGGCTGGAAATTTTTCAGATTTTTTATTTAATACTGAATACTGCTCTTTATCGATCTTTAGTTCATTCATTGTTTGGCGGATAAAATCACAAGATTTACGCGAGGAATCAACAAATACGCAATGCTTGGCTCCGCGGCTTAGACATTCAATGCCCATTGCCCCTGTGCCAGCGCATACGTCTGCTATCATTTTCTCGTCAATATCAATTAAGTGGGATAGTTTATTAAAGATGCTTTCGCGCGCTAAATCGCTTGTTGGTCGCACTCCAGCTGGGATTTTCCCATTTATCTTTCTTCCGCCATATATTCCGGATATTATTCTCATTTATTATACACCATTGATTCGCCTATCGATGGGAGGACGGCACCTATACAAGGTGGGAAAATATGCGAAGTCCTTTGGCAATAATCCTTCTCTCTCTGCCCCAGATCGGTTCTTATCATCTTGAATGTATTTACTTTTGCGGCAGTCATCAGAAATTCTGCTAATTTTGTTTCTCCAGCTTGCAGCAAGTCCGCCGTTAGGTGAGACCCACAGAAATAAGCTGTTTCGACGTAATCAATATAATCCGTCATTATAATATTAAATTCATCTTCTAATATTCCTGCTAATTCTTTTGGGGATTCAAAATACACCTTCGATAGGTATATTGGTTTTCCTTCTTTAATTATTGAAATATCTATGTATTCGAGTTGGATACTCACAATTGCAGCCGCTTTTTCTTTTAGCTCTGGATAATTATAAGTCAAAGCATTATGCGTAGCGAATTGGCTAATATTAATCTTGCTAATTGAAAGAGAATGCGGAGCTAAAATCTCTGCGATATTCCGTAAAATATCATTCGGAATAATAGCAGCGTTCATCATTTTATTGCCGTCCATCCTCTCTGAGAAGTCATATAAGATTGTAGTGAAATCATCAGGCGCCGCCTCCGGATCAGAGTTCTTTATTTCTAATTCTATCATCTGCTGGATTTGATTCGTCTCGATATGAATATCCCCTGGGATATAGCTCATAAGCACTCTTTCTGTCGGCAGAGTGATGAGCACGTGGTCTACCTCCCCTGCTTCTGCGATTAGGGCATTAAGTTGCTCTATTTCTGGTTTAGATTCTTCAATATTCTCCAAATCTATTGCCCGCGAAGTAGAGTTAATATAATTGAGGAAGACTCCGTTATCCCTATCCTCAATCAGCGATAGGAATGTCTGCCCTAAATCAAAAAATATAGATAGAATCTTCATAAACTTCTGCCTGTTCTTATTGTTTATATCTTACCATTAGCCAAAAATTGCAATTTTTGTCCCCCCCCTGAAGGACGGGGTTGATAGTCTTTTTTCAACCCACTGCTTTAGCTGTGGGAGAAAATCAATAATTGCACTAATGATAATATTTCATCTGTTAAATTAACTATTGTTTAAATTTACTATTATCAAGTATATAAGAAACTATTATCTACGGAAAATATTTTAAATTTCGCGGATATTTTATTGCTCGAGATAGCTAATATTTTAGGTTTTTTCTGGATTAGATTTTATTGCTTGTTGTTTTCCTGCGGTAAGGCGTAATCAGAAGATCCAAGAGAAGCAATGCGGTTGCAATTATTAGAAAGTATTGATATTTACTTTCATATTCTGAATATTTTTTGGATTCAAATAACTGCTTATCCATTTTATCAATTTGATTGATGAATTGCTGCAAATCTGGTTCCGATTGATGCGAAGCTACGAATATTCCTCCGCCAGCCTTGGCAATGCCTTGCAATGCTTCGGGGTTCAGCTTTGATATTACAGTATTGCCGTTTTCATCTTTAATATACGAATCAATTTTTCCATATTTATAAGTTGGGATTGGTGCGCCCTCGGGCGTTCCCATCGCGATAGTATATACAATGAATCCTTTTTTCTTGGCTTTTTCGGCTTCTTCTTCGGCGTTTTCTTCGTGATCTTCCCCGTCGCTTATCAAGAGGAGTGCTTTCTTTTGCTTTTGCTCTGTTTGGAACTTCTCCGTTGCGATTGATATTGCTTCTCCGATGGCAGTTCCTTGCTCGCTAATAAATTCAGGATCTATGGTTGATAAGAACATCTTGGCGGCGCCGTAGTCGCTTGTTAGGGGAAATAGAACGTTTGCTCTTCCAGCGAAAACGATTAGCCCCACTCTATCTCCGCCATCGAGCTTATCGAGGAGACGGATAATAGCTTGCTTGGAGCGTTCCAAGCGATTGGGTTTAATATCCTCTGCGAGCATTGAATATGAAATATCTAAACCGATTACTATATCAATACCCTCTCTTTTGGCATTGCTTAGTTTTGTGCCAGCTCGTGGATTAGTATAAGCAATAATGATAAAAGCTAAGGCTATGATGAATAACGCAAATTTTAGATAATCCTTTGTTTTAGAGTAATTTGCGAGGAATTTAGAGACATTATTTTTGCCTACAAATTTATTGAGTCGTCGCTTGCGAATAAAGCGATAAAATGCAAATAAAGCAATTACCGCTGGTAAAATCCACAAGAGGTTCATTCTTTCTATAAATTCAAATTCTGGCATATAATAGGCACTAAATTTTGTATACTACAAGGTTAAAATTACACTATATGAAACGATTTTTCAGCAGAAATATTATTAGCGCACGTCTATTGTAATAAAGAATAATATGAAAGTGAGGTTTATTTTATGAAGGCTTTCATTAAATAATAGCCGAGGAAAATAAAGACAATACCGAAAACATTGCTAACCAACACGTTGATTATTGCTTTCGCGTATTCGGAATTATTCCAATATTGAAGGGTTTCGAGTGCGTAGCTGGAAAAAGTAGTCATACAGCCGAGGAAGCCAACCATCAAGATTTTACGAAGCTCTTCATCGATTATCTTCGCCTCTGCTAATTGCCAAAAAATACCCATCACGAAGCAACCAATAAGATTAACAATAATCGTGGAGTATTTAATTCCTCCGATATTCAAACCGGTAACTACTTCGCTTAGTAAATACCTGCTTAATAAACCAATTATGCCACCCAAGGCTATTAATAATATTTGCATAATTATTCTACTATACCCACGCCCTAAAGGACGTGATTGAATTTTCTTCTATTTTCTTATCTTTATAATTATGAATTATGCATTGTGAATTATTTAATAGGACTATTTAGCAGGACTTCCGCCGAAATTAATTCCAAGGGACAGAGAGAAAAATGACTTTGCGGGCTCGCCTTCGTCCTTTGCTATTAAATTCATTACATTATATTTAGCTTCTAATGATAGTTTAGCCAAGAATACGTCAAATGTGATGCCCGCACCCAAACCACCGCCAACTCTTGATAAGCTGTTTTGCGTGTTAATATCATCAAGGTTTAGAGGGACGCCTATGCCATTATAGCTATAATTGACAGTGCTTTTTGCGTAATTATACGTTAACTCTCCGAGACCATAAACCCCTATAAATGAGTTAATTAAATAGTAATGCATTCCTGCACTCACGGGGAAAAGATCTTGGCATATTTGTATTCTTGCTACTTCCTGTTGGGCTTCATTTTTAATAGCTACTTCGCTTTGCGGAAAGCGATGCCAAGCAACTCCGGCATGGAATAATAAATTCCCAGATATAGGCATACTCGCTCTTAATCCTAAGTGATAGCCTTCTTTGGCACCAGCTGTAAGCAATTCAATATTTTGCTTTAATGAATTAGAATAGATCTTGTCTTTATTATATATTCTTGCTATTTTATCGCTAGGAGTTGATAAACCACCATAAAAAGAAATCCCAGTTTCTGCACTTGATTTATTAGGTACTATACCTATTAACGTAATTAATATTATGATATTAAATGTGAATTTCAATAGTTTTTTCATTATTGCCTCTAAAAATTCTTTTAGTTTTATTATAATAATTAACGGTTAAAACGTTTAATTATACTATATGTTTTAACCAATAATTATTTTACGTGATAAACGTATCAAAGTGACAAATGGACAACGAATTAAATGACTTATACCAAGAAGTAATATTAGATCATAATAAAAACCCGAGGAATTTCGGGGCTATTCCGATAAAAACTCATGCAGCGAAGGGGCATAATCCACTTTGCGGAGACCAAATTACAGTTAATATGCAGATAGATAATGGAATCATCAAAGATATTAGCTTCGAGGGAAGCGGATGCGCCATCAGCAAAGCCTCCGCATCAATAATGACTACGCTAATTAAGGGAAAAAGCACAGAAGAAGCGCAAACCCTCTTTGATCAATTCGTCTCGGTGATTACCAGTGATATGAATGATGAAATTGATTTCGATTCCCTCGGGAAGTTAGCTGTTTTTGCTGGAGTGCGGGAATATCCATCGCGTATTAAGTGCGCCAACCTCGCTTGGCATACTCTAAAAAATGCTCTGGAAAATAAAGATGATGTCGCTTCTACTGATATATAATAGATAAACAAATAAATTAATAATAGAAAATACCACAATGGACCTAGAAGAATTAAAAAATAAAGTAATAGATAAAATTCGCACGGTATTCGACCCAGAAATACCCGTGAATGTATATGATTTGGGCTTAATATATGATATTCAAATTACTGAAAATCAAGAAGCCGTGATCCTGATGACCCTGACTGCTCCCAACTGTCCCGAAGCAGAATCTCTGCCACGGCACGTGGAGTTCGCTGTGCTAGAATTACAGGAAATAAAGGATTGTAATGTCATTATTACATTTGATCCCCCTTGGGATAAAGATAATTTAAGCGATGACATTGCTTTACTTTTAGAATTGATGTAATTTTGGCACAAATTATGATGACTTTATAAATGTATAATAGTAAAGTTGATTAATATCATATTATAAAATATTATAAATAATTTATTTGATAAGCACTATATTTGTATTACTATCAAATTTACTGTCGTACGATTGTATAGATTTTTGTATATTCCAATAGGAAGCAATTATATGGATAGGTATTCTTCTAAAATTAAAAGTAGTCTGCGCGCAATAATGCCGATAATGCCGATTAAGTTAATGCTTACGGCAGTATTTGCTATCGTGGCTTTCAGTTCCTGCACATTTGAACCGATTAGCAAAGAAGCTACTCGCACCAGTTACTTTGCTAAGCGTGGCGATTCATTGCTCGTTAATTGGCATTTCAATAATGCAGACAGGGTCTATATCGATGATATTCAGAAATCTTTTAATCCAATAGATTCCGTTAAAATATTAGTAGATGGTCCGAAGTTAGTGAAAGTATGGGCATATAAGGGGAATTTAGACTCTCTATTAGATGCCAAAAACATAATAATTTCCGGAGAAAGCAACAACAACAATATACAAAATGTCAAAAATGAAGACTTTACGACGATTCAACGCGGACCGATAAAACTATATAAAGAATATCGAGAAGTGCGAGGAATAGAATCCGAATATATCCGTGGCGTAACAAATTCGCCGAATGCAGCACCAGCAACTGTAAAAATTAGCTCAATTATGAATGATAGGAACGGGAATAACTTAAAGACTCGCATCCGCTTTTTAGTCCTCGATAAATACGGTAATTTTATCAATAATGGGATTTGCGCCCAGAAGCAATTATGCGAGCTGAAATATGGATGCGGAGACACAAGATACACCTATCTGACCTATAAAACATGCCGAAAAGAATACGCTGAGAAGAGAAACGTCGCAAATGATATACTCTTCCTTTATGATAATTCAGCAGCGAGCGAAAATTCTGATGCCATATATTCAAGTATTCACAACTCTATTTCAGATATGGCACAAAACGACAGAGTGCAATTAGTAGAATTTAACCATAGAATGCGCAATATACTTCCAATGAAATATATTGACGAAAATATTAACGATTTTTCTACTCTTGTTCAAAATAAACCAACAGGATTAAATTCCTTGTATAAAAGTATTTATGAGAGCTTGCAGAATTTCCCAGAATCCAAATCAAATAAAGCAATTATAGCGATAACGCATTATAATGATAATTCCTCTCTTATTTATCGTGTGGCGGATCTAATTAAAAAATCAAAAGAAAAGCAAATTCCTATTTATATGATAGCTGTTGGCGACGCTTTGCAGACATCATATTTGAACTATATTTGCACCAAGAGCGGCGGTAAACTTTATCACGTGTTTAATAACGAGCTTCCTGATATTAGCGCAATTATTAATGAAATTTACTTCGCAATGAATAACTATTACGAAATAGAATTTAACGACACTAATTTCCCATTCAATGATGAGAAATCTCCGCAACCGAATAATTGCGAAGATTTTGAGAGTTATTTCTCCATTGAATTGAATTATAATAAATATACTTCTCCGGCAAATATCTTTGCTTATGATATGCCCGATTATTTCCAATATCAGGCAGTAGCCCTTTTCAATGATAAAATTTACAACTTTGATTCGGATTATAATGAAGTGCTGGATATTTTAGCCCAAACATTGAAGGATAATCCAAATTTCAATATCGAGCTAATAGGGCATTCGGGAAACGAAGGAGAAGAGTCATTTAATAATTATTTGGCAAATTCTAGAGCCGAGGCAGTCAAAACATATTTCAGCAAGCAGGGTGTGCCACTCTCTCAAATAGTTACTAAATCAATGGGATATAAAAAGCCTCTATATTACTTGGCGAAATATCAGAACCAAGAAAATATGAATAGAAGAGTAGAAGTGCGCTGGCTCGACCCCGAGAAGTTCCCATTTGAAATTGTTACCGATTTGTATCCAAATGAAAATGAAGCAAAGAATGCTTGCGACAAATGGACTAAACGCGGATACCGCAATTACTTCGATAGAATTATCGACAAAGGTGAGTTGAAATACGAAGTAAAATTGTGGGGATATAAAACAAAAGAAGATGCCATCGCCGAATCAAAAAAATTAGAAGCTAAATTCAGGAGCGAGAAATTCAAAGTTGAATAAGGATAATTGAATTTTCTTTTTCCGATTTTAATGCTAATTACTTCCACAAAATTTATTATTTTTGTAGTCTTGTTTTAGCGTTTATATGAACTTGTTATTCAATTTAAATGATTAACTTCATATTTAGCTTTTCCCCACAGCTGAAGCAGTGGGTTGAATAAACGCTATCATCCTCGTCATTTTTGGCGGAGGCAAGAATGTTAATTATTCATTACTATTAATTATAAACAGGTATTTCTTTAGTAGGTAATTATGAGTAGATATTACAAAGTATTTCAAAATATAATAGTCATCGTAGCAATAGGATTGCTCGTTATCTCCTGTGGCGACAAATCAACTCACCCCATCACTTGGCATTTCTGGATTGATAATGCTGGGACGAAGATTCTAAAATTCACCCCAGACGGTAAATTCTTCGACCTCTACGATTATGCTAATACTTATAATAATAAGTATGAAATAGGCGAAAAAATCCTAAACTTGAAATACTTCACCCAAGAGGAACACGATAGCGCCGATGCTACAATTCTTTATTTGGAGGGTGGCAAACTTGTGATTAAATACAAAGATAATAGAATAGATTCGCTAAAGCAAGCGAATGATAAAGCATTAATGGTTGGAAATTGGGGACCTTTCAATGCTGCTGGCGAACAGGATTACTTTACTATTGGTAAAGAAACTTACGACTGCACATGGAAGAACTCAAATGGAGATGTTAAATACTTTAGATATAAAATAATTAGCGACACAAAGGTAGTCTTCGATTACTATTTAGAGAATAGACAAGATACCATAGAATACTCAATTAGCAAAGATGGATTAGCTCTGATGTTCCAAAACAAATCATTCTCTGCTACTCTAAAAAGAATGTAATATTCAGCAATTAAGAAAATTATTCAAGACCAAAATAAAAATGAAAAGAACCCTCGTAACCTCAGCCCTACCTTATGCAAATGGATTTTTGCATTTGGGGCATTGCGCTGGCGCATATTTGCCAGCTGATATTTATGTTAGATACCTCAGGCTAAAAGGCGAGGATGTCCTATATGTATGTGGATCGGACGAGCACGGCGTAGCCATTACTATCGCTGCCGAGAAGGAGCAAGTAAAACCAAAAGATATTATTGATAAATATCATAATGCGAATAAAGCTGCCTTCGAGAAATTCGCTATGAGCTTCGATATCTATAGCCGCACTTCCAATCCAACTCACCACGAAACTGCTCGAGAGTTCTTCGCAGATTTCCTAAAAAAAGGTCTATTGATAGAGAAGGAAGAAGAGCAATTCTATGATTCAAAAGCAGAGATGTTCCTCCCCGATAGATATGTAGAGGGCATCTGCCCAAATTGTAATAGCGATAAAGCTCGTGGCGATCAGTGCGACACCTGTGGCGCATATTATAATCAATTAGAATTGAAAGAACCAAAGAGCTTAATCTCTGGCGATACTCCAATCGTAAAGAAAACGACGCATTGGTATATGCAATTCAATCAATTCCAAGAATTTCTTGAAAATTATATAGAATCAAATGCTAAGGAATGGAAAGACAACGTCTTGCAGCAAAGCCGCAGCTGGCTAAAGCAGGGATTCGCAGAGCGCGCAATCACTCGCGACTTAAGCTGGGGTGTGCATATTGATAATATTGAAGGAATAAACAAGCAAAAAGCCGAAGGCAAAGTCCTATACGTATGGTTCGATGCCGTTCTCGGTTATATCACAGCAACTAAAGAAATCATCAAGCAATATGCCGAGCAAGGCAGAGCAGATATCGACGATTGGGAAAAATGGTGGAAGTCTGAAGATACTGATTATATTGCTTTCATTGGCAAAGATAACATAGTTTTCCATACTCTTATCTTCCCTGCTATGCTACACGCACGCAATGATGGATATATTATTCCGAAGAATGTGCCGGCGAATGAGTTCCTAAATCTCGAAGGGCAAAAGTTCTCCAAATCACGCAATTGGAGCATTGACCTAAAAGAATTTGAAGAAGCTCATCCGCAAGAAAATATGATTTCTGCGCTGAGATATACATTAGCAATGAACTTCCCAGAAACAAAAGACGCAGACTTCACTTGGAAGGATTTCCAAGCGCGTAATAATAATGAATTATCAGCAATTCTGGGCAATTTCGTTAATCGCTCATTACAATTCTTATATAAGAATTTCGATGGGAAAGTCCCACAGTTAAGCGGAAATTACTCAAATTTCGCAAAAGAAGCCCTCGAATTGATAAAATTCGTAGAAAAAAATGAAAATACTGAAAATATAGAGCAAATTGCCTCGTCGTATACTTCTCTTGAGCAAAATGATGTAGAATTTATTAATTCTGCCATCAAATCCAAGAAGCTCGTAGAAAAGAATTATCAGCAATTTAGGTTCCGCGATGCGATTACAGAATCAATGAATATCGCAAGATTTGCTAATAAATATTTCAACGACGAAGAGCCCTGGAAAGTAATCAAAGTAGATCAGGACAAAGCAGCAAAGACTATCTTTTTGTGCGCCCAGATCACGAAAGCATTAGCAAGTATATTCGCTCCGGTAGTGCCTTTCTCCTCCAAAGAGATATTTGCCTTCATCGGCGAAATAGCCAAAATAGGTGAGCCAATAGCTTGCGAAAATTGCAAAGAAAATAGCTGGGATAAAGCATTCGATCTATCTGTGGAATCAGGAAGACCAATCCAATTGCCAAGCCTGCTATTTAGCAAAGTAGAGCAAGATTTTATCGATGCGGAAATCGCAAAGCTCGGCGAGAAATAGATAAATAATAAAAGTATTTATAGACGGAGGACTCTTAGCTCAGCTGGTATAGAGCGCTTCCTTGACAGGGAAGAGGTCATCAGTTCGAATCTGATAGAGTCCACGACAAAAACAAAAAAACCACACAGCCCATTTGGGAAATGTGTGGTTTTTTATTTTATCTTCAATTTACTTAGATGTATAAATAGCTTTATCTTAGCTATTCCATCTCAAGTTAGTATTAATACCCTAAATTCTTCAGCATATTCTTATTATTACGCCAGTTCTCGCGAACCTTTACGAATAACTCCAAATATACAGAGCGTTGCAAATGGTCTTCGATTGAGATTCTGGCTTTCTCGCCAATATGCTTAATCTTTTCTCCACTCTTGCCAATTAAGATGATCTTCTGAGATTTTCTCTCAACTAAAATATCGGCGGAAATAAACCATTTCCCCATTGCTTTCTCGCGGAATTGAGATATTACCACCTCAGTAGAATATGGAATCTCCTCCGAATACGAAAGGAACAACTGCTCTCTAATCAATTCAGATACGAAGAAACGCTCCGAAAGCGTGCTAATATCTTCGGGGTCGAAGTAAAATGGGTTTTCAGGTAAATATTTAGTCAATGTCTTGACTAAATCATCAATATATGTCTGCTTCAGCGCAGAAAGCGGAACAATTTCATCGAAGAAGTTCAGATTATGATAATATTGGATTATCGGCAGGACAGTCTTCACATCTTCGTATAAATCGACTTTATTTAGAATTGCGATTATCGGCTTATTTGTTTGCTTCGCAGATTTCAGGAATTGCAAAGAATGATCGTCTAATTCAGAGCGATATTTCTTTACGTCCACGATGAAAATGATAGCATCAGCCGTATCAAGAGCCGATCCCACATATTCCATCATAAATTTTTGCATTTCGTATTTCGCTTGCAGGATCCCGGGCGTATCGATGAATACAATTTGATTAGCTTCATCAGTATAAATTCCCAGCACTTGCTTGCGAGTGGTCTGCGGTTTTGGCGTTACGATAGATAGCTTTTCGCCCAAGATAGCATTAATCAGGGTAGATTTTCCGGCATTTGGTTTGCCGACGATTGCTATATATCCAGCTTTTGAATTGTGCATTTCTGCCTGTTGTTCTGGCATCTTTATGCTTTGCTATTATCAGTGTTATCAGTTTTCTTGCTAAAATCTTTCATTATCCCCATTGGAATAAGGATGCAATATCCTATCAGCAATATTACCGGAGCTACTGACACGGACAAAGTATTATTCCATTTTCCATCGATCACAGCGGCATCTTCGGTAACACCTAAAGTCATTAATATATAGCCGAGCATAATCGTAGCTACTCCTGCCAGAATGAAATATACGTTGCGTCTTTCTAATGGGAATTTCCACTCACGATTAGCTTTTGTAGTTTGGTTTGTTGGCTTTCCGATATTGGAAGTTTTGTTTTGCTTAGCCATTTTATATTAACCTTTTTATTTAAATATTTATAGAACTACAAAAATACTTAATTATTGAGAAATTGCAAAATATTACTTTGTAAAAATATCATATAATTATCATATTTACAAATAAAATAGCGGATTGAGTTTTCACTCAAACCGCTATCAAGCTTTTATTTTGTTTCTACTGCAAAAGAATTGCTTATTATTTGTTAATTTCATCAAGGATTTCTTGGATGTCGTCCATGCAGCCACCGCAGCCTGTTCCAGCTAAGGTTTCTTCGCCTACTTCTTCCACAGTTTTCAATCCTTTTTCCTTTATTGCCTGAATTATAGTGCTTTTGCTTACTTCATTGCAATGGCAAATGATTTCGTCTTGTCCCATAGTGCTATGTGTTGTTAGTTAAAAAAGAATGTTAATTATATATCAATAAACCTTATTTTAGCGCAAATTAAAAATGATAAGATAGCCCCACAGTCGCGCTAATGTTATGGAGGCTTGTGTTTTCTTTAAGTTCTGTGATGCCGAAATTCACTCGAACATCCGCACTCATATTGCTTGGCAGAGCGATTTCCGCTCCAGCAGCGATTCCAATATCAAATGAATTGTGTTTCCGAATAATTATATCTGCTATATTATTGCCATCTATGGAGAATTCATCAGATATTTTATAATCGAAATATGGTCCCGCCAAAACATGGAATGATGCGAACTTTACTCGAGCCAAAATCGGAATATCAATGTATGAGATTGAATACTTATTGACCATGCTTAGCAAAGTAGTTTGATATCCACGAGATTGGAAATTCAGCTCTGGATGGATAAATACACCCTTGGAGAGTTTATAATTCATAAAGACTCCAACAGAATAAGTGAATGTCCAGTCATATTGGCTTATTTCATGATATGCAGTGCTTCCGCCCAAGGCAATTTTCGGACCGAATGAAAGTGGTTTTTCAGTAGGTTCGCTCTCCCATTGAGCATTTGCATTAGCAAAGGCAAATAGACATATCGCAACTAAGATAATAGTATTTTGGATTTTTTTCATCATCGTAAAGACCTTTAATTATTCAATATTATTCAATAAACTGTCAAGACGGCTATAATATATTTATTATTGTTGAGATGGAGGAGAAAATAATTCACCCCTATTTTATAATAACTATACTATTATCTATTAATCGGGTCTTACCTAAATACGCAGCTATTAGCAGGACGGCTTCTTGCCCACTTTTGAACTCCATTGGTTCTTCCAAGGTATTAGCATCGGCGATTGCGGCATAATCAATCTTGAAGGCTCCTGTCTGGTTAATATAATTTTTCATTACGCTATTAATTCTATCTCTATTCTTCACGCCGGCTTCTATCGTAGTAATTGCTTCTTGAATCGCCTTATGAAGCGTTGGGGCGATGGCTCTCTCTTCTGGGCTTAGGTATATATTCCTGCTGCTACGCGCTAATCCGTCATCCTCGCGGCTGATTGGTGCTACTATTATTTCTGTATCAAGCAACATATCTCGCACCATTTGCTTTACTACAAGGGTTTGCTGGTAATCTTTTTGCCCGAATATGGCATAATTTGCCTTGCAGGCATTGAA
Organism: uncultured Hyphomicrobiales bacterium; assembly: GCA_964529535.1. Taxonomy (GTDB): domain Bacteria; phylum Bacteroidota; class Ignavibacteria; order Kapaibacteriales; family UBA2268; genus CALLXS01. The sequence continues at coordinate 25,597 of CAZGXC010000001.1, read as the reverse complement.
CAACTTAGCTACAACAGTGGCAACTCCATTGAAGTGAATTGGTCTATAAATTCCCTCAAATCTTTGGCTTATTCCGCTGATGTTTATTTCTGTGTTATATCCCATAGGATATATTTCAGAGCTATCGGGAGCGAATAAATAGTCCGCGCCAACATCCTCGAGGAGCTTGCAATCGCGGTCGAAGTCCCTCGGATATTGCTCAAAATCTTCATTTGGAGCAAATTGAGTAGGATTAACAAATAATGTAGTGATGACGCAATCCGCCTGCGCCTTGCCAAACGTAACTAAAGATAAATGTCCTTCGTGCAAAAAGCCCATTGTAGGCACGCAAGCGATTGTCTTGCCTGATTGCTTGATAGCATCGGCTATTTGCTGCATTTCTTTGACTGTTCTGATGATTTTCATAATGTAAAAATATATTAATAATTTAAAATTTATTTCTAAATCAAGATTGTTTTTTCTTATTAAATGGAATAAGGCGACGAATCTGCCTAATTTCCTGAGGCGTGAAGAAGCCGAATATTTTAAGAGAAATTATAAACACTACTATTGCCAATATTTTAATAACAAAATTTATTAGGCTAACCTCGAAGCTTAGGAAGTGCGAAGCAAGGGCGTAGATCGATAATGATAATACTATTAGCAATCCCACTCGACGCCATTCATAAGAAATTGGGTATACTTTATGCGAAAAGTGATAAAGCAGCGCTGCGGAAATTATATATCCGAGCAGAGTTGTCCAAGCGGCTGTTTGATAACCAAAGATAGGTATAAATATTATATTTAATCCCACATTTACCACTCCGGCTGTTACCAAAGAATAAACAAAATACTTTGTTTTCTTAGAGATTTGAATCCCCACAGCAAAGTTATTATACACTCCGCTGAAGAAATATGCCGCAAGGATAATTGGTATAATGCTCATACCTTCGTAATAATCTGGATTGATCAATTTACCGCCAATAGATGGCATCTGAACTAAATCCGACATAAAGAGAGATGAAGCCAAAAACACAATAGCACAACAAAGCGTGAAATATGTAAGAATCCTACTAAATAACTCCTTGGCATCGCTATCCTCAAAGTGGGAAAGATAAAATGGCTTCCACGCATATTCAAAGAGATTTACAAATAATAGCATAGGAATCCCAAGTTTGTAATTTACTGAATACAAACCAAGCACCTCGCGTCCGCAGTATTCGCCTACCACTATTCTATCAGATACTTGCAGAACCATTTGGGAAATAGAGGCAGGAACGGTAGGCAAGCCAAACATCAACATTCCTTTGATTAATTGCCAATCAATACGAAGGCGTAAATTCTTTATAATAAATGGAAGTAGCATCGCTACGCCGATGAGGTTGGCGAATATCTGAGCCCAGATAATACCGCTAATCCCCCATCGAAGATAAGCCACGAAGAATATATTCAGCGCAAAGGCAATCACTACTGTTAGCAACTTAATGATAGCAAAAGATTTGCTACGACGACTCATTCGCAAATATGCAAATGGCAGATACGTGAAAATATCAGTTACGGGAATAAACGCAGCTAAAATAAATAACGAGCGAGCATTCTCTACAGTGAAGAAATAGGGGGAAAGTTGCGGGGATAAGATAATCCACACAAGAGATAACAGGAAGCTAATAGCCCCCATAAAAATAAAGCTATTGGAGAAAACTGAATGATTATTCTCCTCGTCGCCTTTTTTATAAAAACGGAAATACGCCGATTCCATTCCCAAGGAATAGAATACCACGATAATTCCGATAAACACGTAGAGATTATTTACATCGCCTACATCTGATTTACTAAGAAAATTAGTATACAGTGGCGTAAGTAAAAAACTTAAAAATCTGCCCACAATTGTCGACACTCCGTAAATGACGGAGTCGCTGGCTAAATTTTTTATTCTTCCCATTTATTATTACTGCCTATTCATAATGTTGCTCTTATATTCGTCCCCCGCCCTGAAGGACGGGGTTGATAGTTTTTTCAACCCACTGCTTTAGCTGTGGGAGAAAATTCAATTACAAAATTACGAAAATAATGTGAATTAATGTGAAATTCCCAAACATTCATCTAAGACCTTCATAAACTCGTCTACATCGCTCTCATTAATGATAAGCGGCGGAATAATACGAAGCACCTTGCCGGATGCGGCATTGGAAATTACTCCTCTATCTAACATTTTAGTGACTAATTCCGCAGCATCGAAGCTCAAGAGCAAACCAAGCAATAAGCCTTTTCCGCGGACTTCGAGGACTTTTTCAGGGTGTTTTTCTTTTATTCCTTGTAATTTCTCCACGAAGTAGCTACTAATTTTATTTACATTATCCATCACAGAACTTTGCAATTCCTCCAAGACGACTAATCCAGCAGCACAAGCTACGGCATTGCCACCATAAGTAGTGCCGTGCATACCTTTATCCCAGATATTCGCAAGTTTTTCGTCGGCGAGAATCGCCCCGAGAGGCATTCCTCCGCCCATTCCCTTTGCCATCGTTACTATATCCGCTTTGATATTATAATGCTCGAATCCTAAGAATTTCCCAGTTCTTCCCGATCCAGCCTGAATTTCATCGGCTATCAGCAGGAATCCGAATTTATCTCTAAGTTCTGCGATTTTATCTACAAACTCTTTGCTTGCCATCGAGATGCCGCCCTCGCCCTGAATAAACTCAAGGATAACAGCAGCAGTTTTATCATTAATAGTATTTTCAAGTTCTGCAATATCATTATATTTAATTACCTTCATCCCAGAAAGGAAAGGACCCATCTTATCTTTATACTGAGGCTTATCCATTAGCGAGAGAGCCCCATAAGTCCTTCCGTGGAAGCCCCCAGAAAAAGCAATAATCTCTGTTTTGCCCTTATCGATTCCGTATCTGCGAGCTAATTTAATTGCTCCTTCTGTTGCCTCAGTTCCGGAATTAGAGAGGAATACTCTGCCGAGCTTGGACATTTCTTTTAGCTTTTCGGCTATCATTATCTGTGGCTCTTGGTATAAGTAGTTAGAGATGTGCATATATTTTTGAGCTTGCTTGCAAACAGCATCTACGACTTTTGGATGGCTATGCCCGAGAGCATTTACGGCAATTCCTGCGAGGAAATCTAAATAAACCTTACCGTCTTTGGTGAATACTCTACATCCTTCGGCGCGTTCTACTTCCAAAGGAAATCTTTTGTATACTTGGAAAAATACATCTTTTTCTCTTGTCTGTAAGTTTTGCATAAAATTTAACAACCAATAGTTCAACATTTACAATTATAAAGAACTTAAAATTATGAAAATATCTTGTAATTAGCACAATTAAAAAAATATTTTTCTCAATAATTTGCAAAATACGATAAATATACTTAATTTTGATTTATGTGGAATAAATATATATTAGATTATGAAGAAAAGCATTAAAACATCTATTAGTAATATTAAATTAACGGTCATCAGCCTGACTGCTTTACTTCTGTTTGCTTGCGCTCCAGACAACACTCCGAAGGATACGACTATCGATATTTCAGCTGTAATGAAAGCAAATCATATCCTAAGCAAAACAGTTGCCGAGAGACTATTGGCAAGCGCCGACTTCAAGCAAGCGGATATTGCCATCATTACTTATTTAAATACAATAGATTACCAAAATTCTACTGTGTATAAAATGCCACCAAACCTCTCGATAAACGCCTTATTCATAACAAAATATATGGAAAAGATGAGAGATGTATCTTGCAATGGCGATAGACTTATGGAGACTTCTCCACTGCTTTTCCCAGGATATTTCTTTGCTGAAAGCAAGAATTTTAAAGATAATACAAAGCATAATTATAGCTTAGATATCAAATGGGCATTCAATTACCAAGACAAAGATATAACGCTCGATTCCAAATATCAATCCTCAATTTACCCTCTGTATATTGATGGAATTGGCGATTCACTTATGCCAGGTAAGGAGATCCTTGTTCGCTGGGAAAAGACGCAGAATAAAGATAGCGCTGATAACAAGGTTATGATCTACTTCAAATGGTTCCCATCTCACTTGGAGAGCCAAGCCACCAAAATTTATAAAGGTTACGATGCGGAGGATACAGGAATTTTAGCAATGACATACGACAAGCTAAAAGAGCTTGGGGTGCCGCTTTACGGTGTATTTCAAATAAATGTGGTGCGCTATAAAATCCGAACAATTAGCGAAAGCCCATACAAGATTATTATGGCAGACGTAGCAGAAACCTCTGTAAGCACTTATATAAAGAAATAATACTTCAGAATATAATTAATTAGCATAAAATGCCAAGATAAATCAATATCTTGGCATAGTTATTTATAGTAATTACAACGAATAAAGTATATTTTATCAACGTTAATTATATCAACGTTGATATTATCAAATTATATATTATCAACTTATATTACTTAGCTGAATGAAGATAAAGAAATATATTGCAGCAAATATTCAGGAAGGGAAAAACCGAATATTTGAGGAACTCGGAGAAGATGCCATCATCCTCTCTACTCGCTCTATTAATCAGCCCGACGGCTCGGGGGAAAACGTAGTAGAGATAGTCGCTGCCGTCGATCCGAATACAGCATCAGCTAATCAATCATCGGGCGGAATAGAAATATTCAGAGATAAACCAATCGACAAACTCCCGGATGTCGATAATGACGATATTATCCAAAGGCAATTAAATAAGCTATTTACAGAGATTAATCAATTACAAAATCAAATTTTTGAGCTAACGGAGACCGTAAGATTTAAAAATATCTCTGCCCTTTCGCCAAATGCCCGAAAATTATACAAAATATTGCTCGATAGCGGTATCAGCGAAAATATGGTGCTGAATACTATTATCCGATTAAATATTAATGATACAAATGTAAATATTTATGATTCCATAAAGGAAGCCGGGAAGATTATCCTCGAAAAAATTAAGTTCGGAGACCATGTAGAGAAAAAAGATGAGAAGCAAATCATCGGCTTCGTTGGCTCTACTGGCTCTGGGAAAACAACTGCTTTAATAAAGCTCGCTATCGTTTGTAAACTCGTCTTCGAGGGGCAGGTATTAATTATCTCCGCAGACAATATAAAAATCGGCGGGGCAGACCAATTACAATCATACTCATCAATCGCTGGAATACAATTCCGTTCGGTAAATAGCAATTCTGAACTCCATAATATTATTAATAAGGAACAGGAATACAATTACATCTTTATAGATTCTGCCGGAGCGGGACAACATAACTACGATAATATTGAAGAGGTTAATAGCATTTTAAAGGGCGTTGAATTTAACCATAAATACCTTGTGATGCAGTCCAATTTAAGCAAATCTGCGACTAAATCAACCCTAAGCGTATTTAAGAAATGGCGTCCAACATCAATAATATTAACAAAGATTGACGAGACACTACAGTTCGGCGAGCTAATCGAAGCTCTAAACACCGCACTGATACCAATCTCATATTTCTCGACTGGGCAAACCATTCCAGACGATATTGAGCATGGCGACAAACGCAAGCTATTGGAACTTCTTTTGCCAGAACTACAGAAAAGGGACGACGATGAAGCAAAGTGATACTCTATACATGAATGCTATTTCCAATGAAATAAATAATATTTCCACAATGGAAATCAATGATAGCACTTCGCCTTTTGTGATTTCATTTTGCAGTGGCAAGGGCGGAGTCGGCAAAAGCGTCCTAGCCGTAAATTTGGGCATATCATTAGCCAAATACGGACGCGTTCTAATCTGGGATACAAATATTCACTTCCCAAACGTCCACTTAATGATTGGAGCAGAGCCACCGGTTCGCCTCAATGAAGTATACACTCAGCAAATAGATGCTTCGCAAGCGGTTTGCGACATCGATGAGAATATCTCGATCTTGGCAGGCTCCCCAGCTGAACCCGAAGAAAATCGCTTTATAGAGAACAAAGTATTTATCACATTCGAGCAATTACTTAATTATGCTCAATTCGATTTCATCATAATCGATGCGCCAGCAGGCTATTCAGAGGATATTTTGCAATGTTGCAGCATATCCGATATTATTTTACTCACGATGACGGACGAACCGACCTCGATGCTCGATGCCTATGGTCTTCTGAAGATAATGAAGCGGAAAATAGACTTCCGAAAAATGCACTTGCTCATCAATAACGTAATAGATAATGAAGATGCCGAGGAAGTAATAGAAAAATTTAATATGGTAACGAATAAATTCCTAAACCTGCAAATGCCAGAAATAGGATTCATTCCATACGACAGATCCGTCCGACAATCCATCTTAATGCAAGAAGTATTAGTAAAAACTAAACCCGATGGAGAATCATCGAAAGCAATAGAGAGATTAGCTAATCGTATATTTGAATTACACGTTTCATCAATCGAACAAAACGTAGGAGAATAAATAATGGCAAAAGATAAAAAAAGTGCCGCAGACATAGACAACTCTGAATTAGAGAGAATAGAGAAGGAAAGAAAAAAGAAAAGAGAAGAATCCTTAAAGAAACTAAAAGCAAAAGAGAAGAAAGAGCAAAAAAGAGTAAATAGATTAATAAAATTCCCATTCAAGACTCTCTTCCAAGTTTCCATTCTTTCAGGCTTGATTTCTTTTTTAATATTTCATTTCGGCAGAGAGGTAGATCTATTAAAATCTCTTTACAGTAGCTCCATCGTGGCTATCGCCATCCTGCTCGGTATCGGTTTGATAATGGCAGTAATATTTGTCATCTTATCCGACAAACGAGAGAAAGAACTTCTCTTGGAAATAGAAGAAGAAAAAGAACGACAAAAGATGGAAGACGAGAATCGAGCAGCAGAATTAAAAAATATGGAAGAGGAAATTCGAATTAGCGAAAAACAACTTAAAGAATCATTCCCAATCGCTGAAGACTCTTACGTTATGTCCGAGGACTTAATGAATGAATCGCCTTTAAGCCTACCGCAAAACAATTCCGCTGGGGATATTCCAATGATGCAAGATGATGAAATGAACTTAGAAGATGAATTTATGAATTAGTAATAAAAATATTACGGAATAAAAACGAAATAAAGAAAACTACAATTCGTTTGATACTATAATAATTGACAGAATAACAACAGGTTGAACAATAACAGATAGAATATTTAATAATGCTAATAATTTAATTAAGAGATTAATATGGAAGCTGCGGTTATAAATATAGAAGAACTTTGGTCCAGATATTTTAACGAAAGAGATATTAAATCAAAAAAAGATTTAATGCTGTTTTATATATGGCTCGTAAAATACACAATTCAAGGTATGAACTTGCCAAATCACAGTATCGTAACAACTGAAGATTTCATTAATATGGGTATGCTCGGATTAAATGAAGCAATTGAAAGATATGATACTGCAAAGGGCGTTAAATTCGAGACTTATGCCGTTACGCGCATAAGGGGAAGCATTTTAGATGAATTAAGAAAAATTGACTGGCTCTCGAGAACCGCACGCAAGCGAGCTCAAGATTTGCAAGCAGCTGAAGATGAAATCAAACAGAAGCACGGTGGCGAAGTAACTATAGAGCAGATAATCAAAAAATTAAAAATTACTGACGATGAATATCAAACTTACCTGCAGTCAGCGGCAGCAGCAAAAGCTAACCAATATCTAAATGAAACAAGCCAAGCAAAGCTCGGCGAGCACGATTTCGATATTTTAGCCGAAATCCCAGATGAATCCCAAGTCAATACTCTTGAAAAAATAGAAGGCGAGGAAAGAATCGCAAATATTAGCAAAATATTGATGGAAATGACGGAGAAAAAACGCCTCGTTATTTCTCTCTATTATTATGAAGATTTGAATTTCAAAGCAATTGGTAAAGTCCTACAACTAACGGAAAGCAGAGTCTGCCAGATTCATACTCAAGTATTGAAAGAAATTAAACAAAAACTCAACGAATTAGAAAATGCTTGATAAAAAAATACAAAAGAAACTCGAATCTTCTTCGCAAGTTCCGACGATTCCACATGTAATCACACAAGTCCTGAATGCCGTAGAAGATGAGAACCTAAGCGCCTTGGCGTTAGCAAGCATTATTGAGCAAGATCAATCCCTCACGATGCGGGTGCTCACCGTGGCTAATTCTCCTATTTATGGTTTCTCTCGCAGAATTTCTACAATCGATTTAGCAATCGTTGTAATGGGCTTAAAAACAATCAAGGAAATCGTCCTGAGTCTCGCTATTCAAAGATTCTTCGCAAGAGTTCGCAAAGATCTCTTTGATACCCGAGATTTCTGGCAATATTCAGTATTTTGCGGAGCAGCATCACGCGCAATCGCCAGAAGATTTAACTATAAATTAGCGGGCGAAGCCTTCGTAGCAGGCTTGATCCACGATATTGGAATATTAATACTTATACAATACTTTCCGAAGGAATTTGAGCAAATTAGATCTCTCCAAAGCACTCAGCAATTAAGTTTCATCGATGCCGAAAAGAAAATAATTAATTGCACCCATGCCGACATAGGAGCGTGGTTAGTCCGCAAATGGAAGCTCCCAGAAAATATGGAGAATGCAGTTTTGCTTCACCATATCGAATATTCCGAAGCCAGAGAGATACTGAGCCAAATTAAAATTGAAAGAGAGCAAGAACTGCAAAATCAAGAAAATATCAGAATATCATACGGCGGAACAGAGGATATCAAAATCGATGAGAACATTGATGAGCCACTGACCGTCATTGTAGCTCTCTCCGAGTGGTTTGCTCAATATATGGGCTTCAAAAGCTGGTCTCTCGAGATGCAGAGCCGCTCCCCATTATTTATGGCTGAAGAAATTGTAACTGAATTACAAGAAGATGACATCCTAAGCCCCGAAGGCGTGCTACAAGTCCTTCGCCAAGAAATATTAGACGAATACAATAAAGCTAATATCCTAACAGATCTCACTGTCAAGCCAAAGTAATAATCCAAACTATAAACACCAATAATCATCATCATAGCCAAAATAAAATTATTTTCAAAATAATAAAAATAATTAGAAAATATAGACGACTATATTATGTATATTATAGATTAGACTATAATTATACTTTTGTTAATTTTCGAAATAAATGTTTATTAAATTATTAATTATTATTTGAATGGCTTATGGAAACACAACATTTGATTTATAAATTGTCCGAAAGCATCAAAAGGACAAGCAAGATTGACAAATCCCTATTTGCCCAACTTGGCGTTAAACGAGGGCTAAGGAATGAAGATCATTCCGGTGTGTTAGCCGGGCTGACCCACGTAGGCGACGTAATAGGATATGAAAAGCAACCCGACGGGAAGCTAAAAGCTATACCCGGGAAATTGCTATATCGCGGAATTGACGTCCAAGAACTCGTCCATGGAATACAAAAGGACGAGAGGCTGGGATTCGAAGAAACTGCATACCTATTGCTCTCGGGCAACTTGCCAGACAGAGAGGAATTGGATACTTTCCGCAAATTATTAGTAGATACTATGCCGCTCGACCATAGAGCGATGATGAGCATATTATCAATTCAAGGCAAAAACATCATGAATATTCTTGCCAGAAGCGTCTTAGAATTATATACTTACGATGAAAACCCAGATGAAATCACGAAAGATAATCTAATACGCCAATCAATAAACTTGATTGCTAAATTCCCGACTATCATTGCCTATGCTTACCAAGTATTAAAGCATTCGGAAATGAGTCGCTCCCTGAATATCAGGCACCCAAGAGACGAAATGTCCGTAGCGGAAAACTTCCTATATATGATGAAGGGACGCGAGAAATATACTCAGCTCGATATTAGAATCCTCGATTTAGCTCTAATTCTCCATGCTGATCACGGCGGCGGTAACAACTCTACTTTCTCTGTCCGCGTTACCAGTTCTACCGAAACTGATACCTATTCTTCTATCGCAGCGGGAATTGGTTCGCTGAAAGGTCCTCTCCATGGCGGAGCAAATATTAAAGTAAATTCAATGCTCCAAAACATGAAAGAGAACGTAAAGGATTGGAAGAACGTAAAAGAAGTAGATGAATATTTACTTAAAATATTAAATAAAGAAGCCTTCGACAAAAGCGGGCTGATTTATGGAATAGGGCATGCCGTCTATACAGTAAGCGATCCTCGTGCCGGATTATTAAAAGAAATGGCAAGAGAATTAGCCATCGAAAAGGGACGCCAAGATGAATTTGAGTTTATGGAATTGATTGAGAATCGTGCCGTTGAAGTATTTATGAAATTCAAAGGCGGTAACGCAAAACAAACTTGTATCAACGTGGATTTCTATTCAGGATTTGTATACGATGCAATTGGTTTGCCAAGTGAAGTATTTACTCCGTTATTTGCAATGGCTCGTATAGTGGGTTGGACTTCTCATAGAATCGAAGAGCTTAACTTCTCGAGCAAGCGTATTATTCGCCCTGCATATAAGAACGTATGCCCAGCAAGAGAATTTACGCCTATGGAAGATAGATAGAACTCCAACATTCTCATTTCAACAACATATTGGCATTAAGATGAATTGTATATTATATATATTCAATTCTCTTGATGCTTTTGTTTTTTCATACACATTTAATTATGTAATATCTCCGCTAACTATCAATAAATATTATTTAAATACGTGTTTATTCTTTTATATTAAAAATTATAACAGGAAAAACAATGGTTGATATTAAAAAAATACAAGAAGCCATCAAAGCTCAAAATATGGATGGATGGTTATTCTATGATTTCCATAATAGAGATGCAATAGCTCATAGAATATTGCAAATAGATACAAAGAGATTCACTACTCGCCGCTGGTTCTATTATATCCCAGCTGTTGGCGAACCACAAAAATTAGTTCATCGCATTGAGCCATGGCGTTTGGATCACTTACCAGGCGATAAAAATGTATATTTACCATGGCAACAGCAGCACGAACTCCTCAAAAATATGCTCGGCTCTGCAAAAAAAGTAGCTATGCAATATTCTCCAAATAACTCTATTCCTTATGTATCAATCGTTGATGCTGGGACAGTCGATTTAGTTCGCAGTTTCGGAGTAGATGTAGTTTCCAGTGCAGATTTAGTTTCAATTTTCGAATCGCATTTATCACCAGAAGATATTGAAATGCACATTGCTGCAGGAAAAGTAATGCAAATGGTAAAGGATAGCGCATTCAAGGAAATAGCACGCAGAATAAAAGCAGGCGATAATCCAACAGAATACGAGATACATCGCTTTATGCTCGATATTATGCACGAAAATAATATGAAATGCGAAGATGGTCCAATCGTTGCCGTTAATGAGCATGCAGGCGATCCACACTTCGAGCCAACTCCAGAGAACAGCCACAAGATTAAGGAAGGCGATGTAATCCTGCTCGATCTATGGGCTAAGAAAAATCAGCCGGGCGGAATTTATTACGATATTACTTGGATGGGATATGCTGGTGAAAGCGTTCCGCAGCATATAGAAGATATTTTCCAGGTGATACGATTAGCACGCGATACAGCCAAGAAAATGGTAGAAGATAGCTTCGCAGCGGGCAAAGAAATTCACGGCTGGGAAGTAGATGATGCATGCCGCAAAGTAGTCGTTGATGCTGGTTATGGTGAATATTTCATTCATAGAACTGGGCATAATATCGGCGAAGAAGTTCACGGAAATGGTGCGCATATTGATAACTTGGAAACAAAGGACGATAGAAAAATCCTACCGGGCACTTGCTTCTCAATTGAGCCGGGAATCTATATGCCTGAGAAATTCTTAGGATTCCGCACAGAATTAGACGTTTACATCACTGACGCAGGCGAAGTAAAGGTCGAAGGAGCCATCCAAGAGAAGATGATTCCAATTCTTAAATAGCAAATCTTTCAATACAAAGGCTGCCTAATTATTATTTGGCAGCCTTTATTTACTTTATATTTAATCCATTTTCAAATTATATTCAATTTTTTTATATGCTAATCATAGAAGAAAATAAATCTCTCAAACATCACAACACTTTTCATATAGATGCGAAGGCAAAGTTCTTTGCCGAAATCAATTCTGTTGATGACCTCATTGAATTAACCCTAAGCAGTATTATCAAAAATAATAAATCCTTGATTCTTGGAGCTGGAGCTAATACTATATTCGTCGAAGATTTTGATGGAATTATCATTCATTCTAAATTAGATAAAATCTCTGTAATCGAGGATTCTGATGATTATGCCATCGTCCAAGCGGGTTCTGGTTGCAAATGGGACGATTTAGTTTCTTATGCGCTTGATAATAATTTCTTTGGTATAGAAAACCTTATTAGTATTCCAGGATTAGTAGGTGCTTCACCAGTTCAAAATATTGGGGCTTATGGTTGCGAACAAAAAGATACTTTTTATTCTCTTGATGCTGTAAATATTCAGACAGGAGAATTACAAAGCTTTTCAAATGAAGAATGTAAATTTGCTTATAGAGATTCTATCTTCAAGTTACCCGAAAATCATAATAAATATTTCATTATAAATGTCAGATACAAGCTAAGCAAGCAGCCGTCGCTAAATTATGATTACAAGGATATTAAAGATAGAATGCTTAGAGATAATCTCACAAATATCGATGCGAAACAATTAGCATTATTAATTTCCAATATACGAAGCGAAAAGCTTCCCGATACTGGTCTTTTAGGAAGCGCTGGCAGTTTTTTCAAAAATCCATTTATTTCCCAAGAAAAAGCAATCGAGCTAAAAGCTATTTTTGAGAATATCCCCATTTATCAATCAAAAGATAATAAAGATTCAGGAAATGATCCAAGCACTCTTTTCAAGGTATCAGCAGCATTCTTAATTGAAAAAGTCGGGCTAAAAGGTTATCGAATCGGAGACGCAGGCGTATATGATAAGCACTCTTTAATATTGGTAAATTATGGGAATGCGAGTGGACGAGATATCTTCAATCTCGCAAATTATGTCGTAGATAAAGTATATTCAAGATTTCAAATCTTGCTTGAGCCTGAAGCTATCTTTGTGCTATAGGTATTAACTGACCCTATATCTCGCCGGTCTTCACCCTATCAATTAGAGCTTGATCTTCATTTGATACATTCTTTATCGGCACATAAGCAAACCAATAATAATTATTATTCTTATTTCGTAAATAATAGGACTTGTTAAATAGATTGAAAGATTTTAATATTACGACCTCGTCAAGATTAATAATCCGCTCTTTCCCAAACATATTTTTATATATTATTTGATTTTCCCGAACTCTTAGATTCGGCAGTCTAAAAATATCAAGAATGAATATGACAATCCAACCTATCGCCAGAATCAATGGGATAGTATCAATAGCATTAATCCCAAAGAATGCTATATATAAGAGAGATATGAGGATAAACAATTTAAATACTAAATTGATAGTCCTCTTCATTTTGCTATTATCTTTTATATTATTCATAATTTCTTTCCGCATATATATTTGTTCAAAATAGATTGCTAAAATAAGAAATTAAAATTTCTTATCCAAATTATACAAATAAGCTCCGAGAGAAACAATCTCACGGAGCTTATTTTAGTTTCGAGTTTCCTCTATTTAATAAGCAATATTATTTGCTTCTGAAGAACTCTACTCTTCTATTCTTTTGTCTGTTTTCGTCGCTTGTGTTTGGCACTAATGGCTCAGTTTGACCTTTGCCCATTGGGGTAAGTCTTGCAGCGTCGATACCGCGTTGCACTAACCATTCCTTAACTGAATTAGCTCTTGCTTCAGATAGCTTTAAGTTTTTCTCTGGATCGCCAACGTCATCAGTATGACCAACGATGTCAAATTCCATAGTTCCTAATTTATTCATAGCTTTTACTACGTTGCTTAGGATCTTCTGAGAGCGTTCAGTGATTTCTGATTTTCCAGTAACGAACTCAATGTTTCTCAAGATGATTTTCTCGCCAACTTGGATATTGAGGATGTCATCTTCAGCATCTAATGGATTTGCTCCGTTACGAACTTCGATTCCATCTTTTACACCACCGAAGTCAGTATCTGGGTTTTTAGGATCAGTTTTGTAAGTAAGGACTTCTTCTCCGTCAAGTAATCCGTCGCCATCAGTATCAGGATTATTTGGATCAGTTCCTAAAGCTACTTCATCTTCATCAGTTAAACCATCTCCATCAGAATCAGGTTTAGCATCTGTGAAAGTTACGATTTGATAGCTGATGCCCAATTTTGCAAACCAAACGTTGTCGTTTATTCCATCGTGAGGAGGATTTAAATCATCAGTTAAAGACATATATTGACCACCATTTAAGTCTAACGCTAATTTTGGTGTAATACTATACTTAATACCAAGAGCTACTGGGAAAGAAACAGCTACGCCATTGCTTTTTCCTCTTTCTCTTGTTGGGTCATAAACTTTATCTTCTCTTGAAGCATCAAATGAAGTGATCCCAACGCCACCTAATAGATAAGGAGAGAAATCACCGAAGCGAACAAATTCCCATCTTAGTCTAAGGTCAGCAGAGAGATATGAAGTTTTGTAGTGGAACGCAGATTGCTCTTCTGATGTTCCGTTGCTGTGAGAATAAACTCCTAATTCTGGGGTTAATCCATTACCCAGACCGTTATCCCACAAAATGCTTCCACCAAATAGTGGATCGAATGTTCTGTATTTATCTTGAGATTCGTTGACACCGCGAGAAATACCGCCACCAACGCTAATTGATAAACCAGAGCTTTGTGCAGTAGCAAATAATGTAGTTGCGAAAAATGCTACTGCGAAAAGTTTGAAGAAATTCTTCATTGTAAAAAATCCTATTTAAAATATAACAAAAATTATTTCATTAATATGCAATATTAGCAATAAAGAATATTAAAACGATATAATTTCAAAGGTATTTTAAATATTTA
>CAZGXC010000001.1:0-10635 GCA_964529535.1 uncultured Hyphomicrobiales bacterium | reverse complement strand
TCATATTCATTACATATTTCTAAGGATTTCCGATAGTGTAAGTGTCTTTTATTTAATTACCTTTTGCTTTTTTGAGCCTGTCAACCATTCCTTTTGCATATACTGCTAATGATAAAATCAAAGCTCCGGTTGCGACATAAACGAGGATATTAACAATATTCGTAACATCAAAGATAGCAAAAGCCATTACCGCTGTTATAACTAATACAGCAGCCTTCCCCACGTAATTTGATGGGATCACCATCTTGATTTTTGTGCTGGCATATAATCCGCCTAATAATATCAATCCATCTCGAGCCAAAACCGCTAACACAAACCAAAGCGGCACGGAGCCACGAAGAACTAAGCAAACTGCCGTTGTGCCAACGAAGACTTTATCCGCCACTGGGTCGATGACTTTGCCCCATTCGCTTATTTGATTAAGTTTTCGCGCCATATAGCCATCTAATAAATCCGTCAAAACCGCTAATGCCCCCATCAAAAAGGCTGCTAAATTCATATTATTACTAATAAAATACCACATTGGTATTGATAGCAATAGTCTACTAAAACTAATTAGATTCGAAATTGTGAACATCTTCTGTATTCCTTTTTGTTAATAATAATCCTAATATTAGCGAGATAAATATCCCGGAGACCATCGGCTCTATATTTATAAAAATATCTTTGATAATAAAATCAAGATGAATTTGCATAGAGTTAAATATAGTCCATAGTGCGGATGTAGACGAAGAAATCACCATTATAATTATAGAATCTCGTCGCTTTAATGTATATTTCTTAAAATATGTCAGGGTGAGAGGAAAAAGCAAACCCGGAACTGCTATCGACGCTGTTTTGTATATTAACTGCACTGCCGACGGCAATGCTATTGCTAACAATATTGAGAAGACACCGGTTATTACAATTCCGATTTTCGTCCAGAATTTAGCGTCGCGTTTGGTCGGGAAGAGTTTCATAATAATATCATTGCCAATCGTAGCTCCGCTAATAAAGGCATAACTATCAAGAGTGGACATCACTGTTGCCAAGATTGAGACGATGAAGAATCCCTTAAAGAACTCAGGCAAAATAGAATTGCTCATTACTGGATATGCTAATATTCCAGATGCCAATTCTGGATAATAAGCGCGAGCATATAAAGCAGTAGTCAAAGTCATAAAATCAAATATTATCCAAAATAATATGGATATGAATATTCCTTTTCGTGCGGTTGATGGATTAACAGCCGCAGAACAACGCTGATGAAATCCGGGATCTACAAAAGTCTGGAATGCGATTATAAACCAAACTATAATAAACTGTATGCCGTAATTCCCTGTTGGCTTTAAATGCGCTGGCGGTAGCTTTGCTATCATTTCAGTTGGAGAGCCAAATGTCTTGATTACAAAGAATAGCAACACGAAAAAGCCGAGATACATTAGCACAAATTGCACGGCATTTGTTACTACATCTGCTTTAAAACCACCTTTGATAATATAAGTAAATGATATTACGCTGGCTATTATTATCGAAATGCTTAGGTCGAATCCAAATGCCATCCGGACTATTTCCCCAAGGGATAGCACATATACTGCTGGAATAGTAATTACTAATACTATTAATGATGCGAAAAGCGATGCTGTTTTGCCGTAATATTTTTCGATTTGCTCCGGTATAGTGGAGATATTCATTTTCCTGATTTTCCCGGCAATGAAGAAGGCAAATAGAAACGCTGCTATGTAGTATGTAAATGAGAAACATAGCCAACCGACTAAGCCATCCCCAAAGACAAACTCCCCCACTCCCAAGATATTACCATACCAAGTAGCTACGAGAGTCATAACGAACATCGGAAGGGTGAGCTTCCGCCCAGCAAGGAGAAAATCTTCTTTCCCATCGGCGGAATCCCCCGATGTCTTAGAATACTTAAAACCCACAAAAACTATCATTGCAAAATATAAGGCAATGATTACATAATCACCTATTCCGAAACTAAAAAGGAATTGAGCTGTTTCGTTCATTTATCCCTTTTGTTTAAAATCTTCTATTGTCTGCTTCAAGCCCTCTTCAAAAGAGAATTTAGGTTCGAAGCCGTGCATTTCCTTGTATTTTTCGATTGAGCAAACGCTTCTTCTCTGTTCTCCGACCTTTGCAGGACCATGATTTTCTTCAATATCTGAATTTAATATTGATTTAATGGAGTTAAATATATGATTTACATTGATTTCGCGCGCAGTCGCAACATTGTAAATGCCAGATACTTTTTCATCGAGAGCAATTAAGTTCGCAGAAACGACATCATCAATATAGATATAATCTCTTGTGATTAAGCCATCTCCGTTAATGATTGGTTGCTCGCCTTTGAGCATTTTATTAACAAAGATTGCCACAACGCCAGCTTCTCCATTAGGATTTTGCCTTCTGCCATATACGTTCCCGTATCGGTGAGAAACATAATCCAATCCATAACTATCTTTATAGTAGAATAGATACTTCTCGACGCTTAATTTACTAATACCGTATGGAGAGCATGGACGCGTAGCGTCTTCCTCAGCAGCAGGGAAATTATCCTGTTCGCCGTAAATTGTTCCTCCAGAAGACGCAAAGATTATTTTCTTTACTCCGCTGTTTCGCGCTGCTTCGAAGATATTCAAAGATCCAAGAATATTAGCCGTTGCGTCGAAAATTGGATCCTTCACGCTGACGCGGACATCCATTTGTGCTGCGTGGTGCGAGATAACATCGTATTTCTGTTCTTCGATAATATCTCTTGCTTCTTTGCTCGTGATATCGCAATTATAAAATGTAGCATTTGGATTAATATTTTCAATCTTACCAGTTGAAAGATTATCCATAATATGGACAATATGACCTGCTTTTATGTAGGCATCTGTGATATGCGATGCGATAAAGCCCGCTCCACCCGTTACTAATATTTTCATATCTATTATCTTGAGTAATTATACAAAGTTCAAAATTAGTTAATATTACTTAAAATATAAAATTATTTTTCAAATAAATCGATTTATATGGTATATCTATATCAAAAATTAATTATATAATAATAATAATATGAAAAACAGGACAGAACTAACAGCTTGGCAATCAATCAGTGATTATGCCGCAAAATTAAAGGAAACACGCATTATAGATCTATTTGCCGATAGCAATAGATTTAATGATTTCTCTATCGAAATGGATTCTTTCCTTTTTGATTATTCGAAAAATTTCGTTGATAAGAAATTAATATCTCTATTCTTAGAGCTCGCCGAGCAAGTCGATTTAATAAAAGAAATTGAAGCTATGTTTAATGGCGAGAAGATTAACATCACGGAAAATCGTGCTGTTCTTCATACTGCTTTACGAGACTTCAGCGATAGAGAAATAATTGTCGACTCCGTCAATATTAAGAATGATATTAACAGAGTTAAAGCTCAGATGAAACAATTCTGCGAAAATGTTCATTCTGGTAAGTTCCTTGGATATACAGACAAAAAAATAACAGATGTAGTTAATATTGGCATCGGCGGATCAGATTTGGGTCCAGCTATGGTTTGCGGAGCATTGAAACCCTATGCTATCGAAGGAATTAATATTCATTTCGTATCGAATGTTGATTCTACTGATATTATTGAAACTTTAAAGCATTTGAATCCAGAAACAACGCTATTTGTTATTTCTTCCAAAACATTTACTACGCAAGAAACTCTTCGCAATGCTAATACAACCAAGAAATGGTTTTTAGAAAAGACGGGTCGCAATCCAAGCAATATTGCTAAGCACTTTATTGCCCTATCCACAAATAGAGAAGCCGTTCTGAATTTCGGCATTAATCCTGATAATATGTTTGAATTTTGGGATTGGGTCGGCGGACGCTATTCTCTTTGGTCAGCTATTGGACTATCCATCGCCTTATATATTGGTTATGATAATTTTGAGAAATTACTGCGCGGCGCATATCATATTGATGAGCATTTCCGCACCGCGCCACTTGATAATAACATACCTTTTATTATGGCTGCCCTTGGTATGCTCTATTCTAATTTTATGGGGGCAAATAGCCAAGCAGTTATCCCATACGAGCAGTATTTAAATCGTTTTCCTACCTTTTTGCAACAACTTGATATGGAAAGCAATGGAAAAACAATCACTAAAGATGGACAAGCCGTTAATTATAACACAGGAGCAATCATTTGGGGAGAACCCGGCACCAATGCTCAGCATTCATTCTTTCAGTTAATTCATCAAGGATCACATCTGATTCCTGTTGATTTCATTGCTGGAGTAAATACACATAATCCCGCTGACGATCATCATGCTATGCTGCTGTCTAATTATTTCGCGCAATCAGAAGCATTAATGAACGGCAAAAATGAAGCAGTGGTTAGAGAAGAATTGGAGAAATCTGGTAAGTCCGAAAATGAAATTGCTAAATTATTGCCGCATAAAGTATTCGCTGGAAATAGACCAAGTAATTCAATTTTATATAAAGAGTTAAGCCCTGAAGTATTGGGTTCGCTTATAGCTTTATATGAACATAAGGTATTTGTGCAGGGCATTCTTTGGAATGTCAATTCATTTGATCAATGGGGAGTGGAACTCGGCAAGCAATTAGCTGGGAAGATATTGCCAGAATTGCTATCTGCTTCTGATCTTCCTATTAATTCTCATGATCATTCTACAAATGCACTAATAAATTTTTATAAAAAATACACAAAATGTAAATAATATTTGACAATATGCTAATAATTTATTAGATTTGTAAATAATTTTATACATTTATTTATAAACTATAGGAATTTTAATTATACGTGTATTAATGTTAAGCAGTCGGTGGAAGAAATCTGGCTGGTTATTCTTCTGGATTGGATTATTGCCGATGTTACTATCTATAGCGATAGAACCATTGTTTCATACTTTGGTTCGAAACATTGAGTTTTTTTCTCATTTTTATCATGTTGATGAAGCAATTTCGGAGATAACTTCTCATGCTACAACCTCCATCTTGCGTTCTATCTTTTTAATAGGATTATTAATACTTGTTTTATCCAAAGAGAAAAACGAAGATGAAATGATCCTCTCAATTAGATTAAGCTCAATAACTTGGGGATTCAGAATTTCAACTATCCTTTTTATTTTTATCAATTGCTGCTTTTATGGTATTACCTTTTGGGGTATGATTTCTTATACCTTATTCCTTATGTTCTTTTTTGTGCCTTTAAGATACTATTATCTATTAAGGCTTCACAGCCAAAGTGATGGAATTTTAAATGTGGAATTAAATACAAATTTTCTTGTAAATCACAAGTGGAAAAAATGGGGTTGGTTCCTATTAATAATTGGAATTTCCATGCATGTTATTAATATGTTTTATAGCTTGAATTTAGAATTTCAGATGCCAGTCCCTCAAATCAAATATAATTCTTCGCAGTTATTTTACTACCTTTCTTTTGAGGCAACTAATGTATACCTGACACTGACTATCTTTTTTGGGGCTTTGGGTTTATTCTGGGTAATCTTTTCTAAAGAACGGACAGAAGATGAATACTATAATCATATCAGATTATTTGCTTTTTCTCTTGCAAATATTTTGCATCTAATATTCTTTATTAGTTCTATTTTACTTATAGAGGTATTCAATCCGCCAGGTTTCTTCTTCGCATTAGACTTTCCTGTATATTTAGTATTTACACCACTCTTTATTGCCTTAATTACATATCAATTCTTAAAATACAAGTCAAACATTAATAAGGAGCTTTCAATATGAAAAACAAAATTAAAATATATAGAGCAGTAAAAAACATTACTCAAGATCAATTAGCAATCGAGCTTGGCGTTTCGAGACAAACAATTAACGCAATTGAACTCCGGAAATACTCTCCAACAGCAGTATTAGCACTAAAGATGGCTAAATACTTTGAATTAACTGTAGAAGAATTATTTCAGCTTGAAGAAAATGATTAAATTGAACAGCTTTTCAAAATTGAAAGCATTTTCGCATAATTATAAGTTTTGCTAATGGCTATTATTTTAATATCTAATATGTTAAATTAGTGTAAATTATTGGAAAAATAGCGATTATATCCTTTATCTATACGGTCTCGCAATATTGGCACAAGGATTGCATATATAGTAGTATTATTGCTATGTCCTCCATACGTAGTAATAATTTGATGTCATAATATTATCATTAGAAGTCGCAAGACTTCGAAATTTTTTTATTCATTTTAACTCCTAACAAGTGAATGGGCCCTTTCGACAGAAAGTGCCTTTTTTTTTATAGATTCTTCTTGCAAATTTTACCTTCAAGTATTATACGGACATTTATTTCTTCTAAATGTCGTGTTTTTACACAGTCATTTACTAGTATTTTCATAAGTTTGTAATTTCATAAATATAAACTACCAATTAATATTGTGTGTAAAAGATATATTTTCAGATTTTTTTTATTCAAATATTAATACTAAGGCAATAAATGGAAGTAAAACACGATAAACATCAACCGCAGGCTAATAGTATCACGGAGTTTGTGAATAATTACTATTCGATAAACTTCGAGGGTATTAATAATCCAGAGGAGCTAATAATAGTCCCACCGCTTGGATTTCCTACCTTGCATTTCCATTATGGTTCTGAAAAGAATTTTTATAATCAAAGAGATATTGTTCCATCAGTTTTTATTGGTCAAGCTACTCGTCATACTCAGCTAATACGCCAAGAGGGCGTTAAGTTCATCGGGGTAAATTTTAAGCCATATGGCTTATATAACCTCCTGGGGATATCTCCTTATGATTTTTTTAATAAAGCCGTAAGTTCGGCTGATTTCTTTGGAATTGATAATATTAATCACGTATGCAATACTTTGAAAACAGATAGCATAGAATCAGGCATTCACGAGATTGAGCAGTTGCTCTTGAATTTTCAAAATAAGAATGTGCTACGTTATCATTATTTTGATGAGATTGTAGACAAAATTGTTAGCCGTAACGGACTTGTCAATATTAAAGATGTTTTAAACTCCAACATATCGAGGCGCACCTTTCAGAGGTATTTTCATCAAGTAATAGGAATTCCTCCAAAACTATTCACGAAAGTACTTAGGCACATATTTATTGTTTCGCAAATTTACCATAAGCCCAATTTTTCTTGGAATGATGCGATTTTAGACGGTTTCTATTATGATTATTCTCATTTTTCGAAAGATTTTATTAGCTTCACCCAACACACCCCGCAGAAATACTTAACTCTCAAAACACCATATTCAAAATTTTTGCTTTCTCATTGAAAAAAACCATCAGCTATAGTTTTTTTCTTTACATGTGGTAATGTCATTATTTTACATAAAAATAAACTTTTAATATGCATATATTTGCGTTCTGTTTATGATAATTTATAAGGTATATTATGAGAACAAAATTTACAATCATATCAACTGTGATAATGCTCATATTATTTTCTGCTAGCTCCGAAGCTCAGTTTTTTGAAAAATTAATAAATAAAGCTGAAAAAAAAGTAGAGCGAGAAATTGAAAATCGCACAGAAAAGCGCATTAATAAAGCTATTGATAAAACATTAGATAAGGCAGAAGAAAAAATCGATGGCAAAGACAGCACAGATATAAAACAGCCTAATACAACGCCTCGGGCGAGCAACAACTCATCTACGAAACCCGAAGTAGAAGCTAATACGACAAATAATATTATATGGTCTAAATTTGATTTTATTCCCGGTGATAAAGTAATATTTGAGGATGCCCCCTCTGCAAGGGAAGAAAATGGAGAGTTCCCGAGCAGATGGGATTTAGTGAAAGGGCAGGTAGAAATAGCTAATGTAAATGGCGAAAATGTCCTTATGTTTATAGATGGTAACCCATCTATTATTCCTCTCCTTGAAAATTCTAAAACAGATTATTTACCTGATATTTTCACAATAGAGTTTGATTTTTTCAAGCCTGAAAATGGCAATAGGATCTTCGTTTATCTTTATGATGATAAAAACCAAACCACTAATCATTCAGATATGTATATGGATATTTCCTCAAGCGGAGTATCAGAAAAGCTCAGCGATATTTCTGGCAAATTGCCAAATATAAACTATAAAAACGATCACTTAGCTCGTTGGATTCATGTATCTATAGCTTATACCAAAGGTAAATTAAAAGTATATATGGACGATACGCGAGTTATTAATATTCCCCATTATCCAGGCAATCCTATGGGGCTAACTCTTCAAGCGTATTGGGCTGACCTCGGCGAAGGTAAGCCATTCTATTTCAAAAACATTAGAATTGCAGAAGGCGGAGTGAAATATTATGATCGTATGATGCAAGATGGGAAAATAATTGTTCATGGCATCCGATTCGATGTTGGGAAATCAAGTATAAAACCTGAATCTATGGGTTCGATTAATGAGATATATTCAGTATTAAATAAAACACCAGATATTAAGTATAGCATTGAAGGTCATACAGATAGCGATGGGCCCGATGCTACAAATCAGATTCTATCTGAAAATAGAGCAAAAGCTGTAATGGAGCAGTTAATTATGATGGGGATCTCCTCCGATAGACTCTCATATAAAGGCTTTGGCGAAAGCAAACCCATTGATACTAACGACACGCCAGAAGGAAAGGCTCAAAATAGAAGAGTAGAATTTGTCAAACAATAACTACGTTAGTTAAATGTATTAAATTATTTTTTTATTATAAGGACTATATTATGAGAACAAAATTAACAATCTTATTATGCATTTTTACATGCCTAACTTTCTTTTCCTGCTCCACTGATAATGGAACTAATACCCCTAATCCTAACCCGAATACAGGTGATCAGAGCGAAACTACTGAAATTGTAGCAGAGGATTATATAATCACCGGGACTCTAAAATCTCGAGATTATTCCGAACCCGGTAATCCTAAATTCGGTATATGGAAAAATGGAAAAGGAAAGATTATAGCAACTCTCGGAGATGAACTTAATGTTGCAGAAGGTGTAGTAGAAGCGAATGGTCAATTTACAATAACTCTACCGGGGAAGATGAAGGCGAGTAGATTAGTAAAATTCTATCCTTTAATGGGTGGTTCTATTGTAGGCAACCCTAATAATTTCTTAACAACTCTTGTTCATTTAATATTCCAATTTGATGCAGATGATAATGATCCATCAAAGACTAAATTTGTCTACCCAAGAATATTAAAGGATAATATCACACCTATCCGTAGCTTCGGTTATATTTATACGGGAACTGATGCTAGCCTTTCAGGAGTATCAGCTACAGGAATGATTAAGTATAACAGTAAATATAAAAAAGGCTGGAACTTAGAGGCTTGGCAAGAAATCAATAACATAACGGAATATTCCGTTATTTCGGAACTTCCGCAAGATGCAGTTTGGTACTAATTAAATTTTTCAATATATTTTAGAAAGGTGCTTTTATGAAAGCAACAAAAACACTATTTATAATTTTTTTCGCCGTAATTGCTGGCTCCCTCGCAATTACAACAAGTGCAATAGCGGAACCTACTCCCGTTGATTCTAATCCAATAAGCCACAACATTTTAGCTGGCGCTGGCGCTGGATATGCTACAGGGATTAAGTCATTGGGTATTTTCGCAAAAGGAGTCTATCAATTCACAGAAGCTTGGGAAGCTGCTCCCCAATTAGTCTATTATCTTGAGCAAGATAATATCACATGGTTTGATGTCTATCTCAATGCCAATTATGTTTTCTATTCTCTCGAATCTATGAGATTCTATGGATCTGCTGGTTTAACTCTTACTCGTGCATCATATAATTATCCAAAAGAAATGCAAGAATGGGTTGGAGCTTCTTCAGTAAGCAACACTGAAACGAACCTCAATTTAGGAGCGGGAATGTATTATAATTTAACTTCTTCGCTATTACTAAATGCTGATGTTAAGTATACTATCGGTTCGGCTGACCACTTATTCATCGGTGCTGGCATTATGTTTAAATTCTAATTGTTTCTTTTCAAATTAAAGCAGCCCCACCTTTTTTTAATTAAGTGGGGCTTAATGTTAAGGTGTAACATCTAATAATTTTTTATTATACTTTTAATTTAATTCCGCCATAAATTGTGCGCGGGCGACCCGGTCCGTAAATATAACCAGAATCTCTATTTACTCCCCTATCGAAGTCTTTTTGATATTCATTGAAAATATTTTGCACGCCAAGATATAGCTCAACATCTGGATATGTTACTAATTCGTAAGTTAGCTTTCCGTTGATTTCAAGGAATGGGCGAGTGCGCACGAGTTCATCTTTTGAATGAACTTCTCCGCTCGGAGTGATTCCTCCGGCAAAGTGCGGAGTGTACATTTCGCCTGTTACGATGCTTGAAAGATCCAAATTTAAATTCTCGAATATTTGGCTATTGATAGTGAAGAATCCGTATTGATTTGGAGTGCGGAGCAATTTATCGCTACTTTGTGCTGCTATTCCATTATCTGGATCGCCATCTGACCATACTATTGCTTCTGAATATTTGCTTGATTGGATTGTAAATCCTGCTTTTAGGTTAAATACTTTGCTTGGGTTTGCTTGAAGTTCAATTGTCCCACCTGTTACAGTCGCGGAATTTGTGTTGTGCGTTCGTGCTTTATTTCATCTCTTTTTCTATTACTTTATCAAATCT